>DAIDHB010000505.1 GCA_027452145.1 Planctomycetales bacterium
CACCGCGCCGGGCGGGACCTCGAAGCTCAGCCCGTCGACCGCGACGGTCTCGCGGTAGGCCTTGTGATAGTCGATCACGCGGATCACGACGTTCCTCCCGCGGTCTCGGAATCGCACGTTCCCGGCCGGTCCGGGGCCTGCGATGGCCCCGGCCGCTTCGAATTCACCGTCGCCCAGGCCGTCGCGCTCACGGCTCGACCGGGAGGTCCGCGCGGGCGCCCCACTCGTTCCACGAGCCGTCGTAGTTGGCCAGGTCGCCGTATCCCAGCCGGGCCAGGTTGAACAGCACCACGGTGGCCGCCACGCCGCCGTTGCAATAGGCCACCACCCGGCCCGGATGGACGCCGCGCTCCTCGACCCGGCGCCGGACCTCTTCCACCGGCAGAAATCCGCCGCCGGGGGCGAAGAACAGCTCGCGCGGAACGTGGAGTGCGCCTGGGATGTGCCCGCCGCGGGGTCCTCGGCGTTTTGTCGCCGTGAACTGCGCCTCGTCGCGGGCATCCAGGAGCTGGAAATCACGGCCGACCGCGCCCAGATGGGCTCGCAGCTCCTCGGCGGTCAGCCGCTGTCCGGGCCGCGGCCGGGGTGTAAAAACTCCGCGAGGCACCTCGACCTCGCCCTCCTGCGTCGGGCAGTCCTCGTCTCGCCACCGGTTCCAGCCGCCGTCGAGAACGCTGACCCGATCGTGGCCGTAATACCCGAGCGCCCACCAGAGCCGCGTCGCGTATTGCCCGCCGGCATGATCGACGGCGATGACGTGCGTGCTGTCGCCGATGCCCCGCACGGCCATCGCCTCGGCGAACCGATCCGGCGGGGCGATCTGCACGGGCACCGGATCGGCCGGGTCGATGATGTCGCGCGTCCAGTCGACGTAGACCGCGCCCGGGATGTGCCCGGCCAGGTACTCGTCGCGGGCACCGCGATATTCGGCCTCCTCGACGCCCGGCCCGACCGGACGCGTCACCACATACCCGCGCATGTCCACGACCCGGACGTCCGGGTCATCCAGGTGCTCCGCCAGCCAGTCGGTCGTGACGATCATGGGTCGCTTCGCAAGCCTCGCGTTCGTTTCCGGCCTCGCCTCCGCACGCGACCAGCATAATGGATCTCCGACCAAAGTCCTAGGCGGTAGACGGTTGATCGAGAACCGCCGAGTCCCTAGAGTCAGCCTCTCCGGGCGCCTTCCGCACTGAAAACCGAAAACCGAAAACTGAAAACTGGTAAGAGCATGAAAGCCGCCGTCTTCGAGCGTTTCGGCGAACCCGCCGAGGTCCTCCAGGTCCGCGACGTCCCCGAGCCGCATCCCGGGCCTGGAGAGGTCCGAGTGCGGATGATCCTCAGCCCGGTGAATCCGTCGGACATGATGGTCGTGCGGGGTCGGTACGGCGTCCTGCCGAGCCTGCCGTCCACCCCGGGCTTCGAGGGCGTGGGCGTGGTGGACGAGGTCGGCCCCGGTCTGCTGGGGCGCCTGGTCCGGGGGAAGCGAGTGCTGGCGATCAACGGCGCCGGGGGCAACTGGGCCGAGTACGCGATCATCCCCGCCCGCCAGGCCCGGCCGATTGCCGATGACATCCCGGATGAGCAGGCCGCGGCCGCGTTTGTGAACCCGACGACCGTGCTGGCTCTCGTGCGTCACGTGCTGAAGGTCAGGCGCGGCGAGTGGCTGCTCCAGTCGGCCGCCGGCTCGACCCTCGGCCGCATGGTGATCAAGCTGGGCCGCCACGACGGGTTCAAGACCCTGAACGTCGTCCGCCGCCGCGAGGCGATCGACGAGCTCAAGGCCCTGGGCGGCGATGCCGTCATCTCCAGCTCGGACGGTCCCATCGACGAGCAGGTTCGGCGGATCGCCGGCCCCGATGGGGTGCGCCACGCGATCGATCCCGTCGGCGGCGACACCGGCGCCGCGATGTTCCGCTCGCTCGCCCCCGAAGGCCGCCTCATGCTCTATGGCACCCTGTCCGGCGAACCGATTCCCGTCGATCCCCGGCTGGTGATCTCCGGCCAGCGGACCATCGAGGGATTCTGGCTGGGCCATTGGATGCGTGCTCGGTCGATTCCTGCATCGCTGCTGGTGTTCCGCGAAGTTGCATCCATGATCCGAAAGGGTGTGCTGGCGTCCGAGATCGGCCGGACCTATCCGCTGGCCGAGCTGGGCGAGGCGGTGAAAGAGGCGGATGCGGTGGGCCGGCACGGGAAGGTCCTGCTCAGGCTGTGAACAATCGCCGAGGCCGACCCCTCCAGACCCCGCTCATTCCCTCTCCCTTCGGGACCGCAGTCCTCCCCGCTTCCGGGCCTTCGCAGCTTTTTCAAAGTTTTTGTTCGCCCTGCGACCATCGGCCCGCTAGAATTTAGTGAGGTTGTGCTGATCCCGAATCCCCCTCGATCGCGGTCCCATCCCCACGAGGGTGCGCCGGATCCGGCACCGTCCGTTCCCTCCCTGCCCAAATTCGTGCAAGCCAGCGGATTACGGCAAAACGCCGAGCCGATTCCCGCTCGTGAGACTGTCCTGGTGTCACGCGGTTTCGTGGATGAATGAGATCGGGCGGGGAGTCCAACCTGAGTGATGCCGCGAGGTTCGGAAAAGGGCCCAGGCCGAGTTTTGGGGTCCGCGAATAGATTGGAAGCGACTGGCAAGCGAGGGAAGAATTACGATGAGTAGTGGAACTAGTGGCGCTCAGGATTGGCGGGCCGTGGCTTGCCTTTCACCGAGTGGCGAGCGGCTCCTGTGCGTTGGTGAGAGCTCCTCGCAGGTCCGCGCGGCCTACACCGGCGCCTGGGGCGAGGTGATCCGCGACGAGGACCGGCCGACGGTGCGGGCCATCTCGCTCCAGAAGTGGTCCGGACAGTTCTGGTCGGGCCAGTGGGAGCATCAGATGTTCCTGGCGCTGCCGACCGCGCGGCCCGCGAAGGCCGGCTCGGGCGAGGGGGATGGCGAGGTCGAGGCAGAGGAGGAGGCCGAGGAGTCAGATGCTTCCGCAACGGCCAAGTCCAAGAAGAAGGCCTGACCGCGTCCTCTCGTTCCCCGCTCGCGGCGGTCGGTAGCCGCCTGGATAGACATCGACCGAGACCTTCAACCCCCGGGCTCAACCGGGGGTTTTTTTTACTGGCCGGACGGAGTCTGGAAGGGATCGCGCTCGTCGCGACTGGGCCAGACCTCGACCCCGGGGAACGCCTCGGCGATCCGCCGCGCGAGATCCTCGACGCCCGGGCGCTCGGTGGCGTGATGCCCGGCCGTGATGAGCGCCACGCCCAGGGCTTCGGCCTCGAGGCCCCGGTGGAACCGCGCCTCGCCGGTGACCAGCACGTCGGCCCCGGCGCGTGCGGCGTCCTTGAGGAAATCGTCCCCCGCGCCGCACGACACGGCGACACGCGCCACCGTCCGGGCCTCGGGACCGGCGAACTGCACGGAGCCTCCAGGCAGCTTCCGTCCCACATCCCGGGCGAACTCCGCCAGGGTCGTCGGCCGTTTGAGCGTCCCGATACGTCCGGCCCCAAGGGCAGCCGCCGGCGTTGACGACGGCATGTCGTGCAGCGGGTAGACGTCGATCGCCGGCTCTTCGTAGGAATGACGCGTGCGAACGGCCGCCAGCACGTCCGCCAGCCGGTGACCCGGGCAGACGAACTCCAGCCGCAGCTCGGCGACTCGCTCGCGCCGGCCCTTCTGGCCGACTGTCGGATCCGTCGCCTCCGTGCCGAAGAATGTTCCCTCGCCGGGGATCGCGAACGAGCACTCGCGATACTCGCCGATCTCGCCGGCGCCCGCCTCGAAGGCCCCCGTCAAGACAGCCTCGCGGTCCGTCTCGGGCGTGAACACCACCACCTTGAACGAGCGGGCCGGAGTACCGGGGTTGGCCCGATCGGGACCGAAGGGCCGGAGGACCGTCAGATCGCGAATCCCGAGCAGGTCGCAGAGCGTATCGTTGATTCCGCCCGTCGTGTTATCGAAGGCCGTGTGCGGACTCGCAATCGCGACCCCCGTCCGCGCCAGCGACCACAGGTATCCGGTTTCCGGCAGGTCGCCCCGGATGCGCCGGGTCTCGCGGAACAGGATCGGGTGATGGCTGACGATCATTGAGGCGCCCCCGGCGATCGCCTCGGCCGCCGTCGTCGGCGTGACGGTCAGGCAGGTCATCAGACGCTCAACAGTCGTGTCCGGGTCGCCCCAGAGCAGGCCGACGTTATCCCACGACTCGGCCAGGTGCGACGGGGCGAATTCCTCGAGCCAGGCGGCCACATCGGCGACTGTCGTCACGGTGTCATTCCTCCGTTTTCGAGCCAGGATCGAATGTCTTCCCTGAGCGCCAGGGTCACGGGTCCAGGCGCCGGCCAGTCCGTTCCCAGCAGCCGGCCGATCGGCACGATACCTCGCAACGAATTGGTCAGGAATGCCTCGTCGGCACCGGCGATCGCCGCGAGCGGCACCGGACCCTCGGCAACCTCGATCCCCGCGCCCCGGGCGCGCTCGATAACGACCCCGCGCTGGATGCCGGCGAGCAAGGGTCCATCCGCTCCGGGGGTGAGCAGACGCCCGCGCTCGACCAGGAAGATGTTTGCCCGCGTTCCCTCGCACACAAGGCCGTCGGGGGTCACGCAGAGGACCTCGTCAGCCTGTTCGCCCGCCGCACGCTCCTGCTCGATCCGCCGCCGCCAGTAGTTGAGCGTCTTGTGTCGCACCAGCGGATCGGCTGGGTCGACCAGCATGGTCCGGTCGATCCTGATACCCCGCGTATCGGGAAACTCGGGCGGAGGCGGGCCGGCAGTCATCCAGAGTGTCGAAGCGCCGTCGGCGCCCGATCCCCCCGTCATCGTGATCCGCAGCCGCGCATCAGATTCGGGGCCGAAGCCGGCGGCGTCACACAGCCGGCGCACGGCCGAGGCATCGGGTTCGTTGCGAGGGTCCAGGCGCAACCCAAGCGCCGCGGCCGAGCGCCGCATCCTGTCGAGATGCCGATCGAGCAACGTGGCGTTTCCCTTCCAGGTGCGCAGGGTTTCGAAGAGCCCGAGGCCGTGCTCGAACGTCCGGTCCAGGACGCTGATGCACAGCGATTCTTCCGGCACGACGTCGCCGCCGATCCAGATCATGGTGGGTTGTCTCCCCCCTGCCCTTCGAGCACCGCGCGTAGGGCCTTTCCCTTGGCGAGAGTCTCTTCATACTCGGCATCCGGATCCGAGTCGGCGACGATCCCCCCGCCGACCTGGTAGCTGGCGCGGTCGCCCTCGACCAGGATCGTGCGAATGGCAATGTTGAACGCGCTCGCGCCGCCCCGGCTCAGGTAGCCGATGGCTCCGGTGTAGAGGCCGCGGCGGTTCGGCTCGAGCTCGTCGATGATCTCCATCGCGCGGATCTTGGGGGCGCCCGTGATCGATCCGCCGGGGAACATCGCCCGCACGAGGTCGATCGGCCCGACGTCGGGCCGCAGCAGGCCCGAGACTGTGGCGACGAGGTGGTGCACCTGGGGGAATGTCTCCACCTGGAGTGCCTCCTCGACGACGACCGACCCGTAACGGCTCACGCGGCCGACGTCGTTTCGCTCGAGGTCGACGATCATCGTCAGCTCGGCGCGGTCCTTCGGCGACGCAGCCAGCTCGGCGGCGAGCCGGGCGTCGTCGTCCGGCGAAACCCCGCGGGGCCGCGTGCCCTTGATCGGCCTGGTGACGATTCGCGGCCCGCGCGTCTGGTAAAACCACTCGGGGCTCGCCGAGACGACCGCCAGGTCATCCCAGCGCAGGAACGCCGAGAACGGCGCGGGGCTGACTCGGCGGAGTCGCAGGTAGGTGTTCAGCGCGTCGATTTCGCCGCGGGCCTCGAAGCGCTGGGAAAGGTTCACCTGGAAGATATCGCCGGCCGCGATGTAGTCGAGCACCCTGCGGACGGAGTGGCCGTAGCTTTGCCGATCGAACGGCGAGGTCAACGTCAGCGGCCGTCCCGCGACGATCGATCCGTCGTGCGCCAGGCATTCGTCCTCGATCGCCCTGGCCCAGCGGTTGAGCCGCCGCTCGACGCGTTCTCGCCCATCATCCATGAGGTTCCAGGCGTGCAACGTCACCGAGCCGGTGCGCGCGTCATGGATCACGGCGGTATCGTACAGGCCCATCCGGATGTCGGGCATTCGCGAGTCGCGCGGCAGCCGCCTGGGGAGCCGCTCGATCCACGGTGCCAGGTCGTAGGCCAGGAAGCCGATCAGTCCGCCCTGGAAGGGGGCACAATCAGGATCGGGCTGGTCGTTGGGCCTGGCGAGGCTAAAGCCTTCGGCGAAACCGGCGAGAAAGTCGAGCGGGTCGCCTGTTGCGCGGTGAAGAATCTCTCCTTCCGAGACGATCTGCACGCGGTCGTCGATCGCCTCGACGACCAGCCGTGGGAAGGCCGCGTAGATGCTCCATCGTCCGGCCTCGCCGAATCCGACGCCGCCCTCGAGGATGGCCGGTTCGTGCCAGGTCCCGACCACCGCCGCGAGGCGCCCGGCCGGTACTTCGAGGATGCGTTGCTGGTGGAAGGGCCGCTCGCGGGTCGCCACGGTTTACCTCAATGCCGGGGCCGCGCCGGCGGCCCGCCTTCACACGATCATGAAGGAATCGACCCGCGGCCGCAACCTCGGCCGAAGGCTCGCACGCCGCACATCGGCGGTTGTCGCGACGCGCGGAACAGTCCGGACGGCCGATGTCGTTCCAGCAAGAGATGTATGACGCGGCCTGCGCCGATCGACCGTTGCGTCCGTCGCATCCCTCCCGACCGGTCCCTCGGGCGTGCCGGCGCGGGCGCTTTCTTGCCTTCCCTTGTTCGGCCCGGCTCCTATAATTCCATCGAACCTATCACCTTGCCCGGTGAACCCGTCTGCGAGGGTCCGTGATGAACGTCCCGCCCCGTCGCATAGAAGGTTGTCCGCGGGCGCAATCATCTCGACCGACGACACCGGAAGCTCCCTTTTCGGGCCTGGCACGATCCTTGCCGATGTTGGGAGCGTATTCATGATAGGTAAGTGAAATCCAGGTCCCCCGCCGACGTCGGCAACCGCGTCGTGCGCGAAGGCTCAATCATGGCCACTCGAAAAACCAGAAGCAGGGCGCGGGATGGGCGGTTGCGGCTGTGGCCGGCAGGCTGGCTCAGGCCCCGTCCGGTGGAGTCGAGTGCCCCATCGGACAGGCCGGCCTCGCCGTCCGCCGATGTTGCACCCCGGCTACGGGCCGTCTCGCCCGGTCAACATGCGCTGTCCCGTGATGAGCTGAAGCAACAGATCGGCACGGCGGCCATCGCGTTCCGCGGCTACGACGCAAGCAACATCGGGCGGGGCCCCGAGCTGCTGGCGCATCCGGTGTATGGTCCGGTCGTGCGGGAGATGCTCGACCGCGCCGGCCGCGTCTGCGCCGAGGTCAAGAAGCAGGAGGTCGACCTGGCCGCGCGGGTGGCGGGACGGGCCCCCGCGACGCTGGACACATTCGTCGAGGACACGGCGACGATCGTCGCGCTCGAGCTGGCGCAGATTCGCTTGCTCGAAGAGGTCTTCGAGGTGCCGGTGCGCGACGCGGTTCTAAGCTTCGGGCACAGCATCGGCGAGCTGTCGGCCCTGGTGCTCGGCGGCGTCTACGAGATGGAGCAGCTCCTCCCGATCCCGCTGTCGCTGGCTCATGACTGTGCCGACCTGACGGCCGACACGAAGCTGGGCATTCTGACCAGCCCGTCGGGGACGCTCGAGCCCGAGCTTGTGCAGCGCCTCTGCTCGGCGATCAGCAGCCGGGGGCACGGGATGGTCGGGCCCTCGACGTTCCTCTCGCCCTACCAGGTCATCTTGCTGGGCCAGGCAGACACGCTCGACCTGCTCGAGGCCGAGATGCGCGAGCACTTGCCGCCCGGCGTGACGCTCAGGCGACGGCCGAACCAGTGGCCTCCCCTGCACACGCCGCTGGTCTGGGAGCGAAGCGTGCCGAACCGCGCCGCGGTCGCTCTGTATCACACCGGCGGCGGCAACTGCCGGCCTCGGCCCGAGGTCGTCTCGTGCACGACCGGGCGAGCCAGCTATGACGAGTGGAACAGCCGCGAGCTGCTGACCGAGTGGACCGACCATCCGCAGCGGCTCTGGGACGCGATGGAGAACACGCTGGCCTCCGGCGCCGAACTGGTGATCCACGTCGGCCCCGAGCCCACGCTGATCCCGACTGCCTTCGAGCGGCTCAGCGGCAAGGTCATGAAGCGGCTCAAGAGCTCGCACCTCGACAGCCTCGGGCGCCGGGTGCTGCCGAGCATCAGCCGCAACCACTGGCTGGCCCGCAAGCTGCCGCATAGCGCGGTGGTGTTCCGGGCGCCGTTCATGAATCACCTGATCCTGGAAGACTGGCTGCTTTCCCAGGACGTGGCCTGAGGTGCCACGCGCACGAAGTCGAGGAACGTACCGAAGCGGGCCGGGCTAGCCCGTTCCCGCGCCGACGCCGACCGCGCATAATAACCGCGGGGCCGCCGGCGCCTTGATGGGGCGGCGGGGCGCATGAATGAGGCCCCGGCGCGTGATCGATCGCCGGGCGCGACGGGACCCCGCGGGGGCCCCGCACCGAGCGCGGCGTGCTGCCGATATCCTCTCACCGCGCGGACGCCGACGCCGGCAAGTGCGACGGCGGCGCCGCGACGAGGTCGCATGCCATGAACACGCAAGTCAGGGAGTCCGAGGCCGAGACCGACGTCCGGTCCCCCGAGGCGCAGACGTTTGTCGAGACCGCGCTGAAGCTCGGGGGCAAGAGCGAGGAAGAGGCGCGCAAGACCGGCACCCTCGACCGGGCCGACGACCAGGTCGAGGCGCTGTTCGCGGCCCGCTATCAGACGGCCAACAGCCCGGTGCACCGCGCGGTCTGGGATCATCACTTCCCAGGCGAGCTGTTCGCGCCCGAGCCGCCCTCGGTCTCGTCCGAGTGCGAGCGCACGATGGCGGAGTCGCTCGAGGTCGCCCGCCGGCACCGCGACGCCGGCACCCTGTTCGGCCCCGACGGCAAGATCACCGAGGCCGTGCTCGGCGAACTGGGCACCGCTGGCTACTGGGGACTCCTGATCGACCCGCAGTACGGCGGCCAGGGCGCGCCGTTCGCCGCCTTCACGCGATTCCTCACCCGCATGGCGGCGATCGAGCCGACGCTCGCCGGGCTCGCCTCGGTCCACGGCTGCATCGGCGCCGTCGACCCGCTGCGTACCTTCGGCAGCCCCGAGCAGAAGGCGAAGTACCTGCCCCAGCTCGCCAGCGGCCAGAAGCTCTCGGCCTTCGCGCTGACCGAGCCCGGCGCCGGCTCGGACCTGACCGCGCTGCGGACCACGGCCACGCTCGACGGCGACGATTACGTCGTCAACGGCGAGAAGCTCTTCATCACCAATGCCATGCCCGGCCGGACGATCGGCCTGGTCTGCCTGATCGACCGCAAGCCGGCCGTCCTGATCGTGGACCTGCCCGAGCACGAGGACGAGCACTTCCAGATCGTCCGCTACGGTCTGCTCGCGCTGCGGCACCTGCACAACAACGGGATGAAGTTCCGCGATTTCCGCGTGCCGCGCGAGAACCTGCTCCGCCCGGCACAGGGGGACGGCCTGACGATCGCCTATCACGGTCTCAACCTCGGCCGCGTCTCGCTGTGCGCCACGGCCGCCGGCGCGATGCGGGTGATGCTGGCCAACATGATCCCCTGGGCCCGCTTCCGCCGGACCTACGGCGCGGCCATCGTCTCGCGCGAGCTGGTCCAGCGCCGGATCGCGCGCCTCGCGGCGCTCATGACCGGCTGTGATGCGCTCGTGGCCTGGTGCTCGTGGCTGCTCGACCAGGGCTTCCGCGGCGAGATGGAATGCATCATCGCCAAGATCTTCGGCAGCGAGGCGCAGAAGGAGGCCGCGATCGAGCTGCTGATGAAGACGCACGGCGGCCGGTCGTTCCTCCGCGGCCACATCTTCGGCGAGAACGTGCACGAATACCTGGCCCCGTGCATCTACGAGGGCGAGGGCGAGATGCTCGGCATGGCGTTCTTCAAGTCCCTCATCAAGGAGCACGGAAAGGCGTACTTCGAGCCGATTGGCAAGGCCATCGTCGCCTCGGGCCTCAAGAAGCCCAACCCGATGAACCCGGCTCACGCCTGGGCACTGCGCTCGGCACTCGTCCCCTACGCGAAGTGGCGCGTCGAGGAGACGCTCACGCCCAAGAGCCACGGCGAGTTCCCGGGTGTTCCCTCGCAGCTTGCCGCGCACGCCCGCTTCGCCGCCGTCGGCCTCCAGCGCAGCCGGATGGAGATCAGCAGCACGATGGTCAAGCACCAGCTCAAGCTGCCGGATCGCCAGTGCCGCATGGCCGAGCTGTCGCAGCGGATCCAGGACATGGTCGTCATCCTGGCGACCAGCGTGTGGGCCGGCCGGCAGTCGAACCCGCTCGTGCAGGACGCCGCCGACCTGCTCTGCCAGGAGCTCCGGCGCAAGCTCACCGGCCAGCGCCCGAGCGACGCGTACTACCGCGCTGCGACGAAGCTGGGCGAGAAGATCGCTGAGGGCGGCTTCGAGGCCATCGAGGGTCTCGAGGCCCAGCCGATCCTGATGCCGTACTCGCAGTAGGTCCGGCTTTCCAGCCTCACTCCGTCCGGTCTGAACCGGTTCGACCCGATCCGATCCGATACGTATCAGGCTCGAAAGCCTGACCTACGAACGAGGAATCGCCATGTCCGATGCATTCCGAGTGGAAGAGCTGGACGGCAAGATCGCACTGGTCACGTTCGACCTGCCCGACAAGAAGGTCAACACGCTGGGTCAGGCGGTCCTGCGCGAGCTGGCCGCGCTGGTCACCGGCCTGGCGCGCCGGACCGACCTCCGCGGCCTGCTGTTCCAGAGCGGCAAGCCGGGGCAGTTTATTGCCGGCGCCGACCTGAACGACCTGGCGATGCTCGCCTACATCAACGCCGAGCAGGCCGCCGGCGCGCTGGGCGCCGGCCACCAGATCTTCAACGGGATCGGCGCCCTGCCGTTCCCCACCGTCGCGCTGATCGACGGCAACTGCATGGGCGGCGGCACCGAGCTGGCGCTGGCGATGGACGACCGCATCGCCTCGTCGGCCTCGCACACCCAGATCGCTCTGCCTGAGGTCAAGGTCGGGCTGATCCCCGGCTGGGGCGGCACCCAGCGCCTGCCCCGGCTTGTCGGGCTCAACCCGGCCATCGAGATCATCACCACCGGTGAACCGGTCCCGGCGCAGAAGGCCGCCGCGATCGGGCTGGTCTTCGACGCCGTGCCCGTCGAGCGGCTCGTCGAGGAGGGCAAGCGGCGGATCGAATACCTCCAGCAGTCCGGCGAGTGGAAGACGCGCCGCGAGGAACTCCGCCGGCCGCTGGGGCTCGACCAGGACCAGATGACGTTTGCTTTCGCCGTGGCCGAAGGGCTGGTCAAGTCGAAGACCAGGGAGCAATACCCCGCGCCTCTCGCCGCGCTCCGGGCCATTCGCGAGGGCTGCAACCTGTCGCTCGAAGAGGGGCTCAAGGCCGAGCAGAAGGCCGTCGGCGAGATCGTCGGTTCGCCGATCCTGGGCAACCTGATTGCGATCTTCTTCATGAAGAACCGGCTCTCGCGCGACGCGGGCGTCGAGGACGCGTCGATCAAGCCGCGGGCAATCGGTTCCGTCGGCGTGCTCGGCTCGGGCCTGATGGGCGCCGGCATCGCGACGGCGCACGCCCGCTCGGGCATCCGTACGGCGATGGTCGACGTGGACGACGAGCGGCTCAAGGACGGCCTCCAGCGTGCCAGCGAGGTCGTCATGAGCCGGATCAAGATCGGCCGGGCCACGCCGCAGGACATGGCGAACATGCTCGCGATGCTCAACACCTCGACGAGTCACTCGGTCTTCGCCGATGCCGACATCGTGATCGAGGCGATCACCGAGAATGAGGCCGCGAAGAAGGAGGCGTATGCCCAGCTCGCCCGCGTGATGAAGGACGACGCCATCCTGGCGAGCAACACGTCGACCATCTCGATCACCCGGATGGCCGAGTCGTGGCGCCAGCCCGAGCGGTTCGTGGGGATGCACTTCTTCAACCCCGTGGATCGGATGGAGCTGGTCGAGGTCATCCGCGGCGAGAAGACCAGCGACGAGACAGTCGCGACCGTCGTCGCGTTGGCCAAGCGGATCCGGAAGACGCCGATCGTCGTGAAGGACTGCGCGGGGTTCCTGGTCAACCGCGTGCTGTTCCCCTACATGAACGAGGCGCTGGTGCTGCTCGAGCAGGGTGTACCGATGGAGGCGATCGACCGCGCGTCGGTGAAGTTCGGCATGCCGATGGGCCCGCTCACGCTGACGGACCTGGTCGGCCTGGCGACGTCGGTCTACGCGGGCAAGGTGATCCACGCCGCGTATCCGGACCGCTCCGTCGGCTCGTCGATCCTGGTTGACATGCTCGAGGCCGGCGGGGGCGGCAAGTCGGCATTGAAGTTCTACAACACGAAGGGCAAGGGCTCGAAGCCCGAGCCCAATCCGGCGGTGGTCGAGATCATCGGCCGGCACCAGCAGGGCCCGAAGTCCGAGATGGGCGAGGCCCAGATCACCGACCGGCTGTTCCTGCCGATGCTGCTGGAGGCGACCCGCGTGCTCGAGGAGGGGATCGTCCGCGAGCCGGGCGACGTCGACATGGGCCTGATCCTGGGCATCGGCTTCCCGCCGTTCAAGGGCGGTATCCTCCGCTGGGCCGACACCGTCGGCGCCGCAGCACTCGTCGAGAAGCTGGCGAAATATGCCGATCTGGGCAAGCGTTACGAGCCGACCGAGCGCCTGAAGAGGCTGGCGAAGGACGGCGGGACCTTCTACCCGCGGCCGAAGATCGGACTCGCCTCTTGACCGGGCCGCGACGATGAGATTGGGAACAATTCCCGAGGAGCTTGAACGATGAGCCAGGCCGTGATCATCGACGCCGCCCGAACCCCGATCGCCCGGGCGTCCGCCGACAAGGGATATTACCGCAACGTCCGCGCCGACGACCTCTCGGCGCACGTCATTCGATCGTTGGTGCAGCGCACCGGGATCGACCCGGCGCAGATCGAGGACGTGCGCTGGGGCTGCGTCCAGCAGCAGGGCGAGCAGGGCTTCGACGTGGCGCGGATCGCCGCGATGATCGCCGGGCTGCCCAAGGAGACGGCCGGCGTGACGATCAATCGCAACTGCGCGTCGAGCCTCACCGCGATCAACGACGCCGCCATGAGCGTCGCCGCCGGTTGCGAGGACGTTCAGATCGCCGGGGGCGTGGAGCACATGGAACACATCCCCATGTCCAAGGACTACAACCCCAGCCCCCTGCTCTTCCGCCGGCACAGCGAGGCCGTGATGCACATGGGGCTGACTGCCGAGTACCTGGCGATGAAGTACCGCATCCCCCGCGGCAAGCAGGATGAGTTCGCCCTGCGCAGCAACGTGCTCGCCGCCGAGGCGACCGATAAGGGAGACTACAAGGACGAGATCATCCCCACCTGGGGCCACGACGATTCGGGCCGCAAGGATCTGTTGACCGTCGATCAGGGCTTCCGCCGCGACACCTCGCTGGAGGCCCTCGGATCCCTGTCGCCGGCCTTCCAGCCGGAAGGGGGATCCGTGACCGCCGGCAACAGCTCGCAGCTCAGCGTGGGCTCGGCCGCCGCGCTGATCATGTCGGAGGAAAAGGCGCGCGAGCTGGGCCTCAAGCCGCTGGCGAAGATCCGGGCGATGGCGGTCGCCGGGGTGAACCCCGAGGAGATGGGCATCGGCCCGGTTCCCGCGATCCACAAGGCTCTCAAGCGCTCGGGCCTGTCGCTCGACCAGATCGAATGCATCGAGATCAACGAGGCCTTCGCCGTGCAGGTGCTGAGCGTGCTCAAGCTGCTCGGGATCGACGAGAAGCGGGTGAATACCCGCGGAGGCGCGATCGCCATCGGCCACCCGCTGGGCGCCACCGGCGCGCGGCTGGTGACGACGCTGCTCCACCGGATGCTCGATCAGGGGGCGAAGCTCGGCCTGGCGACACTCTGCGTCGGCCAGGGCCAGGGCGTCGCCACGATCCTGGAGAGTTGCGTCTGAGCCATCTCTTCCTCGAGGGGAGACTGCCCGAGAATGATCCGCAATCCGCTGGCCCTCCGGCTCGATCCCGAACGCCCGATCCGGGACCAGATCCACGAGGCGGCCCGGCTTGGTGCCCGGGGCATCGTCGTCGACGCAATCGGCGACCTGGCGCCCCATCGGCTGGGCGAAACGGGTCGTCGTGAGGTCCGCCACATCCTCCGAACCGTCGAGCTGTCGCTCGCGGCCGTCTCGCTGCCGACCCGCCGACCGTTCGACAGCACCGACCAGCTCGACGACCGACTCCGCCGTGCCGAGGCCGCCTTCGCCCTGGCGTTCGAGCTGGGGACAGCCGTCGTTCTCGCACGGGTCGGGCCAGTCCCGGCCGAGGATGATGCGCCGCGGCACGAGGTCTTCTCGACGGCCGTCCGCGAGCTCGGCCTCCGCGCCGAGTACCGCGGCGTCCGCCTGGCGATTGAGACCGGCACCGAGTCGGGCGATGTCCTTCGTTCGTTCCTCGACCGGCTGGCCGTCCCTTCGCTTGCGGCGAGCATCGATCCCGCCTCACTTCTCCAGGCGGGGCATGATCCAATCCCCGCCGTGCGGGCACTCGGCGAGCTGGTGGCCCACGCTTACGCCAGCGATGCCTCCTCAAGCACGCGTGTCATGGCGCCGAATCCCCGCGGCTTCGGCTTTCCTCCCGGTGCCCTCGACTGGGAGGAATACGTCGGGGCCTTCGAGGAGATCGGCTACCGCGGCTTCCTCACCGTCTGGCCGCCCGCCGGCCGCCCCGCCGCAGCCCACTTCACCTCGATCGCCAACCGCCTCGCCGCCCTCTGATCGCCCCTCATTGGGCCGGCTTGACGGAGGTAGCCCACAGGCTCGTGGACCCCTCCTCATCCCCGAGCCATACCCGGCCCGGGAGCTGTCCATCCAATCCGCCATAAATCCTATCAAGGCGTCGTAATGGCGGCTCGGCATTGCGGATCCGGCGCGGGATGGCCGAGCCGCGGGTGGCTGTGATACCTTTGATTGCTTGCCACGTAGCCAATAGACTATCCTGCACGCTGTCGTCCTCGGTGATGTCGTTTGCGCATCAAGACCGCGGCGGGCAGGAGCCGAAATCATGGATGCGACCGCAGCGGATTGGCGGTTATCGACTCGGTCGGGCATGGCGGATGATCTTCGCGTGCGAGCAGTCCGTCGCTAAGGGACGCGAAATGACTCAAGGGCCGTGCTGCCCGAACCATGCGGATCTCGAGGCGTATGTGGCCGGACGTGCGTCCGGATCCATGGCCGAAGTCGTGAACATGCACCTGAGCGGCTGCTGCCATTGTTCGGAGACCGTTCAACGGCTCCGGAAAGAGCAGTCGGCGGGCCGGACGGACCCGGAGTCGACGCTGTCGGATGACAGGGATGAGTCGGGCCAGTGGACCCTCCCGGCGGCACCGGGGTCTGGCGGCGCCGAGGAAACAGCCGGTCCTCCAGTTCTCTTTACGCGCATCGGTCCGGAACCGACCACGTCCGTCGGACCCGCGGTCAACCGCGAGGCGACCGATCCCGGCGAGCAAACGATCGTCCGTGCCCCGGTGGTCTGGGAAGGCGGAGCAGGACCCGGGTCCGGTCCGCTGCTGCCGGTGGTCGCGGGGTACGAGATCGTTCGCGAGCTCGGCCGCGGCGGCATGGGCGTCGTCTACGAGGCCATCGACCGTGCCCGGAATGCCCGGGTGGCGCTCAAAACGGTGAGGAAGACGGACGCCTCGGCCATCTTCCGGTTCAAGCACGAGTTCCGCGCGCTGGCCGACCTGTCACATCCCAACTTGATCCCGCTGTTCGAGCTATCGATGACGGGGGACATCTGGTTCCTGACCATGCCCCTGATCGAGGGAGTCGACTTCCTGTGCCACGTTCGTCCGGAGCCTTCACCTCGTGACGACTCGCTCGAGTTCTCGATGAGGCAAGTCGAGCCGACCCGCGGCCAGACGACCCGGGGAACGCTCGACGACGGGGGCCGCACGGACAGGCGAGCGGGCTGGCATTCCGAGAAGACGACCGATCCCGATCGGGCGGCGCCGGCCTTCGGCTCCCTGACCGAGACCTCGGCGGTCGAGTCTCCCCCTGACTTCACCGGCGCCGGTCCGATGGCGCCCCCGACGGTCCCCTTGGGGATCGGGACCACCATCGACGTCTCGCGCACGGTCGAAGCCGGGCCCTCGGGACGGCGACGGACCGACCCGCGCCGCGGGCGGTTGGATTTTCCCCTGGACCTCGAGCGGTTGAGGCGGGCCTTTCCGCAGCTCGTCCGGGGCGTGCTCGCGCTCCATGCCGCCGGCAAGCTGCACCGCGACATCAAGCCGTCGAACGTCCTCGTCAGGCACGATGGAACCGTCCTGCTCCTCGACTTCGGCCTGGTAGCCGAGATGGCCATGCCGCAGTCGACCGAGGATCGGCCGGGCTCGGGTCCGCTCTACGACTCGGACGACAGCATGGCGGGCACCGCGTCGTACATGGCGCCCGAGCAGGCCGCGGGCGAGGCCCTCACGCCGGCGAGCGACTGGTATGCCGTGGGTGTCATGCTGTTCGAGTCGCTGACTGGACGCCTGCCGTACCACGGCCGGCTTCGCGAGGTTCTGCTCAAGAAGCAGGAGTTCGACGCCCCCGAGCCGATCGAGCTGAATCCGACGGTCCCGCCCGACCTGAACCGACTGTGCGTCGAGCTCCTTCGCCGCAATCCGGCCGAGCGTCTGAAGGGTGCCGAGATCCTCGTACGACTGGGAGAGGACGTCTCTGGGGAATTCGCAATTCTCGACGACTCGCCGGCCGCCGGCATCCCCCTGGTCGGCCGCCAGTCCGAGCTCGAGGTCCTCGAGTCCAGTTTCGCCGAGGTGCTCTCCGGCAAGACGGCCATCGTCGAGGTGCATGGTCGGTCGGGAGCGGGGAAGTCGTCGCTGGTCCAGCACTTCCTCGATGGGCTGAGTGCCCGGCGGGATGTGGTGGTCCTCGCCGGGCGCTGCTTCGAGCAGGAGTCGATCCCCTACAAGGGGGTCGACCCGCTGATGGACGTGCTTACCCGCTACCTGGGTCGGTTCTCGTACCACGAGGCCCGCGCGCTTCTGCCGGTCGACATCGGGGCGCTGGCGCGGATCTTTCCCGTGCTCGACAAGGTGGACGCGATCCAGGGGTCGCAGCGCGAGCCGGGTCGGGGCCGCGACCTGCGCGAGCTGCGGGAGCGAGCCTTCGCGGCGCTTCGCGAGCTGATGGCCCGCCTCGCCGCCAGCCGTCCGCTTGTGCTCTGCATCGACGACGTCCAGTGGAGCGACCTGGACAGCGCGGCCCTGATCGCCGAGATCTTCCGGCCACCCGGTTCCCCGCGTCTGATGCTCCTGGTCTGCTACCGCAGCGAGTATATCGAGACCAGCGCGGGGCTTCGGGCGCTCCGAGAGGCCCTGCCTCCGGCCGGCCCGTCGGCCGTGCGGCACGAGGTGAGCGTTGCGCCCCTCCCGGCCGAGGCGGCGCGCGAGCTGGCCCTGTTACTCCTGAAATCGCATGGGGCCGAGCTCGACCTGGCCGGCCGCGCCGACCAGATCGCCCGGGAGTCGGGAGGCAACCCGTACTTCGTTTACGAGCTGGCGCGGCACGTGGCCGAGGGCGTCGCGCTCCCCTCGCGAGGCGATGGCCTCAACCTCGACGAGGTGCTCTGGCGGCGGATCGAGCGCCTGTCCGATGACTCGCGGCGGTTCCTCGAGACGCTCGCCGTGGCGGGCCAGCCGATCAGGATGGGGCTGGCCTATGCGGCCAGCGACCTGTTGACGTCGCAGCGCCAGGTCGCGGCGGGCCTGCGGGCCGCGCGCCTGGTCCGGGGGACCGGGCCGCGCCTGGACGACGACGTCGAAACCTATCACGACCGGATCCGTGAGGTCATCGTCGGCGTACTCGACACGGACCGTCGCCGGCACCATCACGGGCGGCTTGCCGAGACGCTGGAGTCGGCCGGCTCCGCCGATCCCGAGACCCTCGCCGTCCATTTCCTCGGGGCAGATCGGACGTCGGAAGCGGGCCGCTACTACGCCGAGGCCGCCGACCTCGCCGCCTCGGCCCTGGCCTTCGACCGCGCGGCCAAGCTCTATCGCCGGTCGATCGAGCTGCGCCCGCTCGCCGGCGACGAGGGGCGCCGCATGCGCGTTCGCCTGGCCGAGACGGTGGCCAACGCCGGGCGTTGCGTCGAGGCGGCCGAGGAGTACCGCGTCGCAGCGGCCGACGCCGACACCGCCGAGGGGATCGAGCTCGAGCGCCGCGCCGCGTTCCATTACTGTGCCGGCGGAGAGATGGACCTCGGCCGCGAGGCCCTGCGGCGGGTCCTCGGCAGGGTCGGCATGAAGCTGCCGGACGGCAAGCTCCGGGCGCTGGCCCTCCTGTTGTTCAACCGGTTTCGGCTCGCTCGCCGCGGCCTGCATTTCCGGGAGCGCGACGCGTCGCAGATCGATCCCCAGGAGCTGACGCGAATCGACCTCGCCTGGGCCGTGGGCACGGGGCTGGCGTCCAAGAACATCATCGTCGGCCCGGCGTTTCACACCCTCAACCTCCTCTGGGCCCTCAGGGCCGGCGAGCCCTTCCGCATCGCCCGTGCGTTATGCTGGGAGGCCGCGCAGACGTCGATCGAGGGATTCTCGACTCGACGGCGAACGTCCGAGATGCTCGAGGCCGCGGCCACCCTTTGCCGGCACCTGGACCAGCCTTACACCCGCGCGCTGCACCTGCTGGCCCGCGGCTATCGCGACTTCTGCTTCGGCCGGTGGGCACGCGGACGGGCCATTCTCGACCAGGCGATCGAGATCTTCCGCGAACGCTGCACCGGCGCGGCGTGGGAGCTCGCGCAATCCAACACCTATGCCCTCTGGTGTCTCTCGTACGAGGGGAACTGGCCCGAGATCCGCCGGCGTTGCGATCGGCTACTCAAGATCGCGCACGATACGGGCGACCTCTTTACCCAGGTCAACCTCGGCACCTTCATGCAGCCCCTCTGCCTGCTCGCCGACGACCGCCCGGAGGAAGCGCGCCGGCTGATCCAGGACTCGATCGGCCGCTGGTCGCCCGAGGAGTACAACATCCAGAACATGACCGGGCTGATGGGCGCGACCTACGTCGACCTCTACCGCGGCGATCCGCAGTCCACGCTCGCGCGTCACTGCCGGGAATGGCCGGCACTCAAGGGCGCCTTCATCCTGCGCTCCCAGATCTGTCGCCTGCTCGTGGGCGAGCTTCGCGCCCGTTCGGCGCTGGGCCTGGCCTTCATCTCCCACGAACCAGCCACCCTGCTGCGGGAAGTCGAGCGGCGGGCCCGGACAATCGAGGCCGAGGACATGCCCTACGCCAACGCCCTGGCGACGCTCCTCAAGGCCGGGCTGGCCGTCCACCGACGTGATCGTGGCGAGGCCGTCCGTCGCCTCGAGCGGGCGGTCCGTCTCTTCGAGGCCATCCCCATGCAGCTCTTCGCCGCCGTGTCGCGTCGAAGGCTCGGCGAGCAGCGCGGCGGCGACGAGGGCCGCGAGCTGGTCGCCGCGGCCGATCTCTGGATGCGTGACCATGGGATCCGAAACCCTGATCGGATGGCGATGGCCATCACGCCCTGGTATGCCCGCTGACGACGCCAGGCGTCGCCCCGTTGCTCACGACCTGTTCACTTCGGCCATGTGCCCGTGGCGTTCAGGACCTGAAAATCAAAATCGACATACCAGGAGCTTGAGACCGGGCCTCGCCACTCGCCCGTACCGGGATCGATGTTCCCGCGCAGCCCGAGGTCGGCCACGATCGGGTGGCTGGCGTAGTCCTTGATGGTCACGCCGTAATCGGCCGCGATCTCGCCCGCCTTGCGGAATCTCGTGACCTGCGCGGGGGCCTCGACCACCGCCTGGTAGCAGGCGTCGGTGCCGACCGTCGCGTCGCGGAACTGCTTCAGGAACACCATCGGCATCGTCCCGTGCACGACCAGGTCAAAGAGCTCCTTGAGAATCCCGAGTCCCGGGATCGGCAGCATGCGCTCGGCGATTGCGGCCCTCAGGATCGCCTCGCCCGTCTCGACGACCGAGTTGAACGTCCGCTTGAAGAGTCCGCCCGGCGCCGAGGTCTGGTCGATCGCGAACAGCCGCTGCCAGGTCGCCTCGGCGTCCGGTCCGAAAGTCTTGACGGTGAGCGTGTCGACGGTGAAGTGATCCGGGTTGTCGATCGAGGGGAGCCCGAACGACGACATCGCCTTGGGATAGCCGTAGATCTCGCGTCCCGAGGCGACGGCCCAGGTGTTATTGACGAACACATACGGCAAGAACCACTGGAGCGACTCGGCGACGAACACCCCGCCTTCCTTCTTGCCCTTGAACACCGGGACCCAGAAGGCGATGTCGGTCTCCGGCAGCCAGAACTGCTGTTCTGGCGGCAGATTCATGCACGAGATGCGGCCGATCATCGCGACGTTCAGCATCGCGCAGGCCGCCGCCGGGACGTAGGTGACTTGCCCCTGTGCCGGGCCGTTCAGGTACGTGTCGCAGATCCGCCCCAGGGCCGCGGCGTCGGCGTCGAGGACGAAGCTGAAAAGGTGGCAGTCCCGCAGGTCGAGCGGCTGCGGGTAGGTCTGGGCGCCTCCGGGCTGGATGAATCGCGGGAGCCGGGCGTCGGACATGGTTCGTCACCTCGGGCGGGTTATGGTTGGACGAGAAGCATCCGGAGCGGGAGCGACGCGTTTTCAGCGAGGGGCATCGGGTGCGCCGACAATCACCTGGGGCGAGCCGGTGAGCGAGCGGCACGCCATCAGCCCGGATGTCACGGCCGCCTCGACGCATCCGGCGTTGAAGCCGTTGATCGTCCAGTCGCCGGCGATGTAGAGGTTCAGGAAGCCGCAGGTCTCGGAGGTGAGACGATACCGGGTGCTGCCGGTGACCGACATGACGTAGCGCTCGGTCGGCTCGACGCTCGCCGTCCAGTACTGGGCGCCGAAGCGATCGGGTCCAGGGGGAACGCCGGGGGCGACAACCCAGGCCCAGTTGAGTGCCTTCGGATCGTCGGGCGCGACCGCCTTCGGCCATATCGGCGCGATCTTTGAGCCGAGGAACGCGATCGCGTTCCGCTTGACCCGCTCGTGCTGGGAGGCGGGGTACGCGGGATTCGGACCCGGCGGCGGGATCGGGCCGGTCTCCTCGAGCTGGGAGCAGTAGTAGGAGATGTTGCGTACGTCGTCCGAGGCGGGCCAGTCCTCCATGGCGATCAGGTGGCTCATGTCGGCGCCCGACCAGGGATAGGCCGACCAGATATTCGGCTGCGCGGGGCCATCGCTGGCCGGCGGGTCCCAGCCCATCGCCTGGCTGTCGTGATTGCCCCAGACCTGGCAGGCCTGTGTCGCGACAGTCTGCACGCCGTCGAGCATCGCCTTCCACGCGGGATTCGCCTCGGCCAGCTCGCCGGTGATGTAGGGAAGCGCGGCAATCGAAATCCCGAGCAACACCACGTCGAAATCCACACCGCGTCTGAGCGAAAGCTTGCCGACGTCGGGCCAGTCCGTCCAGGGTGACTCGAGGTCGTAACCTCCCTTCTCGATCCGCTCGCCCTGCTCGAGCTGAGCATAGAGTGGTTCACTCGGCCAGCACTCGAGTCCGTGGATCGGGGGCGTCAACGGCGCGTACTCGCCGTCCGAGTTCTTTCGCTTCGCGTCGTCGGCGAGGGTCGCCTGGATGCCGAGGTCGATCCCCTCAATGTACTGCTTCGTGGGCGAGAGTCGAAGTTGATCGACCCGATGGAAGAACCGGAACTTCACCCCGCGATTCTTCAGCACCTTGTAAATCGGCGTGAAGATTGTGTCGCCCATCCCGGCCTTCATCCGGTAGACCGGCGCGCCTCGGTAGCCAAACGCCACGCGGAGGCAGATCTGCAAGGCGACGCCGGCCGCGATGTTCGGCCGACTGTCGTCTCCTTCTTCATAAGCGAAGACAAGATCGTAGATGGCGCGCACCGGCGCCGAGCACGCGACCTCCGGCGTCGCTCCGTTGCGGCGCAGCCACGCCTGGTACTCGTGGCCGTCGATCGTGTCGAACCCCTCGTAGATCACGCCGTCCCGGATCATCCCCTTCACCATGGCACCGCCAAGATTCAGGAGGATCCACAGCCGATGGAGGTCGACGCTCGTGCCCAGCTCCTTTTCGATGGAATCCCGGAGGCTCGCGAGGAAGCGATCGACCAGGTCGATGATGGCGGTCTGCTGGCCGGCGGTGTGATTCGACGGGTCGGGATGCATGGCCTCGGCCAGGTCGCGGGCCCGGTGCAGGAATGTGACCGGATGCTCGGCCGCCGTGACGATGCCCTCGACGATCCGCTCGCAGCCGGCGATGACCTCGCGGACCCAGGTGGTGACGGTGTGGACCGCGTGCGCCCGGACGAACTCGCGGACGACGGCGTGCCCGGCCAGCTCGACCCGGCGGACCATGAAATCGAGCAGCTCCTTGACATAATCCCAGGGCGAGAGCCAGACGCCGCCGGTGCCCGGGACCAGGTCGTTCGTCGGCAGGACCGTGGTCCACGGGAGCCACTGGTCCTGGCAGCGGTCCATGACCGTCACCAGGCTGTTGGCCATGAAAGCATCGGCCCAGGTCTGGAACGGGCTGCTGGGCGTGAGATTGTGTTCCTGACATTCATCGTAGCAGCGCTGAATCATGTCGAAGGCGTTATGGTAGCAGCCCATCCAGACGTGGAGCCCGTGCTCCTCGATGCGCTGGCCGGCGTCGGCGTTGCGGCCGCTGGCGCCCTTGCCACCTAGCCTCCAGCCCATCTGGTAGACCGTGATCTCATACCGATCCTGCCACCCCGGCTGGTCGGTCAGGGCGACGACCGTGGAGAGGCTTCCCAGCCCGCCGCCCAGCACGGCGATCCGCTTCTTGACTTCGGTCCCAGGGCTCATCGACGCGTCCTCGCGGGTTGGGGCTACGCTCATGCCGTCATCGGTCGCGACGGTTATACCAGATGCCATTCCCGGATGGCAGCAACCTATCGGCTCGACCTGGCTGACTCCTTGCGAGCGAACGCGATTCTGTTATGTTGTCGGGGACATACGCGGCCCCCTGTTTCGCCGCCCGGGTCTCGGCGACGCTGCCCGGAACGACTCGGACCCCAGCGAGACGACCCATGAATCCTCCCGCGGCGAAGACACGGATCGCGATCCTCGGCGGCGGGATCGCCGGCCTGACGACGGCCTTCGAGCTGATCTCGCAGCCCCAGGGACGGGATCGCTACGACGTCACGGTCTACCAGATGGGGTGGCGGCTGGGTGGCAAGGGCGCCAGCGGCCGCAACGCCGACGCCGGGCAGCGCATCGAGGAGCACGGCCTCCACGTCTGGAGCGGGTTCTACGAGAATGCCTTCGCCCTGATGAGGCGCTGCTATCCCCTGCTGGACCGGACACCCGGCAAGGACCCGCTGGCCACGGTCTTCCCGGAGCCCGGCAAGCCCGAGGTCAGTCCCGCGTTCCGCCAGCACAACTGCGTTGGGCTCGAGGAATTCGTCGACGGGCGTTGGGAGGACTGGGTGCAGGTCACGCCGTCGAACGACCTGCTGCCCGGCGGGGGCCGCGAGCTGTCGCTCTGGGATTACTTCCGCATCGGCGTGTCGTGGATGGTCAAGCTGGTCGAGGACCTGCTCGCGCCGGGCATCTTCGCGGCGGGTCCATCCTCGCCCTCGCCCCGGCCTGTGCCCGCGTGGGTCGCGAGTGTCCTGAAGGAAATTGAGACCGAGGCCGAGCGGATCGTCGAAGACCGCCGCGCCGCGCCGGCCGCCGCGTCCATGCCGGACGGCCTGGCGACCGCGGCCGTGCCCGATGGGACCGTGACCACCACGGTGACCTTCCAGGAGTCGGTCTTCGTCCGTATGGAGCACCAATTCGTGGGGCTTGCCCTCAAGATCGTCGGCAAGCTCGAGGCCAGGCCGCCAGTCGATCACCCGGCGGCCCATCATCGGGCGATCGACTGGCTGATCGGCTCGTTCCTCAAGTGGCTGGGCGAGCACCTCGGCGAGCTGCTGATGAAGGACACTCCCATCCGTCGTCTGTACATCCTGATCGACCTGATGGGGAGGATCATTCGCGGCGTGATCCGCGACGGCGTCTTGATCCACGGGACGCCGGTCATCGACCGGTACGACTTCCGCGAGTGGCTGAAGCTTCACGGGGCCAGCGACATCACGGCCTACTCGTGCCTGGTGCGAGGCTATTACGACTATTGCTTCGCTTACGTCGCCGGCGAGTCGAGCAAGCCGTCGATGTCGGCCGGGACGGCCCTGCTGCACCTGGTCCGCCTGACGATGCAGGACACCGGCGCGATCTTCTGGAAGATGCAGGCCGGCATGGGCGACACGGTCTTCGCGCCGTTGTACCTGGTCCTGCGCGACCACGGGGTGAAGTTCGAGTTCTTCCACAAGGTCCAGGACCTGCACCTGTCCGCGGACAGGGCGTACGTCGAGCGGATCGACCTCGAGGTGCAGGCGACGGTCACCGACGCGGCGAGGCAGGCCGTGCACACGGTGCAGGGACGCGAGTATTCCGGCGAGTACTGGCCGCTCGTGGACGTGAAGGATTTGCCGTGCTGGCCGTCGCGGCCGCTCTTCGACCAGCTTGCCGAGGGGGCTGTGCTGAGGGAGAAGCACATCAATCTCGAGAACCCCTGGGCCGACTGGGCGGGCGTGGGGACCCGGACCCTCCAGTGCGGCCGGGACTTCGACATCGCCGTCGTCGCCATGTCGCTCGCGCCGTTGAAGTACCTCACGAAGGAGCTGAGCGCCGCCAGCGACTCGTGGCGACAGATGGTCGAGGGTCTCCAGACGACGCAGACGGTCGGCGTACAGATCTGGTGCAACCAGACCTGGGAGCAACTGGGCTGGAAGTACGCCACGCCGCTGATCACGGCTTATGCCCAGCCAATCCAGACCTGGGGCGACTTCTCGCAGGTCCTGCCGCGCGAGTCGTGGCCGGCCGACCACGCACCCGCGAGCGTGTCGTACCTCTGCGGCAACCTGCCCGACTCCGAGCACATCCCCGGCTTCTCCGATCACGCCTTCCCTGCGCTCCAGCACGAGCGTGTCCGGGCCATTGCCTGGCAGTGGCTCACCGATAACACGGCCGACATCTGGCCCGACGCTTCCACGCCGTTCAATCCGACCGGACTCGACTGGTCCAGGCTCTTCGATCCGAAGGACGGCGACAATGCCTCGCGATTCAATGCGCAGTTCTTCCGGGCGAACGTGTATCCGTCCGAACGCTACGTTCTGTGTGTGCCCGGCGACAACGCGATCCGGCTCAAGCAAGGGAAGACCCCCTTCGTCAACCTGTTCGCGGCGGGCGACTACGTCTACACCGGTATCCTGGGGAGCATCGAGGCGTCGGTCATGACGGGCATGATGGCCTCGCGGTCGATCTCGGGCTATCCCGTCAAGATCTTCGGCGAGGTGACCTGCGAGGAGCCGGCGGCCGGATTGGCAACCGCCACGGCTTCAGCGCCGGTGGCGGC
Source organism: Planctomycetales bacterium (assembly GCA_027452145.1). Lineage (GTDB taxonomy): Bacteria > Planctomycetota > Planctomycetia > Isosphaerales > Isosphaeraceae > JAKAUH01. The sequence continues at coordinate 25,550 of DAIDHB010000505.1, forward strand.
CCCGTGATCGACGAGACTCAGGGGAAGGTGGAATAGATGACGATGTTGCCGGCGATGCGGACGGCGCTCTCGTAGTTGTAGCCCTTGCAGTCGATGCCGGTATGGCGCTCCAGGGCGCAGCCCAGATCGAGCTTCGAATAGATGATCGCCCAGTGGCCGTTGATCCGGACCCCCTCGAGCTGCGGGAAGTCCTTGCCGCCCCCGGCGGCCTTGGTGTACTGGCAATCACGGAGGTTGAACCCGCCCTGGAGGTTATAGATCTCGTCGTTGCGGGGGATCGGCTCGAGGCGGTGGTCGGGGAACAACTCGGCGGCGAAGCGGCGAAAGGCCGCGTCGAACGCCGCATTGCCGCAGGCGGCGTCGGCGAATAGGGTGCCCGCGAAGGGGTCGAGGTGGCGGCGCAGGGCCTCGAGGTCCTCCTTGGGGAAGGAGAAGCTGCCGCGGCCGTGGAGATAGATCAGCGGATACTGGGTCATCTCCACGTCGCGGGGCGATAGCTCCTTCTGGCTGAGGTGCACGGCGAACTTGAACGGGGCCTTGTGAAGCGCGTCCATCAGGTTAGGGATGGCCTGCGGTGCGATGTTCCACTCGCCGGCGTACCGGAGCTTCGCGATCTGGAGGGCGCCCCGCTTCGGGCCGGCGCCGGGCTGGAGGTTGTGGACCTCGCGCGCAACGAGCTTGTCCGCGGGCATCTCGCGGCCCGTGGCGTAGTCGACGACGTTCTGGGCGATCTTCATCGACCGGATGACGGCCGTGTTCGTGGGGTTCACCTCGGCCTGGTTCCAGTAACACGAGAGGTCGCGGGGCGAGTAGATCGCCACGGTTCGGCACCCGTGCTCGATGCCCCACAGCGGGTGCACTTCGGGCGAGAGCAGATACCGCGACCGCCAGATCGGATGCTCGGGCGGCAACGGGCGGAGCTGGAACTCGGGCGGCGGCAGGATCTCCTCGATGAGCCGACGGAATCCCCTGTCGAACTCGGGCGACGAGCAGCAGGCGTCGACGAACAGGAAGCCCCCCTGCTCGATGTACGAGCGGATGTTCCGCACGGCCTCGGGGCTGAAGGCCGGCACGTCGTGCCCGTTGAAGAACAGGATCGGCGCCTGGAGCAGGTCCTCGACCGAGGCGCTCGAGGGCTCGACGATCTGCCAGGTCAGCAGGTGCTTCCAGTCCTTCGACACCGCACCGACCAGGTTGCGAACGTCGTCCGGGTCGTTGTTCCAGTCGCCCGAGGGCTGGTGGACCAGCTTGTTGATGAGCACCGGAGCCCGCCCCTTCGCCAGGAACAACAGCGCGAAGCTGGTCGCGACCAGCTCGTTCTCCTGGCCGGCACCGCGCCAGAAGCCCGAGAGCGGATGTTGAAGGTGGACCAGCTCCTCGGCGCCCAGGCGATACCAGTCGTTGCGGCCGAAGAACCGCACGCCCGCCAAGCGGCCGGCGCGCTCCATGCCGTAGAGATAGTAGAATTTCCATACCTGGCCCTGCGGCACGTTCTGGCCGACCTGGAAATGGGATGCGAGCCAGTCGGTCGCACGCATCAGCGGGCGGTTCGCGGTGCCCTTGCCGCAGTTGCGGATCGTCTCGCCCTGGAGGATCTCCGTCCCCTGGAATCGCCGCGAGCCTGAGATGATCAGGCTCGAGATCCCCGCGCAGGTCATGCTGCCGGTGGACATGCCGTGCCTCGGAGTGTAGGACCAGCCGCCATCGCGATTCTGGTATTCCTCGAAGTGCTTGCGCGACAGCTCCCAGACCTCCGGCTTGACCACGATGCCGGTCTCGCTGGCGGCGTTGAGGCCCAGGAGTGCGTACTGGGTGTTCGAGTGGTCGCCCGACTGGCCCTTCGCCTCGGTATAGGTCCACGTCCCCGGCCAGGCGGCGCGATCGCCGGGCTTGATCTGGGCCTGCTCCAGCCAGTCGACGTTCGCCACGAGGCGGACGTGGTCTCGCTCGGGCTCGGCGGCGGCGAAGACCATCGTCTGCAAGCCGATACCATACGTATTACGCAGTTGCAGCGGTCCGTAGCCGCGCAGGTAGGTCAGCGCGTTCTGGATCGCGGGTGACTCGACCGGCTCGCCGGCGGTGAGAAGCGCGAGCGCGACCAGGCTGGTGGTACCGGTCTTCACCTGGGCCTCGGCATCCGTCCACGAGCCGTCGGGGTGCTGCTGCGACTTGAGGAAGCGGACCCCCTCGCGGATGGCGTGCTCGACCTGCTCGCTGGTGACCCCAGCCCGGGCGCCGACGGCCCCCGGGGCGAGTAGCGTCGCGGCCAGGAGCAGCAGGCGAATCGAGGCGTACCGGCGTGACATGAGCGACCCCCCCGGCGGCGTTCCAACAACCTTCGGAGCGTTCACGATCGGCCCCCTACTCATTGATTGTGGCGTTCCGCGGAGCCGTTCGACAAGATGCCGAAAGCGTGGCGCCGGCCCGGCGCGTCGCGCGGTCATCCGGGCACGAGCGCCCGGAGCAGCAGGTCGTGCACGGCCGTCATCGGTAGCGCGGCGCCGTCTCCGGGCGGCGGACCGTCGCCGATCAGTACGGGACGGTCCGCTTCGGCGGCCGCGGGCAAACCGTGGCTGCCGCGGACCAGCGTCGGGTCGAGCGGGATCACGTCGAACAGAGTCCGGAACCCCAGCCGTTTCTGCACCAGGCGGGCGATGGCACGGCCTCGCGGCCAGAGCAGGCCCGGGTCGAAGAACAGCTCGCACGGGTCGTACCCTGGCTTTCGGTGGATGTCGACTGTCCGGGCGAAGTCGGGGGCGTTCCGGTCATCGAGCCAGTAGGGATAGGCGAACCAGGCGTCGGGCTCGGACAGGACGACGAGCTCGCCCGCCCTGGGGTGGTCGAGCCCGACCTCGGCGCGCGCCTCGCCCTCGAGCACGCGGGCAACGCCCGGCGTCGCGGCGAGCCGCTCGCGGGCGAGCGCCCGATCGGCCGGCCCGGGCGAGTAGACGTGCGCGAGCTGGTGGTCGCAGACGGCGAAGGCGCGGCTGCCGAAGGTGTCGAGCATCTCGCCGAATGGACCGGGCCGCACGGCCAGCAGGCCCGCCTCGCGCAGGACGCGGTTGAGCAGCACCGGCCGGCTCACGTCCACATGCCCGTACTCGCTGACGACCCAGACCCGTGCCCCGGTCGATCGCGCGGCGTCCAGCAGCGGCGAGCAGGCATCGTCCAGCTCGCCGACGAGCCGGGGCATGTCGCAGCCCGACGGACCGCGGCGCTGGGGCTCATAGTCGAGATGGGGCAGGTAGACCAGGGTGAGCTCGGGCCGATCCGACGCCAGCACCTCGGCCGCGGCGCGGGCGATCCAGTCGGTGCAGGGTCGGCCCGCCGACGGGCCCCAGAAAGTATGGAACGGGAAGCGGCCGAGGCGCGACTCCAGGCGCTCGCACAGCCCGTCCGGCGTGCCGGTGATCCCGAAGACCTTGTTGCCGTCGGCGCCGTAGTGGGGCTTCGGCGTGACGCTGATCGCCACGTCCGCCCCCTGGTTGAACCACCAGAAAAGCTTGGCCGCACGAAAGGGCCGGCCGCGCTCCTCGGCCATCCGCCGGGCCGTCGTGTAGATGGGCTCGGCCTGGAGCAGGGTGTTCGACTGCTGCCAGAACCGGACCTCGCCCGTCTCGCGGAAGAGTCAGCCGTTGCCGACGATCCCGTGCCCTTGCGGGAGCTGCCCCGTCAGCAGGCTGGCCTGTGCCGAGCAGGTGACGGCCGGCACGACCTCGACGAGCGTCCGCGACCAGCCGTCGCCTGCCAGCGCGTTCAACCGGGGCGCATGCGCGAGCAGCCTGGCGGTGAGGCCGACGGCGTTGATCAGCACCAGCGGTTGCTGCGTCATCGCGGTATCGCTGCCATGCTGGGAGATGGGACCGGGCCTTGCGCACGCCAGGCCAACCGGCGGACAGGTTGTCGTTGAGCGTCGGGATACGAAGCGAGGTGGGAACCGGGCGCCCCGTCGTGCCCGGCACGAATCGGACACTCGACCCGGCCGCCGCCTTGCGGGCGATTGCGGCCGGGCCAGGCGCCATGGTCTCTCACAATACCGGCCGATACCCCAGGAACCGACGCCACGCGGCGGCGAGCGGGAAGGCGAGAACGCACATGATGATGACCATCATGCCGCCCTGGTTGGCACCCTCGACGAAGCCGTAGGTATGCAGTCCCACGTTCAGGATGAAGTTGACTCCGTACCAGGCCATGATGACCGACAGGAAGCAGAACACCGAGGAAAACACCAGCCAGAAGGTGTTCACCCAGCCGGCGAACCGACCGTGGAGCGGGACCAGGTAGATGATCAGGGTGGCGAGGGCCCAGACCTCCTTGGCGTCCCAGCCCCAGAAACGGCCCCAGGAATAGTCGGCCCAGACGCCGCCCAGGATGGTGCCGGCGGCGATGAGCAGCACGCCGACCTGCATCGCGCGATAGACGAAGTTGGCGATCGGCTTGACGGTCGCGGCGGTGCGCTGCATGGCCTCGCCCCGGGCGTCCAGCTTGACGCGGCCGGCGGCCTCGATGGCGCGGATCTGGGCCACGGTCGGCTTCACCAAAGTCGCCGTCCCGCTGCCACCCCCGGCGGAGGCGAAGCTCGCGGCCGGCGCCGACTCCTCGGCGGCCCAGAACTCGCCCGCGATCTCCTCGGCGTGCTCCGGGTGCTCGCGGAACGTCAGGCGATTGACGACCTCGCCGCCCATGGAGAGCAGAGTGCCCAGCGTGAACATGCCGCCGACGAGCGCCATCGTCGTGCAGACATAAAAGAGGGTATCGCTGACCGCCCAGGTCCGCCCGAGCATCCCGTAGGAGGCCGCGACTCCGGTGAAGCCAACGGCCAGCACCGGGAGCCAGGGGATCAGCGGCAGCGCCAGCTCGCCGAACCGCGGCGACCGCCGGTAGGTCGCCGTCAGGTAGAACAGAGTCGCCAGCAGGCCCAGGAACCAGGCCAGCGCGAAGGCGGCGTAGCTCGAGACCTCCGCCAGGACGTGCGTGCCCAGCCAGAAGTTGTCCCGCAGGACGGGCTGCAAGCTCTTGAGGTTGGGATCCAGCAGCGGGACCGAGGCGGCCGTCAGGGTGCACAGCAACGCCACGCCCGCGCCGGCCATGCCGACGAACACCGGGCGGTAGACCACCTCGAAGATGAGCGCGAGCACCGCGGCGACGAACGCGACCCAGATAACAGTCTCATACATGTTTGTCACGGGTGCCCAGCCCGAGATCTGGATTCGCCTCATGAATCCGTAGACCTCCAGGCCGATGCCGCCGATCAGTGCGGCCAGGCCGAGCCAGTACGTTCCGCGGGC
>DAIDHB010000506.1 GCA_027452145.1 Planctomycetales bacterium
GGCCCTGGTGGACGACCTGCGTTCGGCCCGCCGCTCGCTGGCCGAGGCCCGCCGCTCGGCCCGCTCGCCCAGCGACCCGTCGGTCGTCGCCATCGGCAAGCGCGTCCAGAGCTTGACGGCCGAGGTCGACCGCCTCTGGCAGACCAGCCGCCCCGCGCTCCTGGCACAGGTCCGCCGCGAGCGGGGCACGCTCGACGCCGAGACCACCCTGATCACGGCGAGGGCGCGCGAGCGGGCGATTCGCGACAAGCTCGACCAGCTCGACGACGAGGCCCTCCGCCGGCTGGAGCAGGATCGCACCCGCCTCGCCAGAATCGCAAAGGCGGGGGACCCGCGCCTCGTCGCGCTGGACGAGCAGATCGCCCAGGCCCGCCGCGGCGGGCCGAGCGCGCACGCCGCCCGCGACGCCGCGCACGACTTGCTGGGCTCGGTCGAGCGCAGCCTTGAGGCAATCGCGCTGATGCGCTCCGAGATCGGCCGCCGCTTCGAGGCCGAGCTCGCCGCCGCCCGCGCCGCCGAGGACAACCGCCTCCGCGAGGCCGCGCTGGCCGGCAACCTCGATCGCCACCGCGGGCTCTTCAACGCCGTGGTCGACCAGCTCAAGCAGGTCCAGCTCTCCGGCGACTTCAGCGGGATCTCCGCCCAGGTGATCGACCCGCCCAGCGTCGACCGCGTCCGCCCGCAGGCGGCCCTGATCCTGGCCCTGGCGCTGCTCGGCGGATCGGGCGTCGGCCTGGGCATCGCCGTCGTCGCCGAGCGGATGGACCAGCGGCTCCGCTCGCTCTCGGATATCCGCAGGGTCCTCGGCATCCCGCCCATCGGCCGGATTCCCCGTCTGACCGCGGTCGACACCCCCGGCGGCCTGGGGATGCTCGGCCACGCGATGCCCAACTCGCCCGTGGCCGAGGCTTACCGCGCGGTTCGCACCCAGCTCGACTTCCACCGGCGGACCCGGCAGCTCCAGGTGATCCTCGTCACCAGCCCATCGCCGGGCGATGGCAAGACCACCACGGTCAGCAACCTCGCGATCACCCTGGCGCAGGCCGGTCGTCGTGTGCTCCTGGTGGACGCCGACATCCGCCGTCCGACGGTCCACCGGCTCTACGATGTCCCGCGCGACCCGGGCCTCTCCGATGTCCTGCTCGGCCGCCTGAACGCCGAGCAGGTCATCCGCTCGTCGCCGGTCTATCACCTCGACCTGCTCCCCGCCGGCGCGGAGGTACCCAACCCCGCCGAGCTCCTGCTCTCGCCGGTGCTGAAGAAGTTCCTGGCGGGTGCTCGCGAGGTGTACGACACGGTCCTGATCGACTCGCCGCCGATCTTGCCGGTCACCGACGCCGCAATCCTCGGCGGCCTGGCCGACGGGATCCTCGTGGTCGTCCAGACGGCGAACCTCCGGCACAACGACGCCACCCGCACTGCCGAGCTGCTCCGCATGATCGGCACGCCGACCCTGGGCCTGGTCGTTAACCAGATCGAGAAGGCCCAGGCAGCCTATGCCTACGGCTACGGCAGTCTCCCCGAGCCGGCGCCGGCGAGGCAGAGTTGATCGTCCGTGCCGGCAGGTCCCGGAAGCCCACGAA
>DAIDHB010000507.1 GCA_027452145.1 Planctomycetales bacterium
CCGCCCAGGGCGCGGTCGACCGCCTCTCCGGCCCGAAGCCCGGTGAACAAGGCCGTAAGTATGCCCTGCGACGACAGCGGATCCATCGAGATCGCTGCGTCGCCGACAGCCGCCCACCCCACATCGCCCACCCGATCGAGCCGGGCCGTCTGGGCTCCGGCAGCACGCGGTCGGCCGACGAGCTCGTAGCGGTGGGCCGCGAGCAGGCCGCGGATGTAGCGGGTCGCACCCAACCGAGCGGCGAACCCGCCCGTGGAGACCACGGCCCGGTCGACCAGATCCGCGTCGGTGAGGAAGGCAACGACTCGCTCACCAGATGGGACCCGGGCGGTATACCACCATCCGTCCGGTTCGGATTCGACCGTCGTTCGACCTTCGAGGTCGGTCCCGGTCGGCGTCCGGAAGCGGGCATAGATCGCAATCAGAGCATCCTCGCGATGGCGAACGGCCCCCGCCCACCGGGATACCACGCCTCGCCGCCCGGTGGCGTCGACGAGCCACTCCGTCCGCAATTCGTCGCCGCCTTTCTCGCCGCCGGCCAGGGTCAGACGCCAACCCGCGCCCTCTCGAACCGCGCCGGCCAGCCGGGCGGGGATCACCAGCGCTTCTGCCTGGCCGGCCATCTCCCGGAGCGTGGCGTCGAATCGGACACGATCCAGGTGCCAGCCCTGGCCGTTCGGGTCGAAGATGAAATCGGTCGTGACCGGCTCATCGCTACCCCAGAGGGAAACGTTGCCGGGGCAGGAGAGATGACCGTCGGCGAGAAACCGATCGAGGCCGCCGAGGTCGCGGAGGAGCGGACGGATCGCCGGCGGGACCGCCTCTCCCACCCGGAAGCCGAAATCCGGCTCGCCGGCGGCCAGCAGCACGCGGCGTCCGAGGCGCGCGAGAGCGACAGCGGCCGCCGCGCCTGCCGGTCCGCCTCCAGCGATCACCACATCGACGCTGGTGTTCATCGTCGGTCCGGGTGTCGGACGGGCAGCGGGGCCCTCTCGCGATGCTCCGGCGATTCCCATCCGGCCTCTCGGAGCGCACGTCTGCGTAAGAGCTCTTCGGGCGATCCGGCGGGCCCATGCGCTGGGCCCTCAGCACGCGGCTTCGGGGGCTCGACCTTGGGACCGAATGAAGCCACCATCATCCTCACCGGGAAGTCCCGGTCCCCGCAGACGCCGTCACGCACCTCCACCAGTCCCATGTCGTCGAAGATCTCCACCATCTGTTCCATCTGCTCGGCCGGCGAGCCCCGCACCGGATCGGTCCACACCGTTCGCGATGCAAAGGCCGCCAGCCGGCGCTCTCGCGGCTCGCACGGGTTGACCACGATCCGATAGTTCGGTTCGGTGAGCACCTGGTTGGGCACGCGGGCCGGCCAGAACGTCGGCACGAAAGGGTCGTAGTTCGTGTCGTACCCGGACCGGCAGTAGCCGGTATCCGCCTGCCAGGGCAGGCCCATCCACCGGGTCAGGTCGCCGGGGCTCTGCGCATGGAGCGGCCCGGTCAGCGACAGGGCGATGTCCGGCGTGAGGTGCGGCCCGTAATCCGGCTCCGCCGCCCCGGGCCGGCGGTGGCGGATGCGAAACGGGGCGTGGAACAATGACAGGTGCCGGATCGGCCAGGTGACCTCGCAACCGGGGTGGAAAGCGTCGGCCAGGCAGAAAGTCAGGGCGGCCCGGTCGAGCAAGGCCGGCTGTTCCTGGAGGGGCACCTTCGAGAAGCTATCCGGCGGGGCCTCCGACCGCCCCCGGGAGCAGACGAAATCCCCGGCGGCCCACCTCATCAGGGCACGATACTGCGTCGGAGAGACGGACGCATTCTGCCGCGGACTCTTGGCCGGGGGTACGTCCATCGCATCGCCGTAGAT
>DAIDHB010000508.1 GCA_027452145.1 Planctomycetales bacterium
CCGACTGGCTGTGATATTCGGCCGGCACGAACTTGATCGAGGTCTTCGGCAGCATCCAGTCGTCGGCCGACGGCCCACCGAGCTTCGGCAGGTCGAACGGGCCGGAGACCTGCTGGAAATAGCCCATCTCGCCCTCGAACAATGGCGCCGGACCGGTCATGCCGTCGGCGGCCAGGAGCGCGGCGAAGACGCCGTTTCGCGCGGCGAAGGCGAACGCGCAGCCCTTCCACATCGACAGCTCGCCGGCGCGAGTGATCCGCAAGGCGGTGCCGGTCGTCACGGCGATCCCCAGGGCGTGGACAGTTTGCTCGTGCGAGAGCCCCAGCAGTTTCGCCGCGGCGAGCGTCGCCGAGATCGAGCCGTTCGTCGTGTGGTCCCAGCCGCGGGCGCGGATGCTCACCGCGTCGCAGAGCCGGCACTGCGCCTCGTAGGCGACCGCGGCTGCCTCGATCCATTCGCGGCCGCCGGCGAGCACGACTCGCCCGGCCGCCATCACGGCCGCCCAGTTGTCGCTCGGGTGGGCCGGCTCGAGCGAGAGGTACGTGTCGTTGCAATCGAGGTAGCGGATATGCACGCCGTTGGCGAACGCCGCCCAGTCGGGCGTGGCGACACCGCCGCCGATGAGCTCGGCATTCGGCGTTCCCCCGGTTCGCCCGGCCACGCGACGCGCGATCGTGGGCGCCGGCTCGTCGAGCGCCGCGGCGGCGCAGCCGAGCGAGTCCAGCAGCCGGCGGCGGGCCTCGACGACCACGGCCTCGGGCAAGTCCTCGAATCGCGTCGCCAGCGCGAACGCGGCCAACCGGTCAGCCAGGGTGTCGGGCATCGTGCTTCCTCGGGATCGGTGGGAGTGTGCAAGGTCGGTCGGGCGTGGCACCATCGATGTCGATGTCGCTATCGAGGGGCCACGCCAACGATTCTACCAGCCTTGCGGCGATCACCGCACCGTCGATGGCCCCTCGAGCTGGACCGGCCCTCCCGGCACGGGCCGGCGTGCCTCCAGCGGCACCGCCGCCGGGGCCGGTTCGGTTTGCAGGTGCTCCAGCAGGATGCGCCTGACCTCCAGGATCGCCTCGGGGCTCTCCTGCACCCCGTGATCGGAGCGGACGACCAGCTCCGACCTCACGCCCGCGATGTGCGAGCTACGCCAGGGCACCACGCCGTCGGTGCTGTCGGCGACACCGCCGGGCCGGATCGTGCCCATGATCGAGTGGAACTCCACGCCCGGCCTCGGCTTCATCTCCAGCAGCGCCGTCAGCATCGGCGAGTCCGTGCCAAGCGTCTCGATGCTCGTCGGGAACCGACGAAACCGGCGGGAATCGAGGTCGTCGGGATTGCTGCGCACGAGCTGGGTGAGCAGGTCGTGGATGTGGTCCGATTCGCTGATCAGGCCGTTGCCGACCCGGCCGACGAGTCCGTGCGAGAGGTCGGAGCCGCGATGCGGCGTGGCCAGGAAGACCACCCGGCTGACGAATGGCAGCGGTTCGAAGAACAGATACCTCCGCAGCTCGTCGCGGACCTTCGGCGTCGGGATGATCATGCTCTCGAACGACCGGACCGAGTAGAGCCGCCAGAACTGGTCTCCGCTCGACACCGACATCATGTGGCTGAGCAGGCCTCCCATGCTGTGGCCGAGCAGGACCATCCGGTTGAACTTCGGATTGATCCCCTGGGGATCGTAGAGCTGCTGCGCGTGCGCCAGCGACTCGCGCAGGCCGGCCGCGGCGATCGGGATCGGCACCCCGGTCGGATACATGTAGAGCAGGAACTGATAGTTGTCCCGGATCGCCGGGTGGCGTTGCAGCTCGTTGAGCATCGGGATCCAGGCCAGGGGGCTGGAGATCAGCCCGTGCACCATCACGACCGGGATCTTGTTGGGATCGTAGGGCCGGGTCAGCAGCAGGTTGGCCCGCTCGAGGTTTTTCTCGGGACGCATCAGTCCCGACCATCGGTAGCGCTCGAGGTCGGTGCGCGACCACATGTAGGCCAGCGGGGTCGTGAGGTCGATCTCCATCGACAACTCGGTCCCCTCCTTCCGGCCTCCGACCGTCTGCTGCTGGAGCGGATCGACCAGTTGGAGCGTGCAGACGCGCGACTCGCGCTGGGCCATCTGGGTGTCCCGCAGCCGCGATGTCGGTACGAAGAAGGCCGTCATGGGGAAGGCCATCTCCGCCGGATAGAAGGCCTCGGCCGGGTCGCGCTGGTCCTTCTTCCTTGCCGCTTCGCGGACGGCGATCAGCGGCACGCCGACTCCGTACTGATGCTGCTCCTTGTCATCCAGCCCGCTGACCTCGAAATCCGTGACCAGCAGCAGTTTGTTGACGTCGGACGGCCGCCAGGGCGATTTCCCGAGCACGAACTGGATCTTCCGCTCGCTGCCGTGGAACTTGAACGAGATGACCTGGCCGGGCTGGGTCGTCAGCTCGCCGGTTCGGTTCATCGCGGCGCGGATCAGGTGGTCGATGCTCGCGTTGTACAGCTCCATCGCCTGCCGATAATGAGGATCGGCCGGCTTGCGGCCCGGGGCGAGTTCCGGGTCGAAGAGGAAGTCATACGCGTAGGCGGCCGTATCGAGGTAGCGGTCGAGCGCCTGCGCCTTGCGACGACGGTCGAGCCGGCGCCCCTCGATCCACGACAGCTCGGCCAGCGCGAAGACCAGCTCGGGCTCGGGCCGTTCCTGGGCGAACTTCTCGATCCGGAGCAGCGTCTCGTTGACATCGCGGCGATAGACCCGCTCGAGCCCGAAGCGCCGGATCGTCTCGACCGTGCGCTCGGTGGGCCGATCCAGCGTCGCCACGCTGCGATAGGACTCCGCGGCGCGCTCGCCGTTGCTGCGCTGGATCGCGATATCCGACCAGCCCACCAGTGCTGAAAAAACCACGGCCAACGGGACCAGCGACATGAGGGGTCACTCCCTCGACCCACGACGGGGCAAATCCCCCCGGCCTCCGTGCGCGGGATCGGTCCGCGAATCATGCCGTCGGGCTGCCGGATGGTCAATGCCGATCGGCCGGAGGGGAAGCACGAAACGATGTTGCGGCCTCGGCCCCGGCCCGCCGCTCAGTACCGCTCCTCGAACCGCACCCGCGCCGCGTCCAGGCGGCCGGCCTCGACTCCGTCCTGGTAGCCGCGCTCGTACCACTGCTCGCGCAGCTCGTCGTCCCAGACCTCCATCCGGGCCTCGTGGTCCTCGGGCGTCGTGGCGCCCGTCCAGCGGACGAGCTGCGCGAGGCGCTCCATCTGGCGGGCCAGGAATTCGCCGGCGGGCGTCCCCCAGGCCCGGTAGGCCATCGCCTCGTGCTCGATCACCTCGGGCAGCGTCATCGGCTGGCCGTTGCTCGGGACGGCCGGCGGCACGTCCAGCTCCAGCTCGCCGCGCGGCGGCAACCGGTCGGGCAGGAGGGCCAGGACTTCGGGGCGCAGGGGTAGGGGTGGGTGCAGGCTCGTCGAGGTCATCCGGTCACTCCTTCCGTCCGGTCCGATCCAGCAATCCGTAAGCCACCATCGCCTTGATGTGCTTGCAGCCGTCGGGGTCCAGCCCGTCGCGGTGGAAGATGAAATCGGGGCAGTCGCACGTCAGGCCGTGGCCCGTCAGCGCGACGTCGTACGCCGTCCCATCCGGCTTGCGCAGCCGATAAGCCTTCCTCACCGCAAACGGCCCGGCCGGGTTCGGCTCGACCCGGTAATCCACGCCGTTGATCGCCATCGTCAGCCGGCAGATAGCGCGAGCCGGGCCGACCGCCCGCCGACGCGGCCGGACCGCTCCCGCGGGGTCGACTCGGGCGATTGCCAGTCCGGTCATCCGCGTCCTCCTCCCGTAACGGCCCAATGTACTGGAGTACATTATACGAGAGGAGACGCAACTGCATCAACCGAGTATCGGGCGGTTCGCGCCGATTGCTCGGGACAGGGTAAGGCGGGGGGATGGGACGGCGTCGTCCGGAATTGGGAGGGCGAGGCTCCTGCCGAGCCGGGGTAATGCGTCGGGATCCCGGCTCGCCGGGAGGCTCGCCCTCCCGATACAGGACCTTTCCGGGACCCACGCTCAGGCCGAGGCGGCGTGGGCCGTGGTCTGGGCGAGGTACTGGTCGATGACGTCGTCGATCGGGCCGTCGGCCAGGAGCTGGCCGTGCTGAATCCAGACGCCGCGGTTGCAGAACTCGCGGAGCGACCCCAGGTCGTGCGAGACGATGATGACGACCTTGGATCGCTCGACCAGGCCGCGGAGGCGGGCCTTGGCCTTCTCGAGGAAGGCGGCGTCGCCGACGCCGAGCGCCTCGTCGATGAGCAGGATGTCCGGGTGGACCTCGGTGGCGATGGCGAAGGCCAGCCGCATGTACATGCCGCTGGAGTAGTACTTCAGCGGCAGCGCGGCGAACTCGCTCAGCCCGGTGAACTCGTAGATCCCCTGGGCCTTCGCCAGCATCTGGCCCTTGGAGAAGCCAAGCATCGCGCCGTTGAAGACGATGTTATCCGTGCCCGACAGCTCGGGGTTGAACCCGGCGCCCATCTCGATCAGCGGGGCGACGTTGCCGCGGATCTCGACCCGGCCGCTGGACGGCGGATAGATCCGCGCCAGCATCCGCAGGAGCGTGCTCTTGCCGGCGCCGTTGCCGCCGACGATCCCCACGCGTTCGCCGTGGTGGATCTTCAGGTTGATATCGCGAAGAGCCCAGAATTCCGCCTTCGGCGCGGCCGACTCGCGGCGCAGCACCAGGTCGAGCACCGCCCGTTTGAGCGAGTGCTGCTTGTCGGCATAGTTCACGAACCGGAGCGACACGTCGCTCAGCTCGATCAGCGGGACGGCGTCGGACGACTCCACCTGGGATGCGGATTCGGACGCGGCCTCGCCTGCGGCCGAGGACCGGGCCGCGCGATCAGAGCCGGAAGACCATCTTGTCTTCCTGGGACTTGAATACGGCATAACCGACTCCCAGGCTGGCCGCCGCGATCACGGCCGCCGCCGCCACCACGCCGAACTCGGGCATCCGGCCCCAGAACAGCACGTCGTGGAACATCTCGATGAAATAGAACGCCGGATTCAGCCGGAACAGCCACCGCGACCCCTCCGGGAAGTCGGTCGCCGGGTACAGGATCGGCGTCACGAAGTACCACGCCTGAAGGAACACCGTGACCAGGTGCCCGCAGTCCCGGTAGAACGTGTTGGCCGTCGCGATGATCAGGCTCAGGCCCAGCGTGAACCCGGCGAAGATCGCCACGACCACCGGCAGGAACAGCAGGGCCCACGACGGTCGGGCGTGCATCGTCGAAAGCAGGACGAACATCGCCGCCATCGAGAACAGGAAGGTCACCAGCGCGATGAGCACCCGCGCCAGCGGGAAGATCATCTTGGGCAGGTAGATCTTCCGGATCAATCCCTCGTTATTGATGATGCTCATGGAAGCATCGTTGAGGCTGACGCTCAGGAAGCTCCAGGGCACCATGCCGGCGAACAGGTAGACCGGGTAATTCGGCACCGTCTTGATCAGGTGGGCGAAGACGAAGCCGAGCGTCGCCAGCATCAACAGCGGGTTGAGCAGCGACCAGACGAACCCCAGCAGCGACCGCTGATATCGGACCCGCAGCTCCTGGACGACCATGTTCTGCACGACCGGCCAGAACCGGACGAGCTCGCGGCGGTCCTCGGCGATCCGCCTGGCCCAGACGCTCGGCCCGCGCGGCGACGGCGGCGGCGGGAAGAACTCCGCGTGGGGGACCTTGACGCCGCCGGTGGTTCGAACTTCCATGTCTGGACCAATCCCATCCCTGCCGCCGTTCCCGATCGGGACGCGCCCCGACCCCGGCCGCGACGGCGAGGATCTTACGGAGAACCCTGGTTTGACGGAAGGTCAATCGCTGTCCGGCCGACGGGACAGCGTCCGCACGCCGATCCTCGTGGCCAGCCGGACTTTCTGGTCGTTCGGCAGCTTCTTGATGTAGTTCGATCGCAGGGCGCTGAGCCAGCGGATCTCGCGCCCCTCGTAGCTGACGATCACGTGGGTCAGCACCGGCCCGGGCGTCGCCACCGCCCGCTGCAAACCCGGCACGACGTCCGCGTTGCAAGCAATCTGGTTGTACGACAGCCCGACGGACTGCGCGAAGGCCGCGTAGTCGATCCGCGCGATGTCGGTCGCCGTCGTCCGCCGGTAGACCGGCTCCTGGAGCATCTGCATGTAGTGATAGGCGCCGTCATCCAGCACGAAGAACTTGACCGGCAGTCCCGCGCGGGCCGCTGTGGACATCTCGATCGCCGACATCAGGAAGCAGCCGTCGCCCGTGACGCAGGCCACCCGGCGGTCGGGCCGCACCCGCTGGGCGCCGATTGCCGCCGGGATCGCCCAGCCCATGCTCTGGTTGTCCGCCGGCGTGAAGTACTGCCGCGGGGCCTGGGCGTCGATCGCCTCGGAGGCCCAGTGCGTCGACGCCGTCACGTCGATGAACATCAGCTCCCCCTCGCCGAAGACGTCGCGCATCTGGGCGAGCAGGAACATCGGGTCGACGCACGGCTCGACGCGGACCTTCAACGCCTCGCAACGGTCGACCTGCCGCCACTTGCGGATGTCCTGCCAGAGCCGGGGACACGGGGCTCGCCGGACGCGGGCCCCGTCCGCGACCAGCCGGTCGAGGAACACCCGCGCGTCGGCGTTGACGCAGACGTGCGTCGGGACGTTCCGCCCCAGGTTGCGGGGGTTGATGTCGACGTGGATCAGCGTGCCGGGTTTCGGGATTGCGTAGTTGGCCGTCGAGACCTCGCTGTACCGGACGCCGACGGCCAGCACGAGGTCCACGTCCTTGAACGCCTCCTCGGCCGCGCGGGTGCCCTGCTTGCCGTAGCCCCAGCCGACGGCCAGCGGATGCGCGTCGGGAATGACCCCCTTGCCGCTGACCGACGTCGCCACCGGCGCCTGGAGCAACTCGGCGGCGGCCGCAAGCGCCGGGCCGGCGTCGACGCACCCGAGCCCGGCGTAGATGCCGACCCGCCGCCGGGGATCCGCCAGATGCGCCAGCGCCCGGCCGTACGCCGCCTCGTCGAATGGCACGGGATAGGGCGGCGGTGCCGGCAGGTCGTAATCCCAGGCCTGCTGATAGAGGGGAAACGGGATCACGACGGCCGTCGGCCCCGGCTCGCCCGCGGCGGCCGTCCGGAAGGCGTGGAACATCGCCCCGGGGATCTCGGCCACGTGACGGACCTCGATCACCGCCTTGACCACCGGCCGGACGATGGCCGCGTTGGCCAGCCCGTGCACCTGGCCGACCGGCGCGTGCGGCGAGCGGTCGATATCGGTGATAATCCCGACCATCGGCACGCTGTCATAGAGCGCCTCGCCGATGCCCGTCATGGCATTCGTCAGCCCCGGCCCCGGCACGACGGCGAAGGCGCCAACCGCGCCGGTCGCCCGCGACGACGCGTCGGCCATGATGCTCGCCGAGAACTCGTTGGCCACGAGCAGGTACGGCACGCCGCGGGCCTTGAGGGCATCCCACAGCTCGTTATTCTGCGCCCCCGGCACGCCGAACAGGCACGGCACGCCCTCGCAGGCCAGGGTCGCGGCCACGGCCTGCGCGCCGGTCATCTTGCCGTGCACGCCCGTCCGGCGGACATAACGCCCCAGCTCGACGTGATCGCCCCGGGCGGCCTTGGCCGGCCCGAGCGCCGCGCCGGCCGCCGCCACCCCCACGACGCCGCAGGCACCCAGGACTTCTCGCCGGTTCAGCGGCATCGACACGGGCATCCTCCCGTCACAACCAGGCCGGCGACACCACTCCTGCGCCGGCGGATTCCTGCCTTCTCTACCGGGTTGGATATCGGCGCGCGGCGTTCCGCCGCTTCGTGACCGAGTCGATGCGTCTTCCCCCAAGCCCCGCAGGACCCACATCTTCGGCATGGTCGCGTCCGGTCCCGCACGCTCGGCAAGGTCTCGGTTCTCTCACCGTAAGTTCAGCTTGAATAACGAGTTTCGCCGGATATACTAATTCTGGTACAAAATAGTAGGAGATTAGTATTTGCCCGCGAACGAGGAGCGAGTTGATGAAAAACCCCAAGGCGCCCCCGCCGGAAGGCGAACTGTGGGAGAAGTTTGGAGCGCAGATCGTCTCCATCCTCGCGCGGGTATCGGAGCCCACGGTGCAGAGGCGTTACGTTCACTGGGACAAGCTGAGGCACCTCACGCCCCCGGAGGGGCTGACGCGTGAAGTCTGGTGGTTCGGCCTGAAGTTGCGCCGAGGCGCGATGAACCGGAGATTGCCGCTCAGCGACCGTCTCGGACGGCTTTTCGGGTACAACCTGACGGACGAATTGCTCGCGTACTTGCACCATGTAGACTCCCTGGCGCACGGGGTGATCCAGCAGCCCGGGCCCATGACCGGCTTGACCAATCCCGATGCGCGGGATCGCTACATCATGCAGTCGCTGATCGAGGAGTCCATCACCTCGAGTCAGCTTGAGGGTGCTTCCACGACACGTGCGGTCGCGAAGGAGATGATCCGCACGGGGCGGGCGCCCCAGGACAGGGACGAACGCATGATCTTCAACAACTATCAAACCATCCGTCACATCATCGAATCTAAGGATAGAAGGCTCGACCGGGATTTCCTTTTTGAGATCCATGCGATGATGACCGAAGGGACGCTCGACGATCCGACCGGCGCGGGCCGATTTCGTCGTCCCGATGAGGCTATCGTGGTCGGCGATCATCTGGGAGAGGTCTTCCACGTGCCGCCGCCCGCCGACGATCTGGAGCGCCGCATTGCCCTCATGTGCGACTTCGCTAATGGGGATTCTCCCGCGGGTTTCGTCCCTCCCACGGTCCGTGCCATTATCCTCCACTTCTGGCTGGCTTACGAGCATCCTTTCATCGACGGTAACGGCCGGACCGCCAGGGCGCTCTTCTACTGGTCAATGCTGAAACAGGGTTACTGGCTATTTGAATATGTCACAATATCTCGTGTAATCTTGAGGGGACCGGCGCAGTACGGACGGGCTTTTTTGTGCAGTGAGACCGACGGAAATGATCTTACCTACTTCCTCCTGTACCACGCCGACGTGGTCTGCAAGGCCATCGACGAGCTGCATGAGTATCTCTCACGGCGGACCGACGAGCTTTCATCGCTCCAGTTGCGGCTGCGGGGGCTGGCATATCTCAACCCGCGGCAACGCGAGCTCATCGATCATGCCCTCAGGCATCCGGGACGCCACTACACGATAGGTTCGCATCTCAGTCGGCATGGCGTTGTCTACGAGACGGCCCGCACCGATCTGATGGACCTTGTCACCCGGGGATTATTGCGAAAGCACAAGGTGGGCAAGGAGTGGGTGTTCATACCCGTGGAGGACCTCGAGTTGAGGCTTGGGGAATAGGCCCCACCTCGGCGGCTGGATCGGAGCATGACGTATGGACGCGCTCCCCGACGACTTCTCGTCACGAATCAGTTACCGGATGGCCTATGGCGAGGCGGCGAGGCTGGCCGAAATGGCGGGTTTCGACCACGGGTGGGGCCGGGACTTTGCGGCCGGGGTCGGCGGCGATGCCGAGGCGATCGAGCGGGAGGTCCGGCATCGCGTCGGCCCGCAGGTCGCGCCCGAGGTGGTCCGGCTGGCCGTCGAGGACGCCCTGGAGGGCCGCCGGCCCCGCTGGTAGGTCCACGCCGCGCTAGGGAGCCCCGGTGACAACGCGCAGCACCTCCGGGCGGTAGAGCGACGGGTCATTCCGCAGGGCCCGGATGCATTCCATCATGATCGGTCCAGTATAGCCGATGGCGTCGAGTGCAAGGCTCCAGGAGAGCCAGTCGACGGTGCCGTGGCCGGGGGGTTCGTGGGCGTCCTGGCGGCCGTTGTTGTCGTGGACGTGCGTGGTCGCCAGCAGGTTGCCGGCGTCGAGGGTCTCGGCGGCGGTGCCGGCCGTGATGTTGGCGTGGCCGGTGTCGAGGGCCAGAGCGAGCCGCGGGTGGTTCAGTTCGCGAAGCAGGTCGGCCAGGTCGGCCATCCGGCTTCCGGGGTACACGCCGGGGGGCATGTTCTCGACGCAGATCCGCAGCGAGGGCCCGGCGGCGGCCGCGGCATGGTCGCCCAGCGCGACGAGCCCACGCGCGAGTGACTCGCGGCGGGCGGGCTGGTCGGCCGGGTCGGAGAGCCCGCCGGGATGGACGACCAGGCAGGTCCCGCCGGCCTCGGCCAGCCAGTCGACGCAGCGCTTCAGGTCGTCGACGGCCGCCTGGTGGGCCGAGGAGCTTGTGGCGCCCAGGTCGACCCGAGGCGCATGGATGGTCCGGCCGCCCCAGCAGCCGTGGGCGCTATGGATCGCCAGGCCGCGGTCGGAGACGCGGTCGCGCAGCTCCCGGGGACCCGGCAGGCGGCTCCATTCGGGCAGGATCTCGAGCACCGACGCTCCCAGCCTCAGGGCGAGCTCCAGCTCGTCGGCCAGGTCGATGTCCGGATAGCCGTAAGTGATCATGGTGCCAAGGGCTCGACCGGACACGGCTTCACCTCGCGGATCGTCGGCGAGGCCCGGGCATCCTCGGTCGAGGATCGTGAAACCTCTTGTGGAACTCGCCGCGGAAAGTCATCATAGGCGCCGCGGCGCGGGACCGCCAACGCCAACCGAGCCGGTGGTCGCCCGGCCCTCGGCCGGTCTGATTCGCGCCGAAGCGACCCGACCCGTCCGGGACGCGGGAATGGGTCCGACCGACATGCCCGTCGGCCTCCGCCCCGGGCCGCGAGAACCTGCCGCGTAGCTATCGAGAAAGGATCGAGGCGCATGCCTCCAGCGCCCCTCGTCGACCCCGAATCCATCGACACCTCGCGCGTCCTGGTCGATCAGGAGGGCATCCGTCGTTCGAACCCCCAGCGGTTCGAGATGGAGCAGCTCACCGCCATCATCAAGGTGGACATCGAGAACAAGCTGATCATCGGCTACAAGGACGTCGCCACCGACGAGTTCTGGGTCCGCGGCCACATGCCCGACTACCCCTTGATGCCGGGCGTCCTGATCTGCGAGGCCGCCGCGCAGCTCTCGAGCTACTACTGCCACGCCGTCCGCCTGCATGCCGAGGGCTTCATCGCGTTCGGCGGCATGGAGGACGTCCGCTTCCGCGGCCAGGTCCGGCCCGGCGACCGACTGATCCTCATCGGCAAGGCGCAGCGGCTGCATCGCCGCCATACGATCTTCGATTGCCAGGGCTTCGTCGGCACCAACATGGTCTTCCACGGCAAGATCATCGGCGTGCCGCTCGTCGGCCAGGAAGAACCACCCAGCGGCACCTGATCCGGGGGGTCCGGATCGATTCCCGCCGTCGCCTGGTCCAGCTCGCTCGACCGGCGATTTCCCGCCCCATCGTCCTCGCCCGCGGCCCTGCCTCATGACCCGTTCGCGATCGCCCATCGACGTCTCCGCCCACCTGATCGAATCGGCGCCGACCCCTCGCCCGATCCTCGCCCTCCCGGCATCCCCGGGCCCGGTCGATGCCACCGACATCGCTCCGCCGCCGCGCGTCGACTTCGCCACGCTTTTCGCCAACGGCCATCCAGTCGAGCTGGAGATCGGCTCGGGCAAGGGGCTGTTCCTGGCGAACGCCGCGCGGGCGAACCCCGGCCGCAATTACCTGGGCGTCGAGATCGCGAAGAAATACGCCCGGCTCGCGGCCGAGCGCCTGGCACGGCAGGGGATCGCCAACGCGAAGGTGTGGGCGGCCGACATCCGCGACGTGCTCGGCCGCCGGATACCCGATCGGAGCCTCCGCGCCGTGCACGTCTACTTCCCCGACCCCTGGTGGAAGAAGCGGCACAAGAAGCGCCGGGTGTTCACCGCCGAGCTGGTGGCGCAGATCGCCCGCACGCTTCAGCCCGGCGGCGAGCTCGTGGTCGCCAGCGACGTCGAGGAGTACTTCGGCCTCATCCGCGAGCTGATCGCCGCAAGCCCAGCCTTCCACGAGCGCCCGCTGCCCGAGGTCAAGGACCCGGAGCATGAGCTCGACTACCTGACGAACTTCGAGCGCAAATACCGCCTGGAAGGCCGGCCCGTCTACCGCGCAGCCTACGACTTCCGGCCGGCCGCCGGCCCATAGTCGCGGCGCCCGACGGGGCGGCCGAGCCGGCGATCCGGGGCCGGCTCGCAACGCAACGGCCTTATCTCGCCGCGACCTCACCCTCGACGACGATGCGCTCCCCCTTGAAGGTGAAGGAGCCCGAGGCCCAGAGATAGGACCAGCCGACGTCCCCGCGCATCGTGTCCTTGCCGGGCCTTCCGCGGTAGGTCAACACATACTTCGAGCCGGCGAAATCGCCGTCGACCTTGACGCTCAGGATTCCCCGGTCGAAGCTGACCGACCTGGCCGCCCGCGTGACACCGTCGGCCTTGTAGGTGGCCGTCAGCGTCTGATCTTGCCGCGAGACGACGATCACGCAGTCGCGGGACTTCCCGTCGGGGCAGACACAGCTCAACTTCCAGGTCCCGACGGGATCCCCATCCTCCGCGGGCCGGGCCTCGCAGGTCGAGGCGAGGGCGAATACGGCGAGCAGGACCCCGCAGGGTCCCCCAGAGCGACGAATGAATCCGTGCGACATGAGGGTGCGTCTCCGTTCGGGGCATTGTGAGGTGATACCGGCCGCCGGCACCGGCGGTCAGGGCATCCTTTCCCACACGGCTTGCCTCCCGAGAGAGCGATTCGCGTGCCGCCCGGGCGGCGAAATGAGTCCCGCGACGGACGGCTCGCGCCTGCTCGCATCATACAAACGTGGAATTGCCCTTCCAAGGAGAATTCGCCGCGAGTATTATCCCGGCGGAACCGCGTCCCCGCGATGGATCGTCGAGCGGGGCGCCCAGGGACCGTACGCCGTTGCGATGCAACAGGAGGTTTCGCATGATGGCGCAACGCCACAAGCAGATGTTCTACATCTTCGCCGGGCCGCTGATGAGGGCCAACGGGGCCTTCTACCGCGCCGTCCTGGCGCCGCGCGGGGACGAGGTCGTCCGCGTGCAGCTCGGCCCGGGCCAGAAGAATTACCTGCCGGGCTGGATCAACGTCGACGCCAACACCTTCACGGGGAAGTGCGACGTCTGGGCCGACCTGCGCAACCCGCTACCGTTCCGCGACGGCACGGTCGACGCGTTCTACTCGCATCACGTGATCGAGCACCTGCCGGACCTGCGGGCGCACTTCGACGACATGTTCCGCTGCCTCAAGCCGGGCGGCGTCTTCCGGGTGGGCGGGCCCAACGGCGACATGGCGATGCGCAAGTTCGTCGAGGGGGACGCCGCGTGGTTCATCGACTTCCCGGACCGGCGGGACAGCCTCGGCGGCCGGTTCGAGAATTTCATCTTCTGCCGTCGGGAGCACCTGACGATCCTCACCTACTCGTGGCTCGAGGAGCTCGCGACGACGGCGGGGTTCATCGACGTCCGGGCCTGCCGGCCGGGCGGCGAGACCAGCTACCCCTCGCAGTTCACCCCCGAGGTGCTCGCCAAGGAACCCGAGCCGACCCCCGACTGCCCGCATACACTGATCGTCGAGGCGCGGAAGCCGGCCTGACGCGACCGAACCGCTGCCCCCGAACCGAACCGAACCGCGACCGGCCCGGCCCGGTCCAAACGTGTCGGCCGTCGGCCGCCTGCCTCGGTTGGTCCGCCCCACTGAGCCCTCGCCGTCAGGGCTTCGACCCGGTGCGCGACGGGGCCCGATGGCCGGTCTGCGATCCATCCAGCCTCGACCGCCATGCGGCGGCCTTCTCGGGCCGGCCCGTGGCCTCGTAGAGCCGGACGATTCGCGCGCCGGCCTGGGCGAGGCGATAGTGGGCGTAAAAGCGAGGGATCCGATCCTCGCGAGCCTTGAGGCCCTCGTACCCGCCGATGACGAGCGGTTCGGCCTCGGCATATGCCCCCCGACCCAGCAGGGCGGCGCCGAGCAGCGACTGGGCATGGAAGGTCGTCCAGGCCTCGGGCTGAGCCTTCCGGCGGATCGCCAGGCATTCGCGGAGGAGGGGCTCGGCCTCGGCGGGCCTCTTCCGATCGAGCAGGCTGAAGCCCTGCTCCTCCAACTCGCCGGCATAGGCGACGGATTCGGGCCCGTACCTCGAACGTGCCGCCGCCAACCATTTCCGGCGCCAGTCGTCGGCCTCGCCGGTCCGCCCCGAGGTCTCCAGGCATTCGCAGAGATGCGCGATGGCCTGGCCGGCCTCGTCGGACGCGAACCGATGCTCCTCGAGGCCGGCGACCGCCTGGCGGAACAGGGGCAGGGCCTTCTGGGGCTCCCCGGAGTGCATGTAGGACAGGCCCAGGGAATCCAGGGTATGGAGGGTCTGCGGGTGTCGGGCGCCGAGGGCCCTGACGCGGGCCTCGAGCACCCGCTCGCCCAGGGCGATGGCCTCGTCCTTCCGGCCGTAGGCCCGGTCGATCGCGGCGAGGTTCTCGAGGACGGTCAGGGTGCTGGGATGTTCGGCCCCGAGCCGGGGCACGATCTCATCCCGGGCCCGCTCGAACAGGGCGAGGGCCTCCCTCATCCTGCCGACGGCCTGGTACAGGTAACCCAGCCGGCTCAGCGCAACGATGGCGAGTGGATGGTCGTTGCCGTGCCGCTTGACCCGGGCGTCCCGTACGCGCTCGGCCAGGTCGATCCCCTCGCGATGCCGCCCGGAGAACACATAGACCCCGGCCAGGTCGGCGAGGGCGTCGAGGGTCAGGTCGTCGTCCGGCCCGCGCGTCCGGCTCA
>DAIDHB010000509.1 GCA_027452145.1 Planctomycetales bacterium
GCGGAGGTAGGCCCGCTGTGTGCTGTCGGAGAGCCCTGCGAGGTGGAGGTCGTGGGTCATGCGGAGTCGGAGCGAGGTGGCCATGGGATGGTCCTTTGGCAGAGGGAAGAAGGGAGGTCCTCTGCGCCGGACGCTGGCTCAGCGAGGCGGCGAATGCCAGGGGGCGGTGGGAAAGGTGGGAGAAGCGGAGACGGATCGAGGGCGTCGCGGTACACTGATGTGAGGCCATCGGGCCTGCCGCGCCAGCGGCTTACTTGAACGAAGCGATCCAGCGGACCCGCCTGTCGGCGGACCGCTGATCTGGGTCGTTAGGTGGCGACGATCATGGGTGACATCTACATCGAAAGGAAGGCCATCCTCCCTGCTTCCTACGTCGCCTACATCGAGACGCGCAACGGCTGGGAGGGCGACCTCGGCGAGGAACTCGGCTACGTGGTTCTCTGGGACAAGGAGACGATCCAGGATCGGTGGGATGCCTACGAGATGTCTGGATCGCTGGGCGACCGCTGGTTCCCGTTCGGTTCCGATGGGGGGGGGCGAGATGTTGTGCTTTGACCTGCAGTCAGGCGGAGATGTGGTCTACCGTCTGCCCTTCATCGGAATGGGGAAGGAGCAGACCATCCGTCAGGGAACATTCGCCGAGCTATCCCGTAAGATCGGTGACAAGGCCTGACGAGGCGTTGCAGCGGACCAGCCTGGGTCGTGTCTTGCCCCTGTGGCCGCTCGCACGACAATTTCCGGGGTCGGTGACCGCCCAACCGAACGACTCGGCACCTTGAACTCCGTCGTCCGCCGAGATAGATTGATGGCATGGAGATCGTCTACATCGAGACGTCGGTCGTCAGTCACGCGACCGCCTGGCCGAGTACCGATCCGGCCGTGCTTGTGTTGCAGCAGCAAGCTCGAGACTGGTGGGCGAAGGAACGACCCAGGTACTCCCTCGTGACCTCTCAATTGGTCCTGGACGAGGCGTCGCTCGGCGATCCCGTCGCCGCGGCCGAGCGCCTGAAACGACTCGCAGACATCCCGCTCATCCCGGCCGACCGACGGGTGGAGATGGTCGCTAACGAATTGGTCGCTCGCTCATTGATCCCCGCGAAATCCCGACTTGATGCCCTACATGTTGCCTTCGCCGCCGTTGGTGCCGCACAGTTCCTGTTGACACAGAATTGCCGACATATTGCCAACGCCCACACGCTACCACGCGTTTATCGTGCGTTGGAGGAGCTCGGTTTTCCGGGGCTCTTGATCTACACGCCGGCGGAATTCCTGGGAGGCACCGACGATGACTCATAATCCCATCCTTGAGGAGCTCTACGCGATTCGCGAACGGCTGCTAGCCGACGCTGGCGGCGATCTACACAAGTTCCTGGCCGGTGTCCGCGACCGGGAAGCCGCTTCCGGCCGCCTGTTGGTGCAGGGGGTGGAGGAGAAATCCGAACCGGCTCCCAGCCTAACGATCGTGGATTGGAGTCCGCAAAGCCGGACCTCCAATCCTTGTTCAAGAAGCCCGGCCGACCCGACGCGGGCCCCTGAATAGGGTAAGGCTTCGCGGTGATCACCGGCGATCACCGCCGGCGGCGGCCCTCAGCGAGCGCCGGCGCTCGCCGCGCCAGGGTCAATGTGGCTCGCATGCGGTCCCCGCGACGATCGCTTCGCCGCGCCATCGGCCTGCGGGAGGCCGCCGGCCGACCGTTTTCCGACCCCGGCGCGCACCCCGATAGGCCCGCGGTCTCGCCGCGGGGCTCGCGGCCCGCTCCGGAAGCGATGTGCTGATCTCATCGGCCTAACTCGTGTCGAATGCCGCCGGGCTCGTCGCCGGCTCGGTCCCCAGCCACACCAGCCGGCCGCCGCACTCCGCGCATCTCGGGCCCTCGGCGGAGACTTGCCGCGGTTCGGCCCGGGCGGACCCGAGCACGTACATCACGCCGGCCCAGATCGCGATCAGCCACCGCACCAGCTCCAGCGACACCGACGCCGACGGGCTCAGCAACCCGTAATGCCGCACCTTGGCGAACCCCCTCGGCAACACGTGCTGGAGGAAGCGCCGCAGGAACTCCGTCGCGTCCAGCGTCATCGTCCGACGCCGGTTCGAGCCCACCTTGCGATAGGTGAACGTCACCCGGCCGTCGTCGCACAACACGATCCGGTGGTCGCCGATCGCCACCCGGAACACATAAGGCGCCAGGTAACGCAGCGACCGCCGCCCGTCGCCGGACGGCTGGCAGTGCACCACCCAGTCCCGCCGCCACGCTGACGGCTCGACCTGATCCACCAGGCCCTCGGCGCGCAGGGCGTCGCGGAACTTTGCCCGGAAGACGCGCGCGGAAAGGGGCGCGCGGAAAGGGGCGCGCGGAAAGCGCGCGGAAAGGGGACGTAACTAATATTGAGGGACTGCATCCAATACTGGT
>DAIDHB010000510.1 GCA_027452145.1 Planctomycetales bacterium
CCGACCTTCATCCGGGCGACGCCGCGGGCATCCCGGCCCGCTATCGCCTGCCGCTCTCGGACCGCCCCGGCCTCCCCGACGCCGACGCGGCCGGGATCACAGAGGAACTGACCCGCAACGTCGTCGACGAGTTCTACCATCGGGCACGTCACGACCCGCTGCTCGGGCCGGTCTTCGAGGCCCAGGTGCACGACTGGGACCGCCACCTGAACCGGATGCACGATTTCTGGTCGGCGGCCCTTTTGCGGACGGGACGCTACTCCGGGCGCCCGGTCGAGGTCCACCGCCCGATCCCCGGCCTGGCCGCCGCGCACTTCCGCCGATGGCTCGCGCTGTTCGAGGCGACCGTGTTCGACCTCTGCCCGCTGAACCAGGCCGACGCCTTCCTCGTCCGCGCCAGCCGGATGCGGGACGGCATGATCTCCGTCCTCCAGCTCGAGGACCGGCCCGCCGAGGTCCCGGCCTGACAGCCCGGCCGGCATCGCGGTGAATTCGATCGGCGCCGGAGATGCCGGTCGTCGCCAGGAGGGCGGGAAGCTCGGAATCTGTCCCGGAAGACCAGTTCGACGGTCGCCATGTGGGTGGAACCCACCGCCGTCACGCCGGGCCAGATGGTGGATCCCACCCACCCTACAGGTCGGTCTCGGACCATACCGGGACGGGCTCGCGGTCGCGGTGCGTAAGGTGCGCCGCCGGAACGATCGATCGTGACTTGAGTATATGCACGATACGATACGTACGACTCTGGCTGGGACTGGGCGCGGTGGTCATCGGCTCGTTCGCCGTGCTGGGCTATTACGGGACCGAGCTCTACCGGCTGGCCCCGCCGATCCCCGAGCGGGTGGTCACGGCCGACGGCCAGCCGGTCTACACCAGGAGTGACATCCAGGAGGGCCAGAACGTCTGGCAATCACTGGGCGGGCAGGAGGTCGGCACGGTCTGGGGTCACGGCGCCTATGTCGCGCCCGACTGGTCGGCCGACTACCTCCACCGCGAGGCGAGCTGGCTCCTCGATCAGGGTCGGGTTTCTACGGCATCCCGCTGGCCAGGTGGCTCCCCTACAGCGTGACGCGCACCTGGCACTCCCAGATCGCCATCTTCTGGATCGCCTCGGCCTGGCTGGCGACCGGCCTGTTCATGGCGCCGGCCGTCTCGGGCCACGAGCCGAAATTCCAGCGGTTTGGCGTCAACTTCCTGTTCGTCTGCGTGCTGATCATCGTGGTGGGCTCGATGGCCGGGCAGTGGCTCGCGGTCCAGCAGCGGCTGGGCAACGTGGCCAGCTTCTGGTTCGGGCACCAGGGATATGAGTACGTCGACCTCGGCCGGTTCTGGCAGTTATTCCTGACGGTCGGCCTGTTCCTCTGGCTGGCGATGATGACCCGCGCGATGTGGCCGGCGTTCCGCCATCCGGACACGAACCGGCACCTGCTCGGCCTGTTCCTCCTCGCATTCGCCGCGATCCCGCTGTTCTACATTCCCGGGCAGATGTGGCACCGGCAGACCAACCTCGCCGTCGCCGAGTACTGGCGATGGTGGGTCGTGCACCTCTGGGTCGAGGGCTTCTTCGAGGTCTTCGCCACCGTGGTGATCGCCTTCCTCTTCACCCGCATGGGTCTGTTGAAGACGGCGACCGCGGCGAGCGCCGTGCTGTTCTCGACGACGATCTTCCTCTCCGGCGGGATCATCGGCACGTTCCACCACCTGTATTTCACCGGCACGCCGACGGTGATCATGGCCCTGGGCGCGACCTTCAGCGCACTCGAGGTGGTGCCCCTGGTCCTGATCGGATTCGAGGCCTACGAGAACCTCACCCTGAGCCGGGCGTTGCCCTGGGTCGCGGCCGACAAGTGGCCCATCTACTTCTTCATCGCGGTGGCGTTCTGGAACCTCGTCGGCGCCGGGCTGTTCGGCTTCCTGATCAACCCGCCGATCGCCCACTATTACATGCAGGGCCTGAACACCAAGCCGGTTCACGGCCACACCGCGCTCTTCGGCGTCTACGGCATGCTCGGGATCGGCCTGATGCTGTTCTGCCTGAAGGGCCTGACCGTGCACCACAACTGGCGGACCGGCAGCCTGGCGTTCGCCTTCTGGTCGATCAACCTCGGCCTGGCGCTGATGGTGCTGCTGAGCCTCCTGCCGGTGGGCCTGATGCAGACCTGGGCGAGCGTCGAGCGCGGCACCTGGTACGCCCGCTCGGCCGAGTTCATGCAGACGCCGCGCATGGACAGGCTGCGATGGCTCCGGATCGTCGGAGACACCATCTTCACCGTGGGCGTCATGGCCCTGGGATGGTTCGTCCTCGGGCTGAAGACCGGTTGGTCGATCGCGCCGGAGGGCGACGCCGTCGCCCGCGAGTTCCCGAAAGAGGCGATGGCCGTCCGGTAAGCCCGGCGGCCCGTATCCTGACCAGATCGACCGACCGGGCCGGGAGCTGATTCGGGTATTCGGCTCCCGGCCCGTCGCGCGTCACTCACGCCCGGCGTGCCCGTCGGACCGCGATCAGGCCGAACAGCGATCCGATCAGGCCGAGCGTCAACGTCCCCGGCTCCGGCACGGACAGCGCGGCGATCGTGTCGATCGTGTAGCCGCTCGACAGTCCCGTGACGTGGACGCCGGTGGCACTCGCGACGCCCGTCGTGGTGTTCACCGTGTAGATATCGATCGGCGAGCCCGGGCCGGCCGCCTGGATCGTGTCGACGCCGTAGAGTTGCCCGTTCGCGGTCCCCAGCGTCAGCGCATGCGTACCCGGCAGGCCCAGGCCCGTCCCGACCGCGGTTAACGTCTCAGCAGCCACATTCACCTGATAAAGCTGGGCCGTGCTGCCGACGGAATCGAGATAAAGCTTGCCATCCGGGCCATAGGCCAGCGACCCGCTATCGTAGGTCGAGGTATTCGGCAGGTTGAACGGCGTGGTGATCCTGTTCCCATTGGACGCGATCTGGACGAAGTAATCCAATCCATCCGCCGAATGGACCCCGTAGAATCCGGTGGCCGATCCATCGTAAGCCAGTCCCTCCAGCACCCCTAGTGTCCTGAGTTAGAAATTCGCCGACCAACCTTGTTCTATCGCAGGATTCATCATATAATCCAATAAAGGAGAAACATGATGAATAAAGGTGGTCGCCCCAAGCCCGTGCTGACCCTCACCGACGACGAGCGGCAG
>DAIDHB010000511.1 GCA_027452145.1 Planctomycetales bacterium
CGTCGCCGATGTAGGCCCAGAACCGCCCCGTGGTGCTGCCGGGCTCGTCGCCGCCGAGGACCGTCACGGGGGTATCGTCGGTCCAGATCACCGTAAGCGCCCGGTCCTACCAGGGGGTGGCGCGGGCCGGCCGGCCGCGGAGCGGGTCGCCGCGACGACCCCTCCGACCCCTGGATGACCGCGGCGGACCCGACCCCTCGACTCGTCATCGAGCCCCTCGGGCCGACGTGTCGATCCTCACGCCTTCTTCCGGGCCCGCCGCCGCTCGCGGGTCGCCTTCTGCCGCGCCGCTCGCCGCCGCGACTCGTCCAGCCGATGCCGCAGCACGTGCTCCGGGTGGCTCGCCGCCCATCGGTCCGGCAGCAGCGATTCCAGATCCGTCTCGCCGGCACTCAGCCGCAGCAGCACGTCCCGTACGTAGATCCACGGCTCCAGGTGGTGCCGCTTCGCCCCCGCCAGGATCGTGAACAGCACCGCCGCCCGTGGGCCCGCCTCCGCACTCCCCACGAACTCCCAGTTCTTCCGGCCGATGGCTTGCAGCCGCAGCGCCCGCTCCGACACGTTGTTGTCGATCGTCAGCCGGCCGTCGCCGGTGTACCGCCGCAGCGCCGCCCACTGGTTCCGCGCGTAGGTCACCGCCTGGCCCAGCGACGACTTGGGCAGCACCCGTCCGGTCAGCTCATCCAGCTTCGCCTCGATCCGGTCGAGGATCGGCACGGCCTCGCGCTGCCGCAGCGCCAGCCGCTCCGCCGCCGGCCACTCGCGCGCCCGGTCCTCGATATCGTAGAGCTGGCGAATCCACTCC
Organism: Planctomycetales bacterium; assembly: GCA_027452145.1. Classification (GTDB taxonomy): domain Bacteria; phylum Planctomycetota; class Planctomycetia; order Isosphaerales; family Isosphaeraceae; genus JAKAUH01. The sequence continues at coordinate 806 of DAIDHB010000511.1, forward strand.
AGGATCTCGTTGGCCTGCCGTGGCGCGTTGGGACGCGCGTCGAAGAACTTGCGGCGCGCATGCGCCCAGCAGGCCACCTCTTCGATGCCCCCGTCGGAGCCGAGGAAGATCCCATCGTAGCCGCCGTAGGCGTCGGCCTGGAGGAAGCCGCGGTAGTCGCGCAGGAAGGCCGCAGGGCCGTCGCGGCTGCGGCTCATCGTGAAGTCGTAGACGGTGTAGGGATGCCCGTCGTCGCCGATGTAGGCCCAGAACCGCCCCGTGGTGCTGCCGGGCTCGTCGCCGCCGAGGACCGTCACGGGGGTATCGTCGGTCCAGATCACCGGCGATTGCAGCACCAGCGACCTCTGCAACTCGGCAAGCGGCTCGAGCACCGAGGCGGCGTCGCGGACCCAGTCGCCGAGGGTGCTCCGCGAGAGGTAGACGCCGTGTCGTGTCAAGATATCTTCGAGTCGATACAGCGGCAGGTGATCGGCGAACTTGCTGACGACGACGAAGGCGACCAGGCCGGGGCCGGCCATGCCGCCGGGCGTGGGCCTGGGCGGGGCCGGCGGGCTCTTGACGCCGTCGCGGCACCGCGAGCAGGCGTACTTGGGCAGGACATGGACCCTCACCTCCAGACGGGCCGGGATGAACTCGAGCTCGCGGGACTCGTCCTCGCCGATGCGGGCCTTGGGGGCGCCGCAGCAGGAGCAGGTCTTCTCGGCCTCGCTGAGGTCGTGCTCGATGCGGATGTGCGGGAGGTGCTCGAAGCGGGCGCGGCGGGGAGTGCGAGCCGGGTGGGGTCGAGGCGATGCCGCGTCGTCGGCCGGCAGGGGCGCGAGGGGTTCGGGCTCGGGCTCTGCGGGGAGGTCGAAGAGACGTCCCTGATCCGGGTCGTCGGTGCATCGCTCGCGGCGCGGCCCGAAGAGGTAGCGTCGGAGCAGGGCCAACGTCTCGAGCAGCTCGGCGTGCTCTTCCTTGAGTCGGTCGTAGTCGGCGGCGGTGGCCTCGAGGATGCGCTCCAGCTCGTCGGCCCGGCGATGCTCGTCCTCGGCCTGCCGCCGCAGCGCGTCGTGGCTGCGGAGCAGGTCCTCGAGGAGTCGCCGGCACTCGGCCGGATCATCGGGCAGGTGCGATGCCGCGTCCATGACACCGATTATACCCGATCGGTGTTATTATGCAAATCTATTTCGCATGAATTCCCTTGGCCTTTCGTGGGGATACGGCCGGCGGCGCGGAACCGCTTGCGTCGCCGGGCCGTCTCCAGGTCGATGCCGGAGAGGATCATGGCCAGCTGCGCCGGGTCCAGCTCGATGCCGTCGCGATCGCCGTCGGCGGGCACCTGGAAACAGCCGACCTCGAGCCGCTTGTACCAGATCGCCAGGCCGTCATGATCGAAATAGAGCGCCTTGATGCGGTCCCTGCGGCGGTTGACGAAGAGGAAGAGATGGCCGTCGAGGAGGTCCTGGCGGAAGCACTCCTCGACGAGGCCCGAGAGGCCGTCGAAGCTCTTCCTCATGTCGACCGATCGGGTGCAGAGGAAGGCGCGGACGGCGGAGGGGAGCGAGATCATCGGGCGTCCTCCCGCGGCGCGGGGCCGGCGAGGGCGGCGACGAGCCGTCCGAGCCAGGCCGGATCGGGAGCGGCGGCGCAGCGGAGGCGGACGCGGTGGGGCAGCTCGATCTCGAAGCCGAGGGGCGGCGGTGTGTCATCCGGGGGTGACGTGGGATCGAGGCGGATCGGAACGAACAAGGGCGGGTCGGATGGGGCGGAGACCGGCGGCGCGGCGAGCCGTCGCCTCCAGGCGTAGAACGAGGCGGTGGAGACCCGTTCTCGCTCGCAGAATTCGGGGATCGACAGGCCGCCGGTGGCCTGCCGCCTGAGGCGCAGCCGCCAGGTGTGTTCGAGGCCGAGGTCCTTGGGACGTGCCATGGGCTGACTCCTGGGTTGAAGGAACGGTACCAACCCAGCAGCGTAGCAGCCCCTACAAGACTGGTTTTACCGTGCGCTTACGCTCGCGGCGTCGGGCAAGGCCGACCGGCGGCGTCACCCCAAGGGTCGATGACGTCGGCTCCGGTGCGGACTGGGCGTCTCGGCGGGCCGCCCGATATCGGTCAGCACGACGCCGACTGAATCGAGGTCGGTCACATACTCGGAGGGAATTCGGGTTGGGCTGGGTTCTCGTCTGCCTGCTTCCGGTCCGTCGCTACCGCCGCGCGGTGCTCGGCCGGGGCCGGCCCGACCTCCACGCTCACCGAGAGGATAGCGGCGGTCGGCATGTAACACATCGTGGCCCGACTCCCGACCTATCTTGCTGGTAGATGCGCTGGCCTGGTCTACGAGGTCTGAACAGACTCTTTCGGCAACC
>DAIDHB010000512.1 GCA_027452145.1 Planctomycetales bacterium
TCTGCCGCTCGTCGTCGGTGAGGGTCAGCACGGGCTTGGGGCGACCACCTTTATTCATCATGTTTCTCCTTTATTGGATTATATGATGAATCCTGCGATAGAACAAGGTTGGTCGGCGAATTTCTAACTCAGGACACTAGAACTGGAAATAGATGAACTGCTGACCGCCGAAATTGCCCCCCAGGACGATCGCGTAGAAGCCCGCCGTGTAGAACACACTGCGGACGAACCACGGCGTGCGGGCGATGACGTCAAGGTCATCGGCGAGGTACTGGATCACCTGGACGATCAGCAGCGGGATGACGACAACCAGGAACGGCAGCAGGTAGGCGGCGGTCGGGATCGACGGGTGGTACACGATCGCGCCGAGCATGCCCAGGGCCTGCCCGACGGACTCGGCGCGGAACATCAGCCAGCCGAGGCAGACCAGGTGGAACGTCGCGACGATCCGCAGGCCCTTCCAGCAGGCACGCTCAACCGGGTCAATCGGGTCGATGCGTTTCAGAAGCGGCTCGACGAGCCGGTGGCCGACGAGCAGCAGGCCGTGATACACGCCCCACAACACATAGGTCCACGCCGCACCGTGCCAGAGTCCGCCGAGGATCATCGTGATCATCAGGTTGCGGTAGGTCAGGAGCGTACCGCCGCGGCTTCCTCCGAGCGAGATGTAGAGATAATCACGCAGCCACTGCGACAGGCTGATGTGCCACCGGGTCCAGAACTCGCGCGGGCTGGTCGCGAAATAGGGCAGGTTGAAGTTGAGCGACAGCTCGAAGCCCAGGCACTTCGAGACGCCCCGCGCAATGTCGGTATACCCCGAGAAATCGCCGTAGATCTGGAACGCGAACGCATAGACGGCCAGCAGCGCCAGGCCGCCGTCGAGCGTCTCCCACCGGCCGAAGAGGTCCTTGACGATCACGCCGAGGTTGTCCGCCACGACGACCTTCTTGAGCAGGCCCCAGAAGATCAGGTACGAGCCCTGATAGAACCGCTCGATGTCGAATCGCCGCGGCGTGGCGACCTGCGGCAGCAGCGTCGTCGGCCGCATGATCGGGCCGGCGACCAGGTGCGGAAAGAACGAGACAAATGCCGCGAACTGGACGAGGTTCCGCGTCGGCTGGATCTCGCGGCGGTAGACGTCGATGACGTAGCTCATCGACTGAAAAGTATAGAACGAGATGCCGATCGGCAGCGCGAGCCTCAGGTGCCACAGCTCCACCGAGAATCCCGCCCGAGCCAGCGCGGCCTGGAGGCTGTCGGCGAAGAAGTCGTAATACTTGAAGTACCCCAGCATGCCGAGGTTCAAGGCCATCGAGAGCGCGACGGCCGCCTTGCGCCGGCGCGGGTCCTTCTCGCCGGAGACCCAGAGCCCGCAGGCGTAGTCCATCAGCGTCGAGAGGACCAGGAGCGACAGGAACCGCGCGTCCCATCGCGAGTAGAAGTAATACGAGACCGCCAGCAGCAGGACGTTCTGCGCCCGGGGCCACCGCGCCATCAGCCAGTAGGTCGGCAGCAGCAAAGCAAAGAAGATCGCGAAGGCGTACGAGTTGAAGAGCATCCCGCGTCCCCATCCCCTGGTTCGCGCGCGGCCCGATCCGATCCGATTTACCCTCGAACCGCGAAAAGGGCATCATGCCGGGGCGGCGGATGCTGTCAACGGCAACTCACCTTGCGAGCAACCCGAGCACCTCGTGCGGCGCCCGATCCTCCACCAGCCGGCCGACGCGCTCGATGATCCGATCGGCCCGCTCGCGGCCGAGGATCGGGTCGACCAGTCCGTGGAACTTGCCGGCGAGTTGTTCGTCCGTCAGAGGGTTCTTGTCGTGGCCGGGCGGGAAGGCGATCTCGGAGACGAGCTTGCGGCCGTCGACGAGCGTGACAGTCACGCGGTTGGGCGTGCCGTGCGGGTAGCCGGCGGTGAGCTTCGGATCCTCGACCACGGAGGTCCGGGCGACGAGGTCCAGCAGCGCCGGGTCGGCGAGGCGCTGGTCGCTGAACTGATCGGCCGTGATCCGGCCGTCAACGAGCGCCACGGCCGTGCAATAGGGCAAGCTATGGTCGGCCGTCTCGCGGGTCTTCGGCCGCCACTTCTCGGGGTCCTTGGCGATGATTTCAACGGCGACGCGGAACGTGGCGATCTCGATCGAGCGAATCCGCGCCGGGTCGCCGACCTGCGGACGCAGCTCGAACGCCGCGGCGATCGCCGACTGGCTGTGATATTCGGCCGGCACGAACTTGATCGAGGTCTTCGGCAGCATCCAGTCGTCGGCCGACGGCCCACCGAGCTTCGGCAGGTCGAACGGGCCGGAGACCTGCTGGAAATAGCCCATCTCGCCCTCGAACA
>DAIDHB010000513.1 GCA_027452145.1 Planctomycetales bacterium
CGGCTGTGTTCGCCTGGGTGGCGAGGACCGCGGCGGTGATGACCTGCCGGTTCCGGTGGGCGACGAATCCTGGATCGACCTCGGGCACGCGTACGTGCTCGCCTGCCAGGCCCTCGGCCGCGAGCCGATGGTGCGCGACGAGGACGACGCCGACGAGGACGACAGCGTTACCTGACCCCGACCGGCGCGACGCGGTGCGGGATCGCCCCTTCGCGTCATCGACGCGGGGAGGCGACCGCACCCGCCCGCCCCGGACGATCCGGCAGGAGGACTCCGATGCCCGTGATTCCCTACATCCTGGCCGGGCGGGAACTGCCCGCCGCTTCCGGCGATCGGGCCGCGATCCCGACGGCCCCGTGCGTCTTCTGCGGCCGGTCGATCCGCCACTTCGACGAGGGCGGCACCGGCTGGCTCCTGGGCGCCGTCGCCGCCGGCCGGCCCGCCGTCTACCTGCGCTGCCTCGAGGGCCCGTGCGCCCGCGCGTCGGATCGGTGGATCTGGCGGTGCGGCTGCTCCGGGCATCACGTCGAGAACCTCGGCGACCGCTGCCACGCCTGCCTGCGGCCCCGCCACGAGGCGGAGCCCTACGTCCGCGTCGAGTGCCCGGACTGCGGCTCGGCCCGCTGGCTCGTCTCTTGCAAGGTGGGCACCGCCCACCGCATAAGTGCCTCGGTCGAAATGGGTTGGGTCGGCGGGCGGTGCACGCCCTACTTCGACTTATGTCGCGTGACACAGACGAGACCTCAACCGCCCCCGCTACGTGAAGCTGCGGGTTAGCTCGACCTCCTCGCCAGCGGGGGCGTCGACGGTGTCGTGGTTCTGGAGGCCGAGCTCGTGGCGGGCGATCCCGAAGCCGATGGCGGTGCCGGCCAGAGCCGTCGCCCAGTTTGTCACGTCCTGGGTCGAGACGACGTCGGGGAGATCCGAGCCGGACGGCGCACCGTCTGCGACGACCGACCGCGCCGCGTCTTCGAGCGCGTCGTGGTCGACGCCGGGCCAGTTTGGGACAAGGTCGAAGAGCTGAGAGACCCGGGAAACGAGTTCGTCCGCCCTGGCCTCCGCCTCCGCCTCCGCCTGCTTGACGATCGTGACCTCACCGGCCGGGCGGACCTGGGGGGGCCCCAACTCGGCGACGACCCCGCTCGGGTTCGGCTCGGCGTGGTCTCCGGCCGACGGCAGCAGCGACCGGTCGGTCAGCGCGCCCGCACCAGTCGGGGCCTTTCCCTCTTCGAACCGATGATCCTCGCATACGGCCGTGTCCTGCTCGACGGTTTTCGCCGAGTGCTCGACGGACGGGGTCTCCGATGTCATGTGGGGCCGAACGGATTCCTCGTCGGTCGGCAAGACTTCGAGGTCGTGGACGGTGCTCGCCCTCCCGTCCACCCGGCCCCCCGCCGTCCCGGTGTCGTGGGCGGAGACTGCCCCGGCGGCCGGGGCGGCGACGGCGTGAGCCTCGGCGGCCTTCGCGTCTGCGGCGTGGCTCGTCGTGGGACCCTGGACCACGGCTCCCGCCGTCGAATCGGCGTGGGACTCGCCCGCGACGGCGGATTTCGCGAGCAACGTGTCGACGGCCTCCGTACCCGGCGCCGTCGCATGTCCCATCGAGGCGGGCGACTGGGCCGTCGGGGCTGGTGCCTGAGTCGAAACGATCGCCGGGGCCTGCGCGGCGGCCGCACGGACCGGCACCTCGGTCGGCGGCACGACGACCGCGGGCGGTTCCTCGGCGCCCGGGTCGGGCACGACCGCGGCCTCCCCACCCGGCGCCCCCGCGGCCAGGTCGGAGAGGCCGCCGGTCAGGCCGCTCAGCAGCTCGCGCTCCTCGAGCAGCTCCGGCGACGGGACCCAGTTCTCGCCCAACGAGCCGGAACCTTCAGGACACCCACTTGCCATCGAATCGACTCCTGGTCGGATGTCGTCGTGCGGATCAAGACTGAGACTTCGGAAGCCCATTCTTCCGACCGCCTCCCACGGACCCCGGCCGGGCACGCCCGCGCCCGGGTCTGCCCACACCGATCCCGGCCGTCGCAAAGACGGATCACTTCGTACATTTTTCGCGCCATAAGCCCCGACTGAAATGACGCGGGCCGGTTCGGTCGCTTCCCGGCCCGCGTCACCTCACCTGATCCCGCTCCAGGCGCGCGTCGGGGGCAGCGGGGCGCGTGTTCCGCGCCGCCCCCAAATCCCCGTAATTCGCGAGAATGCCCCTCCCGACGGTCGGGAGGGGCCGATACTCGCGATCGTCCCCCATCCGGAGGAGACATGCCCACCTTGCTCGACAACCTCGAGGCCCCGCCCGCGGAGGCCCGCAGCCGGACCGCGACCAACAACTCTGCCGAGCGGCTTCGCACCACCATGGCCGCTGTCCGCCTCGCCTTCACCTGGTGGGGCATCCAGCGCGCGCTGACGGCCGACCAGAAGGCCCAGGCCGCGCAGGCCTTCGACGCCGAGGGCGGATTCCTGTCCGCCGGCAAGAAGCTCCTCGACACGAAGGCGCCGGTCTTCCGGGCCGTCACCGCCATCCGCACGAAGATCAGCGACTACTGGAAGGGCCTCTCGCTGCCTTTCCCCGAGCCGGGCGTCCGGCTCATCAGGCTGGAGGCGATCGACGACTTCGACCGCACCCTCGCCGACTACCGGGCCGAGCTCGACGACGCCGTCGCCGAGCTCGATCGCCACTTCGACGAGCTGAAGCGGGCGGCCGCCCTGCGGCTGGGCTCCCTGTTCAACCCCTCGGATTACCCCGAGACCCTCCGTGGCCTCTTCGGTGTCGCCTGGGATTATCCCTCCGTAGACCCGCCCGAGTACCTGGTCCGCCTCGCCCCCGACCTCTACGCCCGCGAGCAGGAGCGGGTCCGGGCCCGGTTCGAGGAGGCCGTCCGCCTGGCCGAGCAGGCGTTCCTCGAGGAGTTCGCCCGGGTGGTCAACCACCTG
>DAIDHB010000514.1 GCA_027452145.1 Planctomycetales bacterium
CTTCGGTGTGCGCCGCGGCGGTCTGAGCCCGGCCCGGGGGGCTGACGCCCCCCGGCTACGTCCGATCGCCCCCTGACGGGGGCTGGGAACTTCGGTGTGCGCCGCGGCGGTCTGAGCCCGGCCCGGGGGGCTGACGCCCCCCGGCTACGTCCGGTCGCCCCCTGACGGGGGCTCGGAGCCCTGCCGGCTCAGACTCTGAAAGCCTGACCTACTTTCCTACCGCCTCACCGCGCCGCCGCCTTGCCGGCCTCCATCTCCTTCAGCATATCCTCGACGACCTTGCCGAGGGTCGAGCCGACCGCGTTCTTGTGGCGGATGTTGCCCTGGGCGTCGATGACGAACACGGTGGGGTAGCCCTGGACGTGATACTTTTTGACGATCGGGCCCTCGCCCGGCTCGCCGTCGTTCCAGTTGGGCCAGGTGATCCCCTCGTCCTTCATTACCTTCTTCGCGCCCGGGATGTCGCGGTCGCAGTTAACTCCCAGCATGGCGAACGGCTTGCCCGCCAGGCGCTTGACCAGCTCCCGCTCGCGCGGGACCTCGCGCATGCAGGGGCCGCACCAGGTGCCCCAGAAGACCAGGGCCACGACCTTGCCGCGGTAATCCGAGAGCTTGCGCGGCTTGCCGTCCATGTCCACGCCGGCGATCTCGGGCGCGGGCTTGCCCTCGGTGAGGTTGTGCATCTCGTCCAGCCGGGCCTCGGCCGCCTGGCCGAGCGTCTGCTTGCGGGCGGCCATCTCCTTCAACTGCTGGAGCTCGTCGCTCGTCAGCGGCCGGCCGTTCCAGGTGGGGTTCGGCTGCTTCGCCAGGGCCTGGACCTTGCGGAACCGGTTCGTGATGTATGGGACATCCCCGTACCTGTCGATCACCTCGTGGTAGAGCCGTTCGGCCTCGGCGCGGAGGAACTCGGCGTCGCACTGGCGGAGGTGCAATTCGTAGGCATATTCCTCCGCCGGCATGTCGATTTCCTTGTCGTATGGCTTGCCGTCGTCGCCGATGATGCCCATGATCTTGATCTTGCGGGGGATCTCCTTGAGCTTGCGGAGCCCGGCGGCACGCTCGGCCTTCAGCTCGAGGTACTGCGCCAGGGCCAACCGCGCCATGCCGGCGGCCTCGCGGTTCTTCGCGCGGCCGTACAGGCCGAGTAAAAGGGCATCGCGGTGGAAGGTCTGGGCGTTGTTGAGGCCCAGGACGACGCGGACGGCCTCGGGGTCGTCGCCGTGGTGGCGGACGAGTAACTCTGCGGCACGGCCGAATCCATCGCCGTAGGGACCGTGGTCCGGCCTGCCGGGCTCGTCGAGCACCCAGACCAAAGCGTCGCGGGCGACGGGATCGTCGGGCGCCGTCAGGGCCAGCTCGATCATCCGCCGGCAGAACGCCGCCTTGTCGGGCATCATCGCGCCGTAGATCTTGTTCTGTTCCTGGGGCGTCTGGACCTTCTCCAGGGCCTTCGACAGGGCGTCCTGCTGCGCCTCGTATTCGGCACGGATGCGCTCGAACCGTTCGGCCAGCGATGGCCCGGGCTGGGCAGCGGGTTTCGCCGCTGGCGTCTCCTTCTTCGCCGCCTGACTGCCCGGCTTCGCGGCGGCGGGCGTCGCAGCCTTTTCGTCGTCGCCGCGCCCGGCGGTCAGGCCGACGGCGCCGGTCGTCGTTAAGCCGATGGTCATCAAGATCGCGCCGACTTGCAGGTGCTGGAGCATGGACATCCTCCTGATTGTGGATCGTGCGAGCAGGGCGACGGCCGCCGGGACCGTCCCGATCGGCGCGCCGCCCGCCAGGCGGGCCGCGGAGGCGGCGAGCGCCGGCGGGACCTCGGCCTTCGCGGTGGTCGTCGCGAGGACAATCGCCATCGACGACGGTGCCAGCCCGCGCCGGGAGAGCGCCGGCCGCAATCGCTCGCGGGCGCGGTGCAGCCGGCTGTGAACGGTCCCCACCGGACAGCGGAGCCGGCGCGCGGCCTGCTCCTGGGTCAGGCCCTCCAGGTAGCAGAGCACGGCCGCCGAGCGATAGCGCCCGGGCAGCCGGGCGATCTCCTCGTCGATCGCCGCCCGCAGGTCGTCCCGGCGGGCGGGACTCGCTATTTCCGACGCCGGCGGGTCGAAGCCATCGAACGGCCGGATTCGCTCGCGCTCGGCCCGCGCGACGGCCCGGGCCCGGCGTGCGACCCGGACACTGACCCCGTGCAGCCACCGGCCGAGCGAGTCGTCGACTCGCACGCTCGGCGCCTTGCGCGCCAGCACCAGGAACACGGCCTGGAACGCGTCGGCTGCGTCGTGGACATCGCCCAGCATCCGCCGGCAGACGCCCAGCACCATCGGCCCATGACGGTCGACCAGCGTCGCGAACGCCGCCTCGGACGATTCTGCGTCCTCGCGCCGGACGAACCGCGCGAGCAGCTCGGCGTCGCTCAGCCGCCCGATCGCCCCGACGCCGAACAGCGTCGCCAGGTCGCCGCTGCCGCCCGGCGCGGGGGTCCGCGCCCGATTCAAGGTCTCCATCCGGCTCCGCCCTCCCGGGGTCAATCGCCTCACCCTGTTCATGCACGGCCGAGGGCCGAACCTTCCCGAATTCCTGCAAGTCGCCTCACGATAACAACTTCCACAGCGCCTGCCGAGCGGGGCCGCGAGGATTGACACGTTCAGATCGGGGCCCGCGCGCGGTAGACTGGGTCGCTCGCGATGTTCGCGGGCCCTTCATCTCGACTGCGACTGACTCAAATCGACGCGATCACAAGGAGCACAACGATGACGTCCGGGTCATTCGACCTCTGGCTCGCGATGGCCGCGTGGTGGCAGGGGCTCGACGTCCGCGCGATCGGGCTCTGGATCGCCGAGAAGCTGTTCGAGGGCTTGCTCCAGGCGATCGCCGTGGTCGTGCTCGGCTGGCTGGTGCTGTATCGCCAGTGGCGGCAGCTCACTCAGGGGCGCTCGGACCAGGTGGTGTTCTCGGCCAACCTGCTGACGCCGATCGACGGCGATGGCGACGTTGCCGCGAGCGAGGGCCGGTATGTCCTCCAGCTCCGCACCGTGCTCCCGCCGCGGACGATCGACCAGCTCCTGGATAATGTCGCGTTGCGGCGCGTGATGCGCGGGCTGGCCGAGCAGGCGACGATCACCGAGCCGGTCCTGGCGACCGAGGGCACGGCGGGCTTCGAGATCGTCAACGACGTGGTGAACAACGTGGCGGGGAGCCTGGCGTCGTCGCCGTTTCCCCGCGAGCCCTGGCTGCTGGCGATCACCTGCGAGGACCGCAAGGTCGTGCGCAAGTGCTGCATCCGGGTGCTCCTCGTCCGCCGCGACGACCTCGAGCGGCTGGCGTCGTGGGACTGGTGCCGCGACCACATCCTGGTCGAGGAGTGGTATCACCTCTGGCGGGTGGTCACGCTCCACCAGATCGCCCTGCGCTACCAAAGCGAGCAGGCCGCGCTCGAACAGGCCCGGGGCGCGGACATCCAGGCGAACCTGCTGCCCCTGGTGGATTCGCAGGCGCATCACCCGAGGGTCCGCGCGCTGTCATTGGGCATCAGCACCCGCGAGTCGTCGATCAAGCCGCCGCGAGCCGTCGACTGGGATCGCTACCTGCCGCAGGTCGCCGCGATGGGGCTGAAGCTGGCCGGGAAGGCGGCTGGATGAGCAGGCCCGGACGAATGCCTCCCAGACGTTCGGGGATGCATCCGGGGACAGGCTGCTCACGCCCCGATCGCAGCGAGCCGGTCCCGATACAGCCGGGCGTCGGCCTCGCCGAAGCAGCAGAACACGACCCGGCGCGGATATTCGTGCGATTCGAGCCAGGCGATCACGGCGTCGGTGGCGATCCGGCACGCCTCATCTTTTGGGTAGCCGTAGACGCCCGTCGAGATGCAGGGGAACGCGACCGACTCGGCCTGATGCTCGTGAGCCAGGCGGAGGGCCTCCTCGTAGCAGGAGCGCAACAGCCCGGGCTCGCCGCTGCGGCCGTCGCGATGGACGGGTCCCACCGCGTGGAGGACGTGCCGGGCCTTCAGCCGGTGCCCGCCGGTCATCCGCACCCCGCCGGTCGGGCAGCCGCCGAGCGTCCGGCATTCCTCCAGCAGGCCCGGCCCGGCAGCGCGATGGATCGCACCATCAACCCCGCCGCCGCCCAGCAGCGACGAGTTCGCCGCGTTCACGATCATCGTCACGTCGAGCCGCGTGATGTCGTCGCTGACCACCTCGATCCGATCCGCGATCACGTTCGCCATGGGAGCCTCCATTGGGCCGCGTGCATGGAACCGGGGCCGGCGTCCGTTCATTGTAGCTCAGCCGCAGGAGGACAGCAGCCTGATCAGGGACTCGGCGTTGTGCACCGCGTACCCGTGGCCGTCGTTGTTGAAGTACGCGAAGACGTCTCGCCCCTGCGCGGACCATTCCTCGATCCGGTCGGCCCACCAGCGCAGGTCGTTTTCGGAGTAGCTGCCCCCGTACAGGCGCGAGGGGTCGGGGCCGTGCAGGCGGATGTACACAAATGGCGCCGTGGCGCGGAGGACGCACGGCAGGTTCGCCCCGCTCATCACGCAATACGCCACCTGGCGGGCCTCGAGCAGGGCGAATGTCTCGTCGCGGTGCCAGCTCGGGTGGCGGAACTCGATCGCCAGCCGAGGCCAGCGCGGGGCGACCTCGAGGAACCCGGTCAGGCGGTCGAGGTTGCAGGGAAAGTGCGGCGGGAGCTGGAACACCAGCACGCCCATCTTCTCGGCGAGGTTCACCAGGCCCGCGTCCATCCGTTCGAGCCAGGGGATCGGGTCGTTCAGCTTGCGGAACTGCGTCAGCCCTCGCGAGGCCTTGATCGAGAACACGAAGCCGGCCGGCGCGCGGTCGTGCCAGGTCGTGAAGACCTCGTCCCTCGGCCATCGGTAGAAGGTGTTGTTCACCTCAACTGTGGCGAATCGGGCCGCATACGCATCGAGCCGCTCGAGGCTGGAGGCCGCGCGCGGATAGACGATCCCCGTCCAGTGGTCGTAGCTCCAGCCGGAAGTGCCGATGTGGATGGCCACGGGAGGCGATGATGTGGGTAGGGGTGCGGGGTTGTGATGTCGATCCCGGTCCGTCGAGTGTCAGGCAAGCCAATCGCGTGCCAGGCGGCGGGTGTCGCTCTCGATGGCCCGCCCGGTCCGCGCGTGCCTATGATACCGGCGAGGGCCGCGATCGGTCGGTCGGCCCCGCGGCCATCGGGGGCGCGGGCGTCGAGCAGAGATGGGCGGTCCGATCCGATCCAATCCAATCCACGGGAGGCTCCCGCCATGGCCCAGGTCTCGCTCGCCGGGTTGACCCTGCACGTCGCCGACCTCGAGCGTTCGGTGGAATTCTACCGGCGGCTGCCCGGAGCCGATGTCCACGTGTATCAGCCGGGGCTGTTTGCCATGGTGACGATCGGCGCGGGGCGGATCGGGCTGCTCCAGCGCGCCGCGGGGAAGTTCCACGTCGAGCTCGAGGTGGATGACCTCGACGCCTATTACGAGCAGGTGCGCCAGGCCGGCATCGCGCCCAAGGGGCCGCCGGTGCGGCATCCCTGGGGCGAGCGCGATTTTGTGGTGCTCGACCCGGACGGGTTCGCGCTCGAGTTCGAGTCGGCGGATGAGGACTCTCCCGCCGCACCGGCCGATCAGGGTTGAGCGACATCATGCCGTCGAAGCGGGGACTCTGTCCGGTGCGGCTTGCCGGATCGTCTGGGACAGCCCAGATCCGGTCTGGTATGTTGGAGATGCCGGGGCTCGGCCGGATCGAGCCCCCGCACGAACTGCCGGCGGACCGACCGATTCGATGTGATCCAATCGCCGGACCGGCCGAATGAAGGGGCTTGCCATGATAACCGATCCGTCAACGACCGTTGCGGACATCCAGCTTGCGGACGACGTGCTGGAATTCTGCCGTCGCAACGCCCTCCTGGATCACCTGGGCCGGGCCATCGAGCTGGCCCGACAGCACTTCTCGGTCGTCGGCGATCCGGTCGTCCGGCTCGAACAGGATCCCGAGGCCGACGAGCGATACCTGGTGCTGGAGGTTCGCGTCAAGGGAGAGCAGGACGAAAGCATTCGCGCTCACAGGGCCTATAACCGGGCCTGGACCAGCTCCACGGACTGGCCCGAGGTTTCCAGAATTTCGCTGGTTGTCGACCTGGAAGACTGAGGGCCGGCTGCGCGATGGACCCGACAGCCTTCTATCATCTGGGCCTGTCCATCATGGCGAGCGCCCCCAATCCCGATCCGGCCTCTTGCCGCACGGCAATCGGCCGAGCCTATTATGCGGCCCTGAATCGGGCGGACGAGGCGCTCGATCGTTGGGGTGCGTCTTGCGGCCGCGGGCCGCAGAAGCACGGACTCGCCGTGAGGTTTCTGCACGCAACGAGCGATCCCGAGCTGATCGCGGCGTCCGGCGATCTGAACGATCTGAAGACCCTGAGAAACATGGCCGACTATGATATGAACGCGATGAGTGTCGAAAAGCCGTCCCAGGCGAGACGGGCCCTGGATCTCGCGAAGGGCATCATCGACGGGATCGCAGCCGTTGAAAACGACGTGGCCAGGACGAGAGCGGCAGAGGCGAACCTCCGCGCGTATCGCCGAACGACGAATACCCCCTGACGTGGATTTCGCGCGTCGAATCCGGGCGCGTATCGATTCGTCCGGGCCTGCATCCGATGACGATCGAGCCTCCCCAGGAAAACCACGAGCGGTCCGACCCATTGGCAGCCGGAGGAAACCGTGATGACGCAGACGGCGCGAATCCCGATCGGGCTGGTGATCTCGATGGTCCTCGCGTCGGTCGCGGTTGCCGGCGAGCCCGACCGACTGTTCCGCGAGCAGGTCGCGCCGGTGCTCGAGCGGCGTTGCCTGCACTGCCACGGTGCCGAGAACCCGAAGGGCGGCCTGTCGCTGGCGACGGCTGGGAGCATCCTCCGCGGCGGCGACAGCGGGCCGGCCGTCGTGCCCGGCAAGCCCGGCGAGAGCCCGCTGCTCGAGATGGTCTCGGGCGACTCACCCGAGATGCCGCAGAAGGACAAGCCGCTGGCAAAGGAGCAGGTCGCCGGCCTCCGGCGCTGGATCGAGGCAGGAGCGCACTGGCCGGCCGGCGTCGAGCTGAAGGACCGCCGGTTTGACGACGGCTCGACCTGGTGGTCGCTCCGGCCCCTGGCCCGGCCGAAGTTGCCCGCGGTGCGCGACCGAGGCTGGATCCGCACGCCGATTGACGCCTTCGTCCTCGCAAAGCTCGAGGCCGAGGGTCTGCGCCCGCGCCCCGAGGCCGACCGCCGCACCCTGATCCGCCGGTTGTCGTTCGACCTGGTCGGGCTGCCTCCGACACCCGATGAGATCGAGCGGTTTGTGAAGGATCCGGCTCCCGATGCCTACGAGCGGCTGGTCGACCGTTTGCTGGCCTCGCCCCATCACGGCGAGCGCTGGGGCCGGCACTGGCTGGACGTCGTGCACTACGGCGACACCCACGGCTACGACAAGGACAAGCGCCGCGATCACGCCTGGCCTTATCGCGATCATGTGATCCGCTCGCTTAACGAGGACATCCCGTATGCCCGCTTCCTCCGCGAGCAGGTGGCCGGCGACGTGCTCGAGCCGGGTGATCCGAAGGCGATCGTCGCCACCGGGTTCGTCGCCGCCGGCCCGTGGGACTTCGTCGGCCACGTCGAGCTGGGCGAGGACACCGTTGAGAAGAAGAAGACCCGGCTGCTCGATCGCGACGACATGCTCAGTAACACCATGTCGACGTTCGTCAGCCTGACGGTGCACTGCGCCCGCTGCCACGATCACAAGTTCGACCCGATCCCCCAGCGCGACTATTACCGGCTCCAGGCGGTCTTTGCCGGCGTGGACCGCGGCGACCGGCCGTATGACACGAGCCGGGTCGAGCAGGCGCGCCGGGCCTTGATGGATCGCCGCCGCGCGGCCGCGGACCGGCTCAAGGAAATCGAGGCGCGGATCGCCGCGACGACAGGTCCCGAGCTGGCACGGCTGGATGAGAGCCTCCGCTCGACCCGCCGCGACCTGGCCGCTGCCTCGGCTCCGCAGGGCCGATCGCCCAGCCCGAGTAACGGCTATCACTCGGACATTCACCCCGCGCCCGACGTATCGGTATGGGTCCAGGTCGACCTGGGCCGCTCAGTGCCGATCGAGGAGGTCCGCGTTATCCCGGCGCGACCGGTGGATTTCCCCGACACGCCCGGCTTCGGCTTCCCGCACCGCTTCCGCGTCGAGGCGTCGGATGACTCCGGATTTGGGAAAGGTCGGACGGCCACGCTCGTCGAGGACGAGACGCCTGATTCCGAGCCCGCGCCGGATGAGCCGTACGTCGTGCGTCCTGCCGGCCGATCAGCGCGGTATGTCCGTGTTACTGCGAGTCGGCTCTGGAAGCGCACCGGGGATTACGTGTTCGCCCTGGGCGAGCTCGAGGTGATCTCGAACGGCCGCAACCTGGCGCGGGGCGCCGCGGTCTCGGCCTCCGAGTCGATCGAGGCGGGCCGATGGGGCCGCGACCGGCTGGTGGACGGCTTCGACAGCCGCCGCGCCCGGCCGAAGGATGGTGATCCCGCGACTGCGCGACGGCACGCCTTACTCGCCCGGCTCCAGCAACTGACCCGCGACCGCCGCCGGCTGGCCGATGAGCGGATCGACCCGGTACTGCGATCGGCCCGCGATGAGGTTCGCGCCGAGCTGGCCGACCTCGACCGACGCCTCCTGGCGTTGCCGCCCGGCGAACTGGTGTATGCCCTGCGCTCGCACGCCCCGCGGCCGATCGCCATTTTGCGCCGGGGCGAGGTCGAGCAGCCGGCCGAGCCGGTCGGACCGGGCGCCCTGTCGTGCGTGCCGGGGCTCGACCCGGTCTTTACCTCATCCGAATCGGGCGACGAGGGCGCCCGCCGCGCCGCGCTGGCGGAGTGGCTCGCCAGCCCGGCCAACGTCCTGACCTGGCGCTCGATCGCCAACCGGGTCTGGCACTATCACTTCGGCCGGGGGATCGTGGATACGCCGAATGACTTCGGCCGGAACGGCTCGAAGCCGACGCATCCCGAATTGCTCGACTGGCTGGCCGTCGAGCTGCGCGACGGGCGACTGTCGCTCAAGTCGCTCCATCGGCTGATCGTCACGAGCGCCGTGTATCGCCAGTCATCCCGCGACGATGCCGCCTCGGCCCGGGTCGACGCCGATAATCGGTGGCTCTGGCGCATGAACCGTACGCGGCTCGACGCCGAGGAGCTGCGCGACGGCGTGCTCGCCGTCAGCGGCGAGCTCGATCGCTCGATGGGCGGACCGGGTTTCGAGGTGTTCCGCTTTGTGGATGACCACTCGCCGATCTATGACCACACAGCGCCCGGCGTGCTCGACCGCCCCGGTGCGAGACGGCGCACCGTCTATCGCTTCGTCGTCCGCAGCGTGCCGAACCCGTTCCTCGAATGTCTCGACGGCGCCGACCCGAATATCAACACGCCCGTGCGCTCGACCACGATCACGGCGCTCCAGGCCCTCGCGCTGCTGAACGACGCCTTCATGGTCCAGCAAGCGCGAGCCTTCGCCCGGCGGCTCGAGGCGATCTCGGATGACCCCGTTCGACGAATTGGCGCCGCATTCACGCTGGCCCTGGGCCGGCCGCCGCGCGATGACGAGCGCTCGGCGCTCCTCGCCTACGCCCGCCGGCACGGCCTGGCGAACGCCTGCCGGGTGCTGTTCAACACCAATGAGTTTCTTTTCATCGACTGAGAGTCTAACCCGGAAGGGATCTGAGCCCCCGTCAAGGGGCGACCGGACGTAGCCGGGGGGCGTCAGCCCCCCGGAACGGACCGCCGCGTAACACACCCAATCCTCTCGGCAGGCCCTCCCGGCCGCGACCCCGCCACGCGGGGTCGCGGCCGGGAGGGTGATACGATGTTGGAGAGATGATGGGTCGCCCGGCGTTCCGGGGGGCTGACGCCCCCCGGCTACGTCCTGACGCCCACTTCGTGGGCTTCCGGGACAGACGCTCACTCTGTCCCAGGTGGCTCGGAGAACGTCCTGTAGGGTGGGCATCGCCCACCAATCTCGACGCCTCGACCGGTGGGCAATGCCCACCCTACGGCATCCAACCGACCTTCCGAGACGACTGATGGAACAAATAACCGCCGAACCCCGCCGCGGGAGCCAGCCGCCGATGAACGCCAGCCGATTCGATCGCCGACGATTTCTGTGGACGGCCGGGGGCGGACTGGGCGGCGTTGCGCTCGCCCACCTGCTGGGCGCCGAGGGCCTGCTGGCCGATGACGGATCCGGCGAGCATCCGCACGCCGACCCGCGTCCGCGTCCGCGTCCCGAGTGGAACGGCGGCCTGCATCACCCGGCGCGGGCGCGCCGGGTCGTCGAGCTGTTCATGTCGGGCGCGGCGAGTCAGTGCGACACGTTCGACTACAAGCCGCTGTTGATCAAGAAGCACGGCGAGCGGTTCGACCCCGGCGGCAAGGTCGAGCTTTTTCAGAGCGTCCCCGGCGCCGTGATGCAGAGCCCCTGGAGCTGGCGGCAGTACGGCGGCTCGGGCAAGTGGATGAGCAGCCTGGTCTCCCACATGGCCGACTGCGTCGACGACATGGCGTTTCTGCCGAGCATGGTGTCCAAATCGAACGTGCACGGGCCGGCGACGTTCCTGCAAAACACGGGCTTTGTGCTCCCCGGTTTCCCCAGTTTCGGCGCGTGGGTCTCGTACGGGCTCGGCAGCCTGAATAGTAACCTGCCGTCGTTCGTGGTCCTGCCGGATTCGCGGGGGTTCGCCCCCAACGGACCGGCGAACTGGGCCGCCGGATTTTTGCCCGCGTCGTTTCAGGGGACGATGGTCAAGGCATCCTCGAAGAACCCGATCTTCGACCTGTTCCCGCCCGAGGATCCCGAGGTCACGCCCGACGCCCAGCGCGACGGCCTGGCGGTGCTCGACCGGCTCAACCGGGCCCATCGCGAGGAAAGAGCGGGCGACTCGCGGCTCGACGCGCGGATCGCCTCGTACGAACTGGCCGCGCGGCTGCAATTGAGCGCGCCCGAGGTTCTCGACGTGGCGGGCGAGTCGCGCGCTGTGCGCAATCTCTACGGCCTGGACGAGCCGATCACCGCGGACTTCGGACGGAACTGCCTGATCGCGCGGCGGCTGCTCGAGCGCGGCGTGCGGTTCGTGCAGGTCTGGAGCGGCGCCGACAACGGTTTCCCGCGTCGGAACTGGGACTCGCACGAGGACATCGCCCGCGACCACGGCGAGATGGGCCGGAGCATGGACAAACCGGCCGCCGCGCTCATCAAGGATCTCAAGGCGCGCGGCATGCTGGATGACACGCTGATCATCTGGACGACCGAGTTCGGCCGGATGCCGTGCAGCCAGGGCGGCAAGGGCCGCGACCACAACCCCTCGACGTTCACCTCATGGCTGGCCGGCGGCGGCGTGAAGGGAGGCGTTACCTATGGCGCCAGCGACGAATGGTCGTACCGTGCGGCCGAGAACCCGACGGCCGGTTACGACCTCCACGCCACGGCGTTGCACCTGCTGGGCATCGACCACACCCGGCTGACCTTCCGCCACAACGGCATCGACCGCCGGCTGACCGACGTTCATGGCCGGGTGATCAGGGAGATCCTGGCGTAGCGGGCTCTCGTGGCAGGAACTCGTCCGGACCCGGGGGCCGCCATTGGCCCAGCACCCTCGCGAGCGAGTTGATCGTCCACTTGATCTCGAACTTGTGCGGATAGATCTTGCCGTCGGGGCCGATCAGGACCGAGGCGGGGAGCTCGTCGTCGATCCCGTAGGCGATCGAGATCGGGTTCGACATCGGCCCGATGATCGCCTGCGGCCAGGGTTCGCCCTTGGCGGCCACGAACGCGCGCGACTTCTCGTTGTCTGCCGCCATGAGCAGACTCAGCATGGCGAAGCGCCCATCCTTGCCGAACCGCTCGTGGATCTCATTCAGGCGGGGGATGCCGAGGACGCACCCGTCATTCCACATGGTGCCGAAGTCGAGCAGGAGGAACTTACCGCGATAGTCGGCCAGGCGGATGGTCTTGCCGTCGACGGTCTTGACCTGGAAGTCGGGCGCGGGCTGGCCGTCTCTCGGTTTCCGCAACGTCAGGCGGATCTCGCCGAGATCGAGCGGGTCGGGCTGGCGCGGTCCGGAGAACGCCGGGACGGTGAATTCCTTCACGACCCGGTCGAACGGCCCATGGGGCGGAGCGACCTCATTGATCCGGATCGACACGCGATAGTCGCCCGCCGGCAGGGCGTCGAACCGAAAGGATCCGTCCGGTGCCAGTTCGATCTCCCCGGCCACGCGGCTCTCGCGGTAAGCGATGCCCTCAGGGCTTTTATCCCACTTCTGCGACCACTCGGACAACTTGACGTCGTGAGGATTCACCCTACCCCGATTCACCTTGCCGCGAACCAGTTCGAGTGGATAGGGAGTGAGCGGCCGGTTGCTCTCGATCCGCACCACCGACCCGACGGCGAAGTTGATCGGCCCCTTCGAGCCCTCGGGGGCCAGCATGTGGCCGATCACCGGGCGCCCGTTGCCGCCGATCGTGATTCGCGTCGTCTCGCCGGCCACGACCCGCACCGGCTCGTCGAGATACCACAGTCGGGTCCGCCGCCGCGATATCCGCGGGTGCGGCAGCGGGACGATGCGCTCGAGCGTGAAGCGGCCATCGGGATCGGTGGTCGCCATGGACTGGAGGTACACGTTGCAGAACGGCGCCGACTCATCCCGGAAGTACGCATGGATCTCCATCTGCTGATTGGCCGCGGGGCGGCCGCCGACGAGGAGCTGACCCTCGATGCGGCCATAGGGCCGGGCCTGGATCTTCGGCGACGTCGCCAGCGAGGCCTGGCTCGCCAGCGCGAACGCATCGTCGCCCAGGACCACCACCAGGAACGGTTTGTCGGAGTCGGGGATCACGAATGTTCCGTCGGGTCCGGTCACCAGTTCCTTATCGTTTCGGTCCTGCGGGTTGACGGCACCGTCGATGATGTGCACCCAGCTTTGCGACCGCGACAGGTAGACCCGCGCCCCGGCCAGCGGCCGGCCGTCGGGACGCACCACCGTCGCCTTGAGATCGGGGCCCGGCGATTTCGGGGCCTTCTGATCGAGCGGCGCCGGGACGGGCCCGACGTCAGGGGGTGAACCCGGGCTGGCCCCTTCGTTCGCGGTGAGATCGGGCGGAGGGGTCGGCAGCGCGTCGAGCGACAGGCTCGGTACCAGCAATGTCGCCAGCGGGAGCAGGATGAGCACCAGCAGGCAGACGAGCCCGAGGCGCCCGGCCGCCGACCAACCAGCCGTCGTTCCGGCCCGGTCCATCACGCACCCCCTTTCTTGCTCAGGCCTCGTGAGACGTCGTTCACGGAAGAGGGACGGCGGAGCAAACGATCGCCGGACGGTGCCGGCTCGGATCTCGGCTGTTCATGTAGGGGGCGGCTCCGTCCGCCGATATTTACCCATGAAAGTAGGTCGGGCAGTCTTGCCCGACGGGACCCGAGAGTCGGGCAAGACTGCCCGACCTACTTGAGGATTCGACCCCCGGAGTATAGCACGGGCTTGGATCCGACGCCCGCTACTTCCCCAGCGCCTTGCCGATCGCCTCGATGATTCCGTTATACCAGAGGTCCCGCGCGACGATCTTGCCGTCCGGGCCGATCAGGATCGCGGCCGGGACGCGGTCCTCAATCCCGTAGGCGATCGAGAGCGCATTGGACATCGGCCCGACGATCGCCTGCGGCCAGGGCTCGCCCTTTGCGGCCACGAACGCGCGCGATCGCTCGTCGTCCGTCGCCATCACCAGGCTGAGCATGGCGAACCGTTCCTCCTCGCCGAACCGCCGGTGGACGTCGTTCAGCCGGGCGATCTGGAGCCGGCACTGGTCGTCCCACATCACGCCGAAATCGAGCAACAGGTACTTGCCGCGGTAGTCGGCCAGGCCGAGGGCCCTGCCGTCCACGGTGGTGACCCGGAACTCGGGCGCGGGATCGCCGGCCTTCGGCGTTTTTCGCACGGTCAGCCGGATCTCGCCGATATCGAGCGGGTCGGGCCGGCGCGTGCCGGGGATCATCGGCACGGTGAACTCTTTCAAGGCCTGCGCGAACGGCCCGCGCTCGCGGCCTCCCTCCTCGTTGACGTGGACCGTCAACCGATATTCGCCCGCCGGTAGGTCGTCGAATCGGAATGAGCCGTCCGGGGCCAGGGCCGCGGTCGCGGCCACGCGGCTGTCGATGTAGGCGATCCCCTCCGGCGTCTTCCGCCACCGTTGCCACCAATTCGACCATCCGCCATCGCTGAGGGACGCCTTGCCGCGAAACAGCTCCGGCGGATAGGGCGTGTGCGGCCGATTGCTCTCGACCGCCGCCGTCGAGCGGTCGGTGAAGTCGATCGACCCGGTCCAGCCCTCGGGGGCCAGCACGCGGCCGACCACCGGACGCCCCTTGCCGCCGACTGTGACCTTTGCGGTCTCGCCCGCCGCGACGTGCACCGGCTCGCCCAGCGACCAGCTCCGGGAGGTGCTCTCCGTGTGAGGCTGCGGCCCGACGCGCAGGTGGGGCAGAGGGATGACGCGATCGAACGCGAAGTTGCCATCGCGATCGGTCGTCGCCGTGGCCCCGAACGACACCGTGCAATGCATCGTCGACTCGTCCTGGAGCATCGCCCTGATCTCCATCGGCTCGTTCGCCACCGGCCGGGTGCCGACGAGGTACCGACCCTCCACCCGTCCGTAGGGCTGGGCCTCCATCCTGGGTGATTTCGCCAGCGCGTCCTTGCTCGCCAGGGCAAAGCAGTCGTCGCCCATGATCAGTACGACGAACGGATCGGGATGGTCGGGGATCGGGAATGTCCCATCGTCGCCGGTCAACAGCCCGCGACCGCCGCGGGGGCCGACGACGCCGTCGGTGATGCTCAGCCCGCTTCCCCGAATCGAGGTGTAGACCCGCGCCCCGGCCAGCGGCCGGCGGCCGGGACGCACCACGGTCGCCAGCGGTCCCTTCGCCCGGCCCGGCACGAGCTTGATGTCGTAGTCAACCACGACCTTCTCGTCGCGGCGGAAGACTCGCGAGATGAACGTCTCGTATCCGTCGGCCGTCACGCGGATCCTGTACGCGTCGGCCGCGACGGGGAAGTTGAAGTGCAGCTCTCCCTGGAACACCCCGACGCCGAATCCCAGTTCCGGCCCGCCCGGCCAGCCGGTCACCTCGCCGGTCTTCGGGTCGATCGCTCCGGCCGCGACCGCCGCCTCGCCAATCCTCTCGCCCGTCTGGGCGTCCGTCACCTTGCCGTGGACGGCGATCGAGGGCGCGATCGTGAAGTCGACCGTGCCGCCCTCAACGGCCGTGGCCTGCTGCATGAAGACACCCCGATAGCCATCGCGATCGACGTTGACCAGCAGCGCATCCTCGGGCGCGTCATCCCAGCGGAACCGGCCGTCGGCGTCGGAGTAGAGATACACCCCGAGGCACCGATAACGGCGCCAGGTGTCGATATTCACGAACGCCCCCTCGACCGGCCGGCCCGATGTGTCGACCACCCGGCCCCGGAAGATGTGCGGCCGCCCGAGGGCGATCTCGACCTGCGGTATGGCCCGGTCGATCCTCACCTGGGTCTCGCCCGGCGCGTGTCCCCTGGCCTGCACCAGCAGGAACCACTGCCCCTTCGCCACCTGGCCAGTCCGAAAGTGGCCCCGCTCGTCGGTCGCCACGGCGAACCTGTCGGGCCCGGAGAGCAGCTCGTCGCGTCGCTCGACCGTGAGCACCCGGGCCCCGGCGACCGGGCGGCCGGTCGCGTCGACCACCCGGCCCTCGATCGGCACGCCCTTCTTCATCACGCTCACGGCCTTGCCGGCGCGCAGGTCGGCGATCTTCGGGATTGCGTTCTTGTCGCCGTAGTCTCGCCCGCTGAGAAAATCGGGATGCACGACGTGGAACCCCAGCAGCTCCCCGGTCGTCTCGGGCGCCCCCGACGTCCGCCATCGCCCGTCGGAGCCGGTCGTGGCGCGCAGGTCAAAGAGCAGCTCGTGCGGGTCCTTTTTCTTGTAGTTGTGGCTCCAGAGATACACCGTGGCGCCATGGATCGGCCGGCCCTGCTCGTCCTGGACGATGCCGCCCAGCGTCTCGCCCGGCCGAAGTTTGAGCGTGTCGCCATCGGGGATCGGCCGGCCCGGGTCGATGCCCCACTGGTGGCGCTGCATCGCGCGGCCGTCGCCCCAGACGTCCACCGAAAGATGACGATCCGCCGGCCCGGTCGAGTGGACGATGTCGATCCGCCCGTTCTCGTCGGTCCGGCGCCAGTCGGAGTCCATCGCGATCCAGACGCGCACCCAGCCGTTCGGCACCGGCTTGCCGGTGTCGGCCGCGACGACCTGGAGGTGGAGCACGCGGCCTTTTGATGGCGATGGTGCTTGAGGCGCCGCCGCCTTCTCGTTGGCCGGCGGCTTCGTGACCTTCGCCTCCTGCGCCTGGGCCCGGGTGAACCGCACGGCGCCGCCGACGATCGCCGCGGCGATTGCGAGGCCCGTGATCAGCAGTCGCACGGTTCGCCTGGGCAGGGGATGCGCCTCGCCCCGCTCGGCCGTGATCCGCTCCAGCCGCCTGCCCAGGATCGAGCCGCGTGCCATCGCCAGGCCAAGCGCCGGGGCGGGCCGTCGCGCGAGCCCGGCGGCGACGGCCAGCAGGGTCTCGCCGTAGGATGCGGCGTCGCCGAGCTGGTGGACGCAGACGGCGTCGCAGGTGCGCTCGCGGGCTTCGGCGATCGATCGACCCAGCAGCCAGACGAATGGGTGCGGCCAGTAGAGCGCCTGGACGACCCGCAGCGCCAGGTTCCACGGGTAATCCCCGCGCCGGACGTGCGACAGCTCGTGCAGGAGGATCGCGTCGGCGTGGCCGCGCGCGCTGGATTCGGCCAGCCTTTCCGGCAGCAGGATCGTCGGCCGCAGCCAGCCGAGGACCAGCGGGATCCCCGCGCCGGAGGTCCACGCCAGGCTCACCGGCCGTCGGATTCCCAGCCTCTGACGGCAACGCTCCAGGGCCGACAGCCAGCTCGGGTCCTCCACGGGGCTTGCCGCGCGTCGCAGTCGCCGCACCGCCGCGAGCGACGCGCCCAGGCGAACCAGCATCGCGCCCGCGATCAGCGCGTACACCACCAGCCCGACCGCCGGCCAGCTCGGCCGCCATGCCCCGGCGGGCGGAACTGTTGCGGGCGGCGCCGACGGGGCCGCGATCACCGGCGCGGGCCGCGCCGGGATCGGCGCAGCCTGGTCAGGTCGGGCCCGTTCCATCGCGGCAAGCTCGGGCGCCGGCATCATGGCCCGATCGAGGCCGGCGTCGAGGACTGGCAAGGAAGACCCCTCGTTCACCTCCGCCACGGCGGGCGCAATCCGCTCCGCCGGCAGCCAGGCGAGCGACAGGCGCGGTCCCAGCAACGTGGCCAGGGGGAGCAGGATCAGCATCAGCAGGCAGGCGTACCCGATCGCCGCGCCGATCGCCGGGCGCCGGCGGCCGATGGTGGACTGAGCGACGAGTCCCAGGGCCAGCACGATCGTCGCCCTCGCCGCGAGTTCGAGCCCGAAGGGCCATGCGGCCGACCAACCGGCCATTCCGCTCGCCAGGTCCATCACACACCCCCCTTCTTCCGCTTGCCACGCGACGAAGCGGCCGCCGCCGAGCGCCGCAATTCCTCCAGCCGCTCGGGCGACAGTTGCTCGTCCTCGATCAGCCGCAGCACCAGGTTCTCGGCCGACCCGCCGAAGAACCGCGCCAGGACGCTCCGCACCGCCTGGCCCTGTGCCTTGCGCCGGGCGACTTTCGCGCGATAGACGTACGCCTTGCCTTTCGCCTCGTGCGCCACAAATCCCTTGGACTCGAGCACGCGCAGGAGCGTCCGCACCGTCGAATCGTGCGGGCTCCCCGGCACCTCGGCACGCACCTGGTCGGCGGTCGCCTCACCCAGCCGCCAGACCACGTCCATGATCTGCGCCTCACGCTCCGTCAGCGGTTCCGTCATCCGTCTCGCCATCGCGTGCCCCATCCTGTTAATGATTTAACGGATATGGGTCATCCTATCGCCGTCCCGGTCCCGCGCCAAGCGGTTCGTGTTAAAACATTAACGGGAAGCGAGGGCCGCCCGATGCCGCGACGGGGGCGCACCGCGGTCCGGCTGGCGGTATGATGTGGGCGGCGTCGGCTGAGGGGATCGGGTTGATGTGAGGGAGAGCGAGCGCGGTGGGCGGACCAGCATCATCGCCGTCGGGTGGAAGTTCGACCCCGGGGCATTTCCTCGATGAGCTGCGGGCGACGTTCGCCGACCGGGCGGCGCGGACGGCGATCGTGCACGGCGATCGGGTGATCCCGTATGGCGACCTCGAGGCCCGGGCGCGCCGGTTCGCCGCGCGGATGGTCCGGCTGGGGCTCGAGGCGGGCGACCGCGTCGCGATCATCACGCCCGACAAGATGCCGTTCCTGATCGCGCATCTGGCGACGCTTTACGCCGGGGCGGTCTCGCTGCCGCTGAATCCCCGCAGCACGCCGGATGAATTGCGCTACTACCTCCAGGACAGCGGCGCCCGCGTCGTGGTCGCCGGGCAGGACGAGTGGCCGTTCGTCGAGGCGCTCAAGCCGGTGCTGCCCGAGCTGCGGGCGCTGATCGCCGACCGCGAGGCACGGGATGCGCCCGAGGGCAAACTGGCCGACGCCACGCCCGGCCGCGACGACCCGTGCCTGATGCTTTATAGCTCGGGGACGACCGGCCGGCCCAAGGGGGTCGTGCACACCCACGCGAACCTCGCGGCGAGCCTGCGTGCCCTGGCCGCATGCTGGCGGCTCACGCCCGATGATGTTGTGATCAACGTCCTGCCGCTGTTCCACATTCATGGCCTGTCGTTCGCCACGCAACTGACCCTTCTGGTGGGCGGTTCGATGCGCGTCGAGGACCAGTTCCACCCGCGCCGGACGCTGGATGTCATCGGCCGCGGCACGGTCTTCATGGCGATCCCGACCTTTTACTACACGTTCCTCGAGCGCCCCGAGTTCCGCCAGGCGGCGCGGGGGTGGTCGAGCGTCCGGCTGTTTACCTGCGGGTCGGCGCCGATCCGCGCCGATGTCTTGCCCGAGCTGGAGTCGATCCTCGGCCGGCCGGTCATCAACCGTTATGGGATGACCGAGGGACACGTCATCACCAGCCTGCCGCTCGACGGTCCCTGGCCGCAGGGCTCGGTCGGCCTGCCGCTGGAGGGGATCGAGCTCCAGGTCGTGAACGAGGACGGCACGCCCGCCGCCCCCGGGCAGGAGGGCTCGGTCCGGCTTCGCGGGCCGAACCTGTTCCGGCAGTACTGGCGCCGGCCGGACGCCACCCGCGAGGCATTTGCCTCGGGGTGGTTCGACACCGGCGACGTGGGCGAGCGCGACGAGGCAGGCTTCCTGACCCTCGTCGGCCGCAAGAATGATCTGATCATCACCAATGGGTTCAACGTGTATCCCCAGGTCGTCGAGCGGGCGATCGACGAGTGCCCCGGCGTGGCCGAGTCGGCCGTGATCGGCGTCCCCGACCATCGCCGAGGCGAGCGGGTCCTCGCGGCCGTGGTGCGCTCGAGCCGATCGTTGACCGAGCAGGACCTGCGCGCCCATCTGGCCGAGCGGCTGGTCGACTACCAGCGCCCCTCGTCGATCGTCTTCGTCCCCGAGCTACCCCGCAACGCGATGGGCAAGGTCCTCCGCCGCGAGCTGCGCGACCGACTGGACAGAGGTGGCTCCCGCCCGGGCGCCGGCACGGACTGAATCCTCGACCACGCACAGCCTACCGCGGGAGGCGGCCCTGATGCTCAACCT
>DAIDHB010000515.1 GCA_027452145.1 Planctomycetales bacterium
CGGCCTGAATGACTGAAATAGTTTTGGCACTACCGAAGCTGCATGATGATCAGAAAAGAATATGGCCCGCGACGAGGCACAGTTCACGGCGGCAAAACGACGAGGGCCGCGCGGCGGGCACATCCCGGGCGCAATCCACGTTCCGCGCGAGCTATTCTTCGCCCCCGGCGGCGGTTTCCTGCCGGTGGAAGAGATCCGACGCCGGGTCGAGGAGCGCGGCGTCCATCCGGGCCGCGTGGTGGCCTATTGCAACGGCGGCGTGGCGGCGACCGTGGTGCTGTTCAACCTGGCCCGGCTGGGATATACCGACCTGGCAAATTACGACGGCTCGTGGAATGAGTGGGGCGCCCGCTCCGATTTGCCTGTTGAGCCGTAGAACCGAACGCCAGGGCGAGTGCGAGTGCACGGCAGCCGGGGCAAGTGCAAGCCTCGGACCGGCTGGGTATGTGCGATTCCGAGTCCGCGGGAGGAACGTCGTGATCCGCGTGATCGACTATCACAAGGCCTACCGCGAGACGATCGCGGTCGACGGGCTGAGCTTCGATGTCCCGCCCGGCGCGGTGCTGGGCCTGGTCGGCCCCAACGGCGCCGGGAAGACGACCACGCTGCGCGCCCTGGCCGGCATCATCCGGCCGACGCGCGGCCGCCTGTTCGTCGCCGGGCACGACGTCGTCCATGACCCGGTCGCGGCGAAGCGCGAGCTGGCCTATGTGCCCGACGACCCGAAGCTGTTCGACGCGCTGACCGTCTGGGAGCACCTCCAGTTCATGGCCGCGGCGTACCGCGTGCTCGACTTCCAGCCGAAGGCCGAGGCCCTCCTGCGGCAGTTCGAGCTGGAGGCGAAGCGCAACACCATGGCGCAGGAGCTGTCGCGCGGCATGCGGCAGAAGGTCGCGATCTGCTGCGCCTACCTGCACGACCCGCGCGTGATCCTCTTCGACGAGCCGCTGACCGGGCTGGATCCCTACGCCATCCGCACGCTGAAATCGTCGATCGCCGAGCGGGCCGCGGCGGGCGCGGCGGTGATGGTCAGCTCGCACCTGCTCTCGCTGGTCGAGGACCTGTGTACTCACCTGTTGATCCTGCACC
Source organism: Planctomycetales bacterium (assembly GCA_027452145.1). GTDB lineage: Bacteria > Planctomycetota > Planctomycetia > Isosphaerales > Isosphaeraceae > JAKAUH01. The sequence goes on from DAIDHB010000515.1 coordinate 1,090, forward strand.
GGGGGAAATGCCTGTTCTCCGGGACGCTCGACGAGGCGAGGGCGCGGTATGCGGGGCTCCAGGGGGACGCCTCGCTCGAGGAAGTCTTCTTCCGGGCGACCGAACAGGCGCAGACGCCCTGACCTGACCCGAGGACCACCGCGCTCCCATGAACCCAGCACTCCTTCGGCTTTTGCTCCTGCTGAACAGGGCGACCTGGCGGCGGACGCTCCGGGGCATGAAGACGGTCCGCGGCGCGCTCCTGGTCCTGTTCACCATCGGCGTCGTCGTCGTGATGGTGGCCTCGCAGATCTGGGTGGGCACCCGGCCCGAGCTGAGGCCCGCGCCGGGGACGATTCCGCCGTTCGCCTCGCCCGGCCTGCTGGGCCTCGTGCTACTGACCGTGTTCACGGCGGCCGGCGAGGCGGCCGTCTATTTCACGCCGGCCGAGGTCGACATGCTCTTCTCGGGCCCGTTCACCCGTCGCGAGCTGCTCGGGTTCAAGCTGGTCAAGACGTTGCTCGGCATCCTGGTGATGTCAGCGTTCTTTTCCGTTTTTATGCTGTCGTCGCTGCCGTACTGGCCGCGAGCCTACCTGGGGATCCTGCTCGCGCTGGGGATGGTCCAGTTCCTGGGCATGGCGATGGCACTGGCCGGCCAGATCGCGGCGGAACAGGCCTACACCCGCGGCCGACGGCTCGTCCTGGCCGCGCTGGCGGCCGCGGCGCTTCTCGGCGTCGCCGATGTCCTCCGCAGGTCGCCGGGCCGGACTTTCGCCGAGATCCTCGCCCACCTCCGCGATTCGCCGGTCTTCGTCGCCCTGCTGGCACCGTTCGACGTCTTCACCCGCGCGATCTTCGCGGCCCGGTGGTTCCCCGACTTCGCCGTCTGGGCGGCGGCCGCGCTGGCCATCGACCTGGCCCTGCTCTGGCTGGTCTTCCGGCTGGACGCCGGCTACATCGAATCGGCTGCGACCATCAGCCAGAAGGTCTACGAGCGGATCCGCCGCACGAAGCAGGGGGGCGGCGTCGCCCTGCCGCCGGGCGCCGGCGCGGCCCGGCTGCGAGTACCGGGTCTGCCGTGGCTGTTCGGAACCGGCCCGCTCGCCTGGCGGCAACTGCTGATCGCCATGCGGACTTCGCGGCACATCCTGATGGCCACGCTGATGATCGGCGTCATGTTCTCGTCGGCTTTCTTCTTCTCCCAGAAGCGAGCTGCGCCTCAGGCAGTTCCGACGGCGGTGTCCCAGCCGGGGGGCGCGCCGACGGAGGGCCCGCCGGTGGTCCCGGTGATGGGGGTCATGATGATCTTCTACCTGACCTTCCTGTTCTCGATGCAGCTCCCCTGGGCGTTTCGGGGCGACGTGGATCACATCGACTTCCTCAAGTCGCTGCCCATCGGCCCGCTACGGGTCGCGACCGGCGAGCTGGCCGGCGGCGTGGTGCTGCTGACGGCTCTCCAGATCGTCTTGCTCGGGGCGCTGACGGCCGTGTCCCCCTCGAGCTGGCCGGGCATGCTGGCCGCCGCCGCGTTCTGCCCGCCGTTCAACGCGATGCTCATGGCTCTCAACAACGGGATCTTCCTGGTCTACCCGGTGAGGCCCAGCGTCGGCACGACGTTCGAATTCCAGGTGATGGGCCGGATGATGCTGTTCATGATGCTCCAGTTCCTGCTGCTCATTCCGCTGGCCGGCATTCCGGCGGCGGTTGGCGCCGGGGTCTTCTGGCTGTCGGGATACTCGTGGCCGGCATTCGCCGCGACGAGCTGGCTCGCACTGGCGGCCGAGCTGCCCGCGCTGGTGCTCTTCGTCGCCTGGGCGTTTCAGCGTTTTGACGTCAGCACCGAGACGCCCGCCTGAATCCTCGGGTCGCCGGGGACGGGTCGAGACTCGAACGGGATTGCGGGGCGAGCCTCATGCATCCGGCGCTCTGGAAGCTGATGCGGCTGACCAACTGGGCGTCCTGGCGAGTGCTCTTCCGCGGCGCGCGGACCGTCCGCGGGGCCATCATGCTCCTGGTCATCCTCGGCGGACTGGTTTTCTACGCCGTCTTCCTGATCGGCCTGACGTCGATCCTCGAGCGGGTTCCCGAGGCGAAGGACTACATCGGCCGGGCGGGACCGTACTTCTCGGTGCTGATGCTGCTGATCTTCCTGCAATCGGTGCTCAACTCGAATAACGTGGGACACCTCTACTTCGCGCCCGCCGAGGTGGATTTCCTGTTCGCGGGTCCCTTCACACGCCGCGATCTGCTCCTCTACAAGCTGGTGCGATGGGGAATCGGAATCCTGCTGGGATCGCTGATCGTCGCGCTGTCGCCGCTGTCGCTGGCGTTCCGGGGCCGGTTGGCGACGTTCGTGGGCGTGGGCCTGGCGATGATCTTCATCAAGCTGTCGGGCCTGGCGGTCACGCTCACGAGGCTGATCGTCGCCGAGGCGGCCCACACGAAAATGCGGCGAATCGCCCTGACCGTGGTGGGAATACTGGTCGCCACCGGCCTGGCGCAGGTGTTCGGCCGATCGTCCGGGATCGCCTACAGGGCCCTGGCGTCGGATTTCGCGTCGACATGGATGGGGCAGATCCTGCTGTCGCCCTTCCTGGTCTTCCGCAACGCGGTGATGGCCGAGCGGTGGTTCCCGGACCTGCTGATCTGGGGCACCGCGGGCCTCGTTATCGACGGTGCGCTGGTGGCCATTGTGCTGAAGCTCGACGCCGACTACCTGGAGTGGTCCACGGCGATCAGCCAGCACGCCTACGAGACGATGCAGCGGGCGAAGCGGACCGGCGGCATGGTGATCACCGCGGGGCGTCGGCCGGGACGGGGACTGCCGCGACTGCCCTGGATGGCCGGCGCCGGCCCGGTCGCGGCGCGAGAGGTCGTCCTGACGTCCCGATTGTCGCGCGGGTTGGTCGTCATGATCGTGCTGGGCGGACTCGCCCTGCTGGCCTGGAGCTGGCTCAGCCATGGAGGCGTACTGGGATCGCTCCCCCGTCCATCGCCGAGCCTGGGACTCGGGGCACTGGCTTACATCATGTTTATCTTCCAGCTCGCCCTGCCGGTCGCCTTCCGGGGCAACGTGGACCATCTGGACGTGCTCAAGGCCCTGCCCATCCGCCCCGCGGCCGTGGCGGCGGGCGAGCTGGCGGGATGCGCGGCCGTGTTCGCGCTGATCCAGCTCGTGGCGATGGGCGTTTACGGCGTCATCACCGGTTCTCTCGGCACCCCGATGATCGCGACGGCGATTCTGCTGTTCCCCGTCGACATGATCGTCCTCGGCGTGAGCAGCCTGGCATTCCTGATCTACCCGGTGCGGAGGACCCAGCCAGGTGCCGGGGCGGACGCGAACACGCTGGGCCGAGGCCTGATGAACCTGATCATCCAGGGATTGATGCTGTTCCCCCTGCTGGGAGTGGCCGCGGGGCTGGCCGCGGTGGCGTACCTCGTGAGCGGGCAGTCGCTGATTGCGATGACGGCCGCCGCGCTGGCCGCGCTGGCCGCCGAGATCGTGCCGCTGACATTGCTGGTGGGACTTGCGTTCGACCGCTTCGACCCCAGCACCGAGACGCCGGCGTGATGGGCGAACGAGGCCCTTGTCGCGGTCGGAGGAGCCGCGTACTGTAATAGGTCGATCGGGTCAGGGCTGCGCCGAGGGTCCGGCCATGGGGCCGGGTCTCGGCGGCGGATCGGATCCGCGATGACTATCGGATGCGGGGCGAACGGAAACGGGAGATTCGCTCGATGACAGATCAGAAACCCAGGAAGCCCGGCGAGCCGTCCGGCCACAGCCGGCGCGATTTCTTGCGGGGCTCGGGCGTGGCCGCGGCCACGGCCGTGCTCACGGGCCCGGCGGTCGGGATGCTCGATGAGGCGAAGGCCGCCGAGGGCGAGCCGAAGGTCCTCAGCGGCACCGTCGACATCAAGCTCAAGGTCAACGGCCAGGAGCGCGCCTGCCAGGTCGAGCCGAGGAGCACGCTGCTCGACACTCTGCGCAATCGGCTGGACGTGACGGGGCCGAAGCGGGTCTGCGACCGCGCGACCTGCGGCGCGTGCACGGCGATCGTCGACGGCGATGCGGTCTACTCCTGCACCACGCTGGCCGTCTCGTGCCAGGGCAAGACGATCGAGACGCTCGAGAGCTTTGACACGGGCGAGCACAGCGTCCCCCACGCGTTCCACCAGAACGACGGCCTGATGTGCGGCTATTGCACGCCGGGCTTCGTCACCGCGGTGAAGTCGTTCCTCGACAAGCACCCGAACGCCACCGAGGAGGAGATCCGCAAGGGGATCGACGGCAACATCTGTCGCTGCGGCACGTACGTCGGCGTCCTCGCGGCCGCGATGCAGGTCGCCAAAGCCACGAAAGGAGCCTGACCCATGGCAGAGTGGCCCGCAAACCCGACCCTGATCGGCAAGCGCATCCCCCGGCTCGACGGCCTGCTCAAGGCGTCGGGCAAGGCCAAGTACCCCTCGGACGTCCGGCCGGAGGGGACCCTCTTCGGCGTGATGTTGTATAGCCCGTACGCCCACGCCAGCGTCAAGTCCATCGACGTCTCGGCCGCCGAGAAGATGCCTGGGGTCAAGGCCGTCGTCGTCATCGACAAGGGCGGCGCGGTCGTCCCGGGCAAGGAGGCCGCCAGTGCCGTCGGCCGGGTGCTCCGCTACCACGGCGACGACGTCGCGGCGGTGGCCGCAGAGACCGAGGAACAGGCGAGGGACGCCGTCCGCGCCATCAAGGTTGAGTACGAGGTGCTGCCGCACGTCGCGACCGTCGAGTTGTCGATGGCCGAGGGGGCGCCGCAGGTCTTCAAGCCGGCCAACGTCCGCAAGGGCCGGAGCGTCGAACGGGGCAAGCCCGCCGACGCGATGGCGGCCGCGGAGGTCACCGTCGAGGGGACTTACTCGGTGCCGATGGTCACGCACGTCTGCCTCGAGAGCCACGGCCTTACGGCGAAGTGGGAGGGGGACGACAAGCTGACTGTCTGGGCGAGCACCCAGAACGTCGCCCGACTGGGCAACGACCTCGGCCGGCCGTTCGAGCTCCCGCCGGCCAACATCACCGTGCTCACCGACTACATGGGCGGCGGGTTCGGCTCGAAGTTCGGGCCCGACGTCTGGGGCGTCGCCGCGGCCAGGATGGCGAAGATGAGCGGCCGGCCGGTCAGGATGTTCCTCGACCGGGTGCAGGAGCACCTCGCGGCGGGCAACCGCCCGAGCAACGCGGCGCACATCAAGATGGGCGCCAATCGCGACGGCAAGATCGTGGCGATGATCGCCGAGGCCAACGGCACCGGCGGCGTCGGCGCGGGCGCCGACGTCATCCTGCCCTACGTCTACAGCGTGCCCAACACCAGGGTCGAGCAGTCCACCGTCTTCACCAACTTCGGCAGCCAGCGGGCGATGCGGGCGCCCCGGCACCCGCAGAGCTGCACGCTGACCGAAGCCGCGATGGATGACCTGGCCGAAAAGCTTGGCATGGACCCGATCGAGTTCCGGCTCAAGAACCTGAGCCCGACCGATTTCCACACCAAGATCTACCAGGCCGAGCTGGCGATGGGCGCCGAGCTGATCGGCTGGCGCGAGAAGCGCAAGCCGCGCGGCCGGACCGGCACCGGACCGATCCGCACCGGGATGGGCGTCGCCCTGCACCAGTGGGGCGGCGGCGGCCAGCCGGGCAACCGGGTCATCTGCAACATCAACCCGGACGGCTCGGTCGAGCTCAAGACGGCCACCCAGGACATCGGCACCGGCGCCCGGACCATCCTGGCGATCATCGCCGCGGAGATCCTCGGCCTCCAGCCGACCGACATCATCAGCAACATCGGCAACTCGACCTTCCCGCCGGGCCAGTCGTCGGGCGGCTCGACGACCTCGCCGTCGATGGCGCCGCCGACGTATGACGCCGTCACCAAGGCGCGCGATGCGCTCTTCAAGAAGGTCGCGCCCACGCTCGACAATGCCCGCCCCGAGGACATCACCCTCAAGGACGGCCGGGTGTGGGTCTCGGGCGAGCCGGTCACCTCGTGGAAGGACGCCTGCCGCAAGCTCGGCACGTCGTCGATCTCCGAGACCGGCGAGTTCATCCCCGGACTCAGCCAGTCGGGCGTCGGCGGTGCCCAGTTCGCCGAGGTGGCGGTGGACCTCGAGACCGGCGTCGTGAAGGTCAAGAAGATCGTCGCCATCCAGGACACCGGGCTGATCCTGGACAAGCTCACCTGGGAGAGCCAGGTCTACGGCGGCGTGATCATGGGGCTGAACTACGGGCTGTTCGAGGAGCGAGCGGTCGACCCGACGACCGGCCGGATGCTCAACCCCGACATGGAGTGGTACAAGCTCGCCGGGGCCTCGGACATCCCCGAGATCATCGTGCGGGCGTACGAGCCCGACGAGCAGAAGGCACGCGGCGTCATCGGCGTCGGCGAGCCCCCCACGATCTCCACCGCCGCGGCCATCGGCAACGCCGTCGCCAACGCGATCGGCGTCCGGGTCCCCGAGTGGCCCATGACCCCGCGGAACGTCCTCAACGCCCTGGCCACGGCCTCCAGAGAAGGGAGAGCGTAACACCCATGAAAGCTTTCGAATACGCTGCCCCCGCCACCCTCGAGGACGCCGTCAAGCTCCTCGAGGCCCCCGACTCGGCCGCCCTCACCGGCGGCATCGACCTGCTCGGGCGGATGAAGGACTACGTGACGTCCCCGGCGCGGGTGGTCTACCTCAAGGACATCAAGGACCTCGCCGGGATCTCCGGCGACGCGAAGGCCGGCGGCCTGACCATCGGCGCCGGCACCCGGCTGGCCGAAATCGTCGACCACACCAGCATCAGGGATTCCTACCCCGCGCTCTGGCAGGCGACCAGCGAGGTCGGCTCGGTCCAGATCCGCAACATGAGCACGCTCGGCGGCAACCTACTCCAGCGGCCCCGGTGCTGGTACTACCGTGCCGGCTTCGGCCTGCTTGCCATGAAGGACGGCAAGAGTCTGGTCCGCGCCGGCGACAATCGCTACCACGCCATCTTCGGGACCGACGGCAACGCGCTGTTCGTCAGCCCGTCGAGCCTGGCGGTCGCCCTCTCGGCCCTCGACGCCACGGCGACGATCCGCGGGCCGAAGGGCGAGCGGACCGTCAAGGTGGAAGAACTCTACCAGGTGCCTCGCTCCGACCAGGACAGCGAGCTGACCGTTCGTCCGGGCGAGATCCTCACAAAGGTGACCATCCCGGCCGCCGGCAAGAACGGATCGTACGAGGCCAGGCAGAAGCAGGCACAGGACTGGCCGCTGGTGATGGCCGCGGTCAACCTGAAGATGGATGGCGAGACCGTCTCGGCGGCCCGCGTGGTGATCTACGGTGTGGCGCCAATCCCCTGGCGGAGCACCGGCGCGGAGAAGGCGATCACCGGCCAGAAGGTGACCCCCGAGACCGCGGCCGCCGCCGGTGCCGCGGCCATCGAGGGCGCCGCCCCGCTGTCGATGAACGCGTACAAGGTCCCCCTGACCCGGACCGTGGTCAAGCGGGCCCTTATCCGCGCCGTCAGTCGCAAGGGCTACTGGGAGGAGGCGTGAGCCCCAGGGCCACGCCGCGAGACCATGCCCACCCTCGACCCCGAATCGCAACCGGAACCCCGAGCGGCAAAACCGGCCGCCCGGCCCCCGGCGCCGTGCCGGCACCTGCGCTCCAACGGCATGTACATCTTCGACGGCCACTCGGGGGACGGCGAGGGTGAGGACTACGAGCCGTCGTCGTGCTGGTGCCTGCACACCATGAAGAACTTCGGGCCGGATGACGGTTTCGTCGGCATCCAGGAATGCCGCGACACCGGACGAAACTGCTACGAGCCGCTCTGATCCCACCGGGCGGCCGAGCGAATCGGTCCAGTCCGGCCAATCCGTTGAAGTCTCGCGAACGCCCCGAGGCAGGCGAATCCGGCCCCGGGGCGTTCCCATGCGCGCCGGATGGGGCAAGGCGCAGTCCCGTGCCCGCCCGATCCTTCTTGCCCCCCTGCTCGGAGACTGGCCCGGCGACCGGGCGGACCCGGGCGAATCACCGGCCGGCCGCCTCGCGGCCGTCAAGCCATCCGAATATCGGCAGACGTCCCGGAGGGAGGCCCGCGCCGACGACGACGGCCGCTGCGGCGGCATTGGACAAACAGGTCCGTCCAGCCGCACCCTGGAGAATCGACATCTCCCGCAGGGCTGACTTATCCCTATGCGAACTTAACGGAACTATAAAATCGTGGGAATCTCTCTTGAAGCTTGAGAATTTCGATGTCATCCTAGGGTACGTCGTACTTCTTGCGGGGAGACGACAGCTCATTTCGAGTATTGCAGACCCACTCGGTCCACGTTTCGAGGAGATTCGAGCAATGGGCGACGCACGCGACACCGCGAAGAAGAAGAAGGCCGACGAGAAGAAGTCGGCGAAGAAGCCGGCCGCGAAGGTCGAGGCCAAGACCACGGCGAAGGCCGCGAAGAAGTGACGTCTCCGCGGACCGACGATTCATCCCGGACCCGGTCGGGCGACCCCTTAATGGGCTTGCCCGACCGGGTCCGTCTCGTTTCACCCCGAGCCCCCAGCCTGGCTCCGAGGCGAGAGGGCTCGGGATGGTCCGCCAGAGGGCGAGTCGCCGGCACAGCTCCGCATCAATCGGCGGCAAGCGGACGGCGAGCTCCGGGATCCCCGATGCCGCCCTGCGCGGCTCGGAGGCTGCGGGCCGAAAGGGCGACGATGAAGGGGTGCGACGGCACGGCATACTGCTCGTCGGCGAGCTGACCGGCCAGGGCATGCGCGGCCCTGGCGAGCTCGGTATGCCGAGTTCCCCGCCAGACCCAGGCCATCCAGAGGAGCATCCGAGCATAGAGCTCCAGCCGACCGCTGAGACGGTGCTCGAACAGGTAGCGGAAGGCACCGGCATCGCGGACGGGGTCGGGTATTGCATGCTCGTCGCGGAGGTCGATCTCGCGCGCGAGATCGCACGTCAGCGGCGAGCGATCGAGCCACGACGGGCACGCATCGAGGACCAGCTCGGCGCGGGCGGGCATCTCGGCGACGGGTATGGAAGCATCTTTGTCCGCGATGAATGGCGGCAGCCCCGCGGGGAGCGGATGGGGGGCGAATAGCTCGTCCAGCAGGGTCCTGACACGGCCTGGAACCTCGGACCGGCCCAGATGCAGGCTCCCTCCCAGCAGCCCGACCGCCAGCTCCGGCGCGTCGAGGAGGTATCCGTCGCTCGGCCCGAAGCGACCTAGCCACCGATCGACGAGGTCCATCCCCGGGCGCGGGCCCGATTCGACGTCCCCGGCGGCGTCGACGATCCCGCGGAGCAGGTCGCAGAGGAAGGCCGCGGTCTGAAACCGGCCTTCCACCTCGCGAGAAAGCACGATCGTCCCGCGACCATCGCCGTCGACCGCCGTGATGAGCGATCGCGCGAACCGCGCGGCCGGACGCGCGAGGAAGCTCTCGACGACCCCGGGGGCCGAAAGGACCGGGACGCCGGCTGGCGCGCGATCCTCGACAACGACAACCTCCGGGCCGCGGGAGCCGATCACGATCCGGTCGACCGCCGCTCGGTCGGCCGTCCCTGCGGCCGAGAGCGCCTCCCGGGCCGCCCGGCGGATGCCGGGATCGTGCGAGGCTCCCAGCAGGCGGAGCAGGGTGCGCACCGCGGGCCGCTCGCGGTATGCCGCCAGCGCTTCCAGGATCGGCGCACGCAGGCGGTCCTCCACCGCACTCAAGCTCTCGAACGCCAGCCGACATTCCTCGGGGCCGATCTCGAGCTGCTCGACGATCTCCTCCACCCAGGCCGCCGGATCCTCCTCGAAGGTCGACGGAGGTTCCTGAGGTTCGCCCGGAACGTCGTCATCAGTCCCGCCGGAATCCGTCGCTGATTCGGTCGATGGCCGGGCCCGATCCATGGTGTTCTTGTCCTTCGCGTCGCGGTTCGTCGGTCCAGCGACCCGGGAAAGCCCGGGCCATTCGATCACCACCTGAGGGTGCCGGCCGGGTTGGGCCAGACCCGCCCGAGCGGATGGGCCTTCGCCGTCGTCCGACCGGGGCCTCCAGGGGCCTCCACCGAGTACGAACGGCGCCCACCGGGCTCCTCGACATACTCGTAGAGTCGAACCGTCGCGCCCATCGGCTCTTTCGGGTCGTCGGGTCGCATGTAGAACAATGGCGTGGGCCTGGGCGCCTTTCCGTCGGCCTCCCGCGGGGGATTGCCGACGCGGAGGATGAACCCGCCCGAGGAATCGCGATCGCCATACACCGGAACGTTCGCGATGCCCGGACGATCCGGCGCGAAGAAGGCCACCAGGTGCGCGGTCCTGTCGGCTCCCTCGGGTTGTCTCCCCTTCACGAAGAGCCGCGTCGCCCCCCCCTTGAGAGTCGTATAGACGGGCACCGGCAGCGCCAGCCGAGGGTCGTCAAGGTCGAGCCGGTACATCACCTGGTTGTAATCATAGCGCGGGGTCATGTCCGAGTTGCCCGAGAACGTCGTCGTGTACGTCCCCTCGAAATAGATGATCCGGCCTCCCTGCTGGTCGAGCATCGGATGCTGCTTGGGATTGTAGAAGCTGTACTTCTCGTGGGTCACCACCTTGCGGGCGTAGATCCACGGCCCCAGAGGGGTGTCGGCCTCGGCATACCAGACCTCGCCGAGGAACGAGCTTGTTCCGAAGGACTCGACCGCGATCATGATCCACCGGTTCCGATGCGGGTTCCAGTAGACCGAGCCGCCGTGCGCCAGCACCCGCTTGCCGCTCTCGACGTCGCGGAAATTGAGGATCGCCTCGCGCGGGTGCATCTGGCCCGAGGCGATCAGCCGGTCCTGGACGTCCTGCGGGAGTACCTGCGTGTTACGCTTCCAGCCGTAGCGTAGTTCGCCGTCGGTACCGCGGTCGAGATCCGGGCGGGATCGGGCCGTACCTGGCCGCAGCGGCGTATAGGCTTCGTACGCCTCCGGATCGCCCAGGCGCGCGGGATCGGCCGCGACGCGGAGCAGGGGATAAGGCGCGGCATAGTACACATACTCGACGCCGCCGTCCTCGTGGAGGAATGGGTGCCCGCTGGGGAAATCGACGGTTTGCCCGGACCCCTCGGGGAACTCGACCACCTTCTCGAAGCGGCCGGTCTGCGGGTGGAATTCGACCAGCCCGCGCTGGTACACGTCGAGCATGTTACGGATCTTCGCGTAATTGGCGAACATCCGCTCGCGGCCGTCGCGGTCGCTCAGCACCACGAGGCCTGAGATCCAGGTCGGGCCCTCGCCCGGCAGCGGGGCCGTCGGGCGAGCGAATCCCTTCTCATCGAGGAAGTACGCGAGGTCGACTCCCCGCGAGGGATCGAGGCCGCCGCGCTCGGGCAGCTCCGACGTCGCGCCGGGTACGTGAAAGTTGCCCAGCGGGTAATCGGGCCGGTTGGTGTCGCCCCAGAACCAGTAGATCTTGCCGCGGTACACGGCATTGACCACGCTATCCTGCCCCAGCACCCGGCCGTTGAGCAGAGGAGCCCTGATGGGGACCGGGTCGCCGGTGAGCACGCTGTCCCGATAAATCCCCGCTCCGGTCACGCGGTAGAGCCGCTCGGCGATGTTCGTCCTGCGGATCTTGATCTGGGCCGAGCCCCCGGCCCTGACCTGGAGCCTGGCACCCCGGTAGCCGAAATTGTCGCGATCGGCCTCATATCCATGGCTCGTGACGGTGAAGAAGACGGGGGTTTCGAGCAAGCCGGGCTCGTCGAATGCCACGATTCCGTTGCTGTCGGTGACGTACCGGATCTGGTTGACGGTACGCAACTCCACCAGCGGGACGCCGCGGCCGGTCGCGGCGTCGACGACCTGGATGCGAAAGGGACGAGGCCGGACCGGCGGATCATCCGCGCGGCCCGAGCGGTTCGAGGTCGCGATTCCGGCGAGGGCGACGGCGAGCAGGATGGATCGATAGCAGTCCGGCATGGCGGCTCCTCTTCCGCGGAAGGCCCGCGAAGGATCTGTCCCGGTCCGATCAGGTCCTGGGGCGGCCGGCGCCGCTGAACCAGGCATCGTCGGCTCCGGCTCCGGTTCCCGGCACGACCTCGGCTCGTTCGAAGAGCGCCTCGTCGACCTCAGCCAGGAACCGGCTCGGGGTCGTGAAGACGTTCGGCCCCCGCGCGCCCCGTGGCAGGCAGAGGGGGTAGGTCAGCGTCAGCTCGTTCATGGCCCGGGTGATGCCGACGTAGAAGATCCGCCGCTCCTCCTCCTCGCCGCCGGGCTCGTCGAGCGAGCGGCGGTGGGGGAAGCTGTCCTCGATGACGCGGGGGATGAAGACGTGCGGCCACTCCAGGCCCTTGGCCTGGTGGATCGTGCTGAGAACCAGCAGGTCGCGCGTCTCGTCCGGCGCGACGCTGTCCATGCCGTACACGTCGCCCGCGAGGATCAGGTCGGCGACCAGCCGCTGGAGGCTGTCGTACCGGTCGGCCAGCAGGGCGAACTGCTCGAGGTCGGCAATCCGGTTGTCCGGGCGCTCGTACTTGAGCCGGACGGTGTCCGGATAGCCGCTCCTGAGGATCGCTCCGATCGCAGCGCCGGGATGCGACTCGGGATCCGTCGCCCGAAGCTTCCGCAGGTCGGCCACGAAACCCGCGAAGAAGCCCTTGCTCTTGGGCGGCAGCAGCGCCATGGCGTCGGCCGACTCGATGGCCTCGAGCGGTCGCTCGCTCCGGCCCAGATGCTCGTGGATCGCGGCGGCCTTCGCCGGCCCGACGCCCGGAAGCAACAGCAGTAGCCGGCGCCAGGATGCCTCGTCGCGGGGATTGACCACAATCCGCAGGAACGCCAGCACGTCCTTGATGTGAGCCTGTTCGAAGAAACGCAGGCCGCTCCGCACCGTGTACGGGATGCCCCGAGCCAGCAGCTCGCCCTGGAGCACGATACTGTCATGATGGTTGCGGTAGAGGATCGCCATCTGGCCGAGCGCCCGGCCCTTGTCCCGCTCCTCCAGGATCTGCTCGCAGAGGAAGACCGCCTCGTCATAGGCGTCCTCGGCCGAGACGACCAGCGGCAGCACCCCATCGGGCCGGGCCGAGACGAGCTCCTTGGGAAAGCCGGTGCGATTGTGGGCGATCGAAGCTCGCGTGAAGGCGACGATCTGCGGCGTCGAGCGGTAGTTGGTATTCAGGTGGAACACCCGCGCGCCAGGGTGGCGCTCGGCGAATTTCAGGATGTTGTCGTAATCGGCGCCGCGGAAACGGTAGATCGACTGCGCGTCGTCGCCGACGGCCGTCAGGTTGCCGGCGCCCGCCGCGGCGATCGACTCGACCAGCGCGACCTGGACGGCGTTGGTATCCTGCATCTCGTCGATCAGGAGGTGGCGAAACATCCGCCCCTGGAGGTCGCACTGGTCGGGGAACTCACGGATCAGCCGCCCCCACTGGAGCAGCAGGTCGTCATAGTCCATGCAATTGGCCGCCCGCTTCCGATCGGCGTAGGCACCCGCGACGGCGACGAGCTTCGGCGCCCACTCGACCAGCTCCGGCCGGCGTTCGGCGGCGATTTCGGCCACTTCGCGGTTCACGTTCGCGGCGAAGCTCAGCAGGTGCTGGACCTCGGCCGGACGTGGGGCCATCTTGCCGGTGGCGCTCAACTCGGCGTCGTCCATCGCGAGCCGGATCAGGTCGAGCTGGTCCTCGGAGTCCAGGATGGTGAAATTCGGCTGGAACCCCAGCAAGGGCGCCGCGCGGCGCAAAAGGCGATTCCCGATGTGATGGAACGTGCCGGCCCAGACCTGGTTGGCCTGCTCGCCGATCAGGGTCTCCAGCCGGTGGACCATCTCGCGGGCGGCGCGGCGGGTGAAGGTCACGAGCATGATCGAGCCGGCGGGCACGCCCGTGGCGATCAGGTACGCCACCCGGAAGGTGATCACCCGGGTCTTGCCGGATCCCGGGCCCGCCAGGATCAAATTGTAGCCGTCAGGCGCGGTCACCGCGGCCCGCTGGGCCTCGTTGAGCTCGCGCTCGAAATGCTCGCCCAGCCGCGAGGCCGGCGTCGACTTCAGCCGGATCTTCCGCATCGGTGCCACCACGCCGCGAACCTTCCGACCCTCCATTGTCCACGGACCTGCATTCTAGCACCGAACGGCCCGATTGTTTACCGCAGAACTCCCTCTCGGCCGATATCGCCGGTGCGACCGGTTCAACTGGTCGCCGCCGGGTAGGGAGGTCATGATAGATGATGCGAAATCGATGCTCCGGCGACTTCAGGCTCATAGTCCGGGGGAAGTCGATCCGATACTGGCCTGAGAGAGCCACATCGCGACCCGGGAAGGAGGTCCCGCCATGTCGACCGTCGAATCCGAGCCCGCGCTGCACATCGTCCGCGAGCCGAAGGTCTATCTCGTGGGCCGGCAGGTTGTCGACGAGGAGGCGCTGGCGGCATTCCTGGACGATCACCAGGTCGCGCGCTGGACGACTGACTCCGACGTGGCCGGCGAAAAGATCATCGAGACGGCGGGCCGAGTCTGCTACATGAGCTTCGCGAAGCCGCGGCCCGGCGGCAATCGGGCCTATCTGCACCACATCCTCGAGGTGGGACACGGGTCGGTGCTCGAGCACGCCGTATTCAACCTGCTGATCACCGGCGTCAGCCGGAGCCTCACGCACGAGTTAATCCGCCACCGCGCCGGCTGGGCGTACAGCCAGCTCAGCCAGCGGTTCGTGGACGAGTCGGAGGCCGAGTTCGTCGAGCCCGAGGTGATCGCCGAGGATCCGGAACTCCATCGGATCTGGCTCGAGGCCGTCCAGGCCAGCCAGTCGGCTTATCGCGAGCTGGCCGACCGCCTCGCCGAGAAATTCAAGGACCTGGGCGATCGCACCCTGCGGCGGAAGAAGGCGCGCGAGGCCGCGCGCAGCGTGCTTCCCAACGCCACCGAGACCAAGATCTACGTCACGGGGAACGCCCGCGCGCTCCGCCACTTCATCGAGATGCGGGGCGACGCCGCGGCGGATGTCGAGATCCGCCGCCTGGCGCTGGCCGTCCTGGCAGTCCTCCAGCGCGAGGCGCCGAACCTCTTCGGCGACTACACGCTGATCGACCTGCCCGAGGGCGGGCAGGCTGTCACCACGCCGCATCGCAAGGTCTGACGACACGGGGCCTCGCAGGCCGTCGCGTCACTGGGACCATTCGGTCGGCGTCCGGTCCCAGCGGTGCCCGGCCAGCTTTTGCAGGAGCGAACGATCGAGCGGCCGGCCGTCGCTCGCGGCGATGTTCGCCTCGACGTGACGAAGCTTCCTCATGCCGGGGATCACCGTTGCGACCGTCGGGTCCGCCAGGATCCAGCGCAGGGACAGCTCGGCCATCGTCATTCCGGGGGGCACCAGCGGCCGCAGTGCCTCGGCGCGGTCGACGCTCGCCGCAAGGTTCTCGGCGACGAAGTACGTGTTCCGCCAGTCCCCCTCGGGCCAGGTGGTGTCCTTCGTCAGCGTGCCGGTCAGCGTTCCCTCATCGAACGGCACACGCGCGATGACGGCGATGTTCCGCTCGCGGCAGAGCGGGAACAGCTCGTCCTGCGGGGCCTGGTCGAAAATGTTATAGATCACCTGCACGGCGTCGATCAGGCCCGTCCTGAGTGTCTCCAGCGCGTTCGCCGGCTCCCATCGGTTGACGCTGATGCCGATCGCGCGGATCAGGGCCTGGCGCTTCAGCTCCTCGACGGCGCGCTGCCAACTCTCGTCGTGCGCCCAGTCGTCCTCCCAGACGTGGAACTGGAGCAGGTCGATGCGGGTCAGCTCGAGGTTGCGGATGCTCTTCTCGGCGTACTCGCGGATGTAGTCGGCCGGGAAACACTCCTCCAGCGGATACCCGCGGCGCGACGGCCATCGGCGGTTCTTCGGGGGCACCTTGGTGGCGACGAAGAGCGGCTTCTCGGGATGGTTGTGAACGAGGTGGCCGAGCATCTGCTCGCTGCGTCCGTCGCCGTAGGCCCAGGCCGTGTCGAAGAAGTTGCACCCGAGCTGCACGGCACGCTCGAGCGCGGCCATGGTCTCGGCATCGTCCGAGCCGGTCCAGCCGGCCAGACCCCACATCCCGTATCCGATCTCACCGACAGACCAGCCGGTCCGGCCGAATGTACGATACTGCATGGTCCCTTCCCCCTCACATCGAACCCGGACGCCGGGATGGCGCCACGCCCGCCGATCCGAACGCGTGCGGGAGACCGCCCGGTGAAGATTATGGAGTCCGACGGGAATGAGTGCAAACCGATCGGTGCATTCAGGGCCGATGGCCTGCGGAATGGCCGGGACTCGGCCACCTCAGCGCGGTGCCGGTGATCAGCTCGGCGACCAGGGATGTCCATCCGGTCTGGTGGCTGGCCCCCAGTCCGCTGCCATCGTCGCCGTGGAAGTATTCATGGAAAAGGATCAGGTCCTTCCAGTGCGGGTCGGAGAAGAACAGCGGGTCCCGGCCCTGGACCGGCCGGCGGCCGTCGGGTCCGGGAAGGAAGATGCCCACCAGCCGCCGGGCGATCTCGTCGGCCGCCTGGTCGAGAGTCGCGTGACCCGGGCCGCCGCGCGGCAGCTCGAACGTCAGGCCCGGCCCGTAGTAACGGTGGTACTCACGTAAAGCCTGAACCATCAGATAGTTGACGGGAAACCAGATCGGCCCTCGCCAGTTCGAGTTGCCCCCGTAGATCGGCGCGGCCGACTCTCCCGGCTCGTAGCCGACCTGCGCGCCCTGGAACACGAACGGCTTGCGTGCCAGCCCTCGCGACATCGAACGCAATCCGTGGTCCGAAAGGAACTGCTCGGGGTCGAGCAGGCGGGGCACCACCGCTTCCAGCTTGGCCCGATCGGCCAGCGCCAGGAGCCGCGTCCCCCCGTCGCCCGGCTCCGTCATCAGCCGGAGATTCCCCGACAGCGTCGGACGATACTTCAAGTACCATTCCATCCGGCGCCGGAAACGCGGCAGCCGCTCGAGCGTCCCCGGCTCGATCACCCGCACGGCGAACAGCGGGATGAGACCCACGAACGACCGCACCCGAAGGTGCTCCGGCTCGCCCCCATTCACCCGGATCACGTCGTAGTAAAACCGATCGACCGGGTCCCACAGGCCCAGCTCCGAGATCCCGTTGATCGCATGCGAGATCGCCAGGAAATGCTCGAAGAACTTGGTCGCGATCGCCTCGTGAGCCGGCCTTGTCCGCGAGAGCTCGAGCGCGATCGCCAGCATATCCAGGCAAAACAACCCCATCCACGCGGTGCCGTCGGCCTGCTCCAGCCGCCGGCCGTCGGGCAGGTTGGGCCGGCTCCGGTCGAACACGCCGATGTTGTCCAGCCCGAGGAACCCACCCTGGAAGGCATTGCGACCCTCCGGATCCTTCCGATTGACCCACCAGGTGAAGTTCAGCAGCAGCTTGAGGAAGACCTCCTCCAGAAACGGAGTGTCGGCCGTCCCGGTCATCTCGCGGTCGATCTCGTAGACCCGCAGCGCGGCGTGGGCATGGACGGGCGGGTTCGCGTCGGAGAAGTCCCACTCATAAGCCGGGAGCTGTCCGTTCGGATGCATGTACCACTCGCGCAGGAGCAGCAGGATCTGCCGCTTGGCCCACTCGGGATCGATCCGCGCGAGCACGATGCAGTGGAACGCCGTGTCCCATGCCGCAAACCACGGGTATTCCCACTTGTCGGGCACGCTCAGGACGTCAAGGTTATAAAGGTGCCGCCAGCCCGAGTTCCGGCCCTCTAACCGCGACGCCGGAGGGACCGGACCGGCCGGGTCGCCGTCGAGCCAGAGCTCGACGCTGTAGTGGTAGAACTGCTTCGACCACAGCAGCCCGGCATACGCCTGCCGCTGCACGCTCCGCCGCTCGTCGTCCAGGCCCTCCGGCTGGACGGCCCGATAGAATTCGTCGGCCTCGGTCAGCCGCTCGCGGATCACCGCGTCGAAGCCCTCGAACGGCGCGGACAGCGGCCGGTCGACGAAGCGGGTCCGCACGGTCATTGATCCGCCCGGCTCGACCACGGCGCGGTAGTGCGCGGCGGCCTTCGATCCCCGCAGCGCGGGGTTCACCCGGTCGAGCCGGCCCTCGACCACGGCCTCATGGAAACCATCCTTGACGTACGGGGAATGGTCTGGGACCCCGAATAGCCGCATCCGGTTGGTCTCGTTCTCGGTGAACAGGGGTCCCGGCGCATCCGGCCTGTCGTCCAGATACCACCACCGATCGCCGAGGTGGCGGTGGGTGGTCCGCATGACATTCGCGTCGGCCATCCAGAGCAAGGGCCTCTCCGAGGCATATCCCCACGACCAGGTATTGCGGTACCACGCCTGAGGCAGGATGTGCAGCTCGGCCGGGTCGGGACCGCGATTCCACGCGGTGATCCGGCAGAGGATGTCGTCCTCGCCGGCCTTGGCATACTCGATCACGATGTCGAAGTATCGCCCCCATGCGAAGGCTTCCCCGATGGCGTCGATCAGCTCATATTCGGGCGCCGAGCGCCCCCTCGCGCGGTTCTCGCGGACCAGGTCTTCATAGGGGAAGGCGACCTGCGGATACTTGTACAACATCCGCATGTAGGCATGGCTCGGGACGCCGTCCTGGTAGAAGTAGTACTCCTTCACGTCCTCGCCATGGTTCCCCTCGTCGTTGGTGAGACCAAAGAAGCGCTCCTTGAGGAACGGG
This sequence comes from Planctomycetales bacterium, assembly GCA_027452145.1. GTDB lineage: Bacteria > Planctomycetota > Planctomycetia > Isosphaerales > Isosphaeraceae > JAKAUH01. The sequence continues at coordinate 19,709 of DAIDHB010000515.1, forward strand.
TCGCGGCCGTTCCAGAATGCGGGGGCCAGGCAGATGTTCTGGAAGCGGTTGCAGAAGCCGCCCAGTCCGTCCTCGTTCCAGCGGTAGGCGCGGCTGCGCGCCTGATCGTGGGGAAAGTAGTTCCAGGCGGAACCGTCGGCGCTGTAGTCCTCGCGCACGGTTCCCCACGCCCGATCGGCGAGGTAGGGGCCCCATCGCTTCCAGTCGGCGCGGCGGGCCACGCTGTCGCTCAGGCGTCGGTGCTCGACGGTCAGCAAGTCGGACAAGGGCGGCATCTCCCGGTCGCGGCCGGCCCAGACTGCGGGCCGGCCTGTCAGGATCCTCGCGAATACTCGTGGACCCGATCGTCCCCCGACAATCGAGAGCCGGCCGAACCTCCGCGACGTCGAGGGCCCGCCGGCGATGAAAGCTCGGAACGACGAATCATTTCGCCCGCCGCCGGACCGCGTAGCCATACTGGGTCGGCCACAGCGGCTCGACGCCCAGCTCCTGGGCGGCCTTGATCGCCCAGTACGGGCGGCGAAGCAGCTCGCGAGCAAGGAAAACAAGGTCGGCGTCGCCGCCGATGACGATCTCGTCGGCGTGCTGCGCCTCGGTGATCATGCCCACGGCGCCCGTCATGATTCCCGTCTCCTCGCGGATCCGGCGGGCGAACGGCACCTGATAGCCCTTGCCGACGGGGATGTGCGCGCGGGGCACCAGCGCGCCCGACGACACGTCGATCAGGTCGACGCCCAGATCCTTGAGCCGCGCGGAGAGGGCTACCGACTGGTCGATGTCCCAGCCGCCGTCGACCCAGTCCGTCGCCGAGATGCGCACGAACAGCGGCAGCTCGTCCGGCATCCGCTTGCGGAGCCGCTCGGCGATCCGCAGCACCAGCCGCATCCGGTTCTCGAGCGATCCGCCGTAGTCGTCTTCCCGGCGGTTGGACAGCGGCGACAGGAACTCGTGCAGCAGGTAGCCGTGCGCCGAGTGGATTTCGATGAGGCGGAATCCCGCCTCGAGCGCCCGGGCGGCGGCCGCGTCGAAAGCGTCGACGATCCCGTCGATCCCCGCCCGGTCGAGCGCGATCGGGACCGGATCACCCTCCGAGAACGGGATCGGGCTGGGACCCACGACCGGCCAGCCGCCTTCCTCGGCCGTCTTGAGGCTCGCGCCGCCTTTCTGCGGCAGGTCGCAACTGGCCTTCCGGCCGGCGTGCGCGAGCTGGATGCCGGCCACGGCACCCTGCGAGTGGACGAAGCGAGCGATCCGCGCCAGGGGCTCGATGTGATCGTCGCTCCAGATCCCCAGGTCCGCCGGGGTGATCCGCCCGTCGCGGGTGACGGCGGTGGCCTCGACCATCACGAGCGCGACCCCGCCGGCCGCCCGGCTGCCGAGGTGCACCAGGTGCCAGTCGTCGGCGAACCCCTCGCGGGCGCAGTACTGGCACATCGGCGACATCACGATCCGGTTCCGCAGCTCGACCCCGCGGATCCGGATCGGACTGAACAGGTCGACCTCCGGTATCTCGCGGTCGTGGTCGGCGTCGGCGGGGCACGAGTGGCCGGGCACAGCCGCCATTGGTCGCGAATCGGTCGGTGGGGTGCTCACGATAGGAGTCTCTCCACAGCGGGACGTCTGGGGACCGGGTCTGGCGTCGGTCACCCCCTGGACGGGCACATTATGGACCAAATCACGGGCAAAGGCACGGGTGAACCGGGACGATGGGAGCCTGCTGGATCCCGGTCGGGATGGCCGGTGTTGCCGGCTTTATACCTCGATGGCGGTTCGACTTGCCGACGATCGTCGCATCGGGGTAGTCTGAACGTGTCCGGCAACCGATCAAAGACGGGAGAGGACGACGTGCCTGATCCCGGGCGTTGCATGCCTCGACCGCTCGGGCCCGTTCGGTCACCGAACCGGGAGTGCGATCGCATGTCCGAGACCCAGGATTCCGAGCCCGACCGGAAGAACAAACCGGCCCCCTTCGCCCCCGGCCAGCCGCTACCTCGGCTCTGGAAGACCGAGCCCGAGCCCGACCCCGAGGAGCCGTCCGACGAATCCCTGGAGACGCCGGACGGCAAGAAGAAAAAGGCGAAGGCGTCCAGGTCTCCTGCTGGCACCGACTCGTTTGCCAAAGCCCGGTCGTCCTCCGGCAAGAAGCCCGAGAAGGCGAAGCCAGCCAGGAAGGTGCAGATCGACCCCGAGACGGGCCAGAAGCGGGTACTCATCGAGGAGACGCCGCGCTTCGACACGATCGAGTCGCGCCAGCGCGTGCGCCTGGTCGTCGGCGGCCTGATCGCTTTCTGCGTCCTGATGGTGGGCTGGAACATCTTTTACCTGCTGTTTCCCGGCTCGGACATGGTCGTCGTTGATACGGGGCCGGAGCCGCCACCCCTTCCATCGGCCCTGCCTCCCGGCCAGTCCCCGACGCGCGAGGGCGAGGCGAGCTACATGCTCGGCCGGGCCCGCGACTACGCCCGCCGCGATCAGGGCAAGCCAGCGATGGACATGCTCAAGCGGGTGGTGACGGTCTACAAGGGGACTCACGCCGCCGCCGAAGCCCAGGCGGCTCTCGATCGCCAGCGGCAGAACTTGCCACTGTTCCCCACGGGTCCGGTCCTCGTCGCCGAGAAGGGGACCTCCGTAGAGGGCGCGTCGCCTGGGGTCGGCCCTCCCCCGCAGGCCTCCAGGCTGCCCGCCGCGGCGCCTTCCACCGGGCCGCCGCCGAGCCCCCCAACCTATAGCGGCTCGGCCCCGCCGCAGACCACGATGGTCGGGCCGCCGCCGAACCCGGCCAACCCGCAGGGTCCGTCGGCGATCGGCCCTCCCGTCAACCTGAACCCCGGGGTCGTCGGGCCATCCCCCGCGCCGGCACCGTCCGCAAATGCACCGACGCTCGCCGCCACGTCCGCCTCCCCGGCCTCCTCCGTCCCGCCGCGGCAACCATCGATGGCGCCAGCGACCGGGACCGGGGCACCTCGGCCTGCCACCGTTGCCGCGACGGCGAACGGGCCCACCGCAGGCAACACCCCAAAGGCACCCCCCGGCCCGGGAGAATCGGCGCTCATCGTACCTTCGCCCGCCGTCCATCCGACCGCGACGGCGCCGGCATCGGGCGGGAACCCGCCCGACACGGACCGCATGCCGGCCGGCCCCGGCCGCATCGTGGCGCGTACGCTACCGCCCGGATTCCGGGCGAAGCCTGAGAACGGCCTGCACGAGTCGGGTTGGCCGCTCGTGATCGTCGGCGAGCGCGACAATGCCCCGATGGTCCTCGTGCCCGGCGCCACCTTCATGATGGGCAGCGACTCTGGCAGGGCCGAGGACGGCCCGGCGCACGCGGTGCACGTCTCCACCTATTACATTGACCAGCGGGAGGTGACCAACCGGCAGTTCCGCGCCTTCCTCCAGGAGACCCGCTATCGCGGACAGCCGCCCGGCAAGTGGCTGACCGACGACAAGATGCGCTCGATGCCAGACGACGCGCCGGCCGTCAACGTCAGCTACCACGACGCCGAGGCCTACGCGATGTGGGCCCTCAAGCGGCTGCCCACCGAGGCCCAGTGGGAGCTCGCCGCACGCTCGGTCGACGGGCGCCGCTATCCCTGGGGCGACCAGCCCCCCCACTGGTCGCGGAGCCGCAAGTTCCGCCAGGTGGACCCCGTCGGCACCTTCTCGCAGGATGTCTCTGCCTACGGTGTCTACGACATGGCCGGCAACGTGCAGGAATGGGTGCGGGACTGGTACGACCCGCGGTTCTACCACGCCCTGCGCGGCAAGACGACCGACGATCCGATCGGCCCGCCGGCCAAACGGCAGGGCATTCAGCGCACCGTGCGGGGCGGATCCCGAGACTGGCTCGTCTACGACCGCATGGGTGAGAATGCCGACCGGCGATTGCCCTATCTGGGATTCCGTTGCACCCTGGCGGTCGAGGGAGGCGAGGCATCGGCGGCGATCGCCCCGCGAGACGAGAAGCCGCCGGCGCCCAAACCGTCCCCGAATGCGCCCCAGGCCGGCGGCGCGCTCCCCTTCTGATTGACCAGTCGGCGATGCAGGGCAGGGCACGGCGCGGCGCGGCCCGGACGATCGCCGGATCATGCGCGAACCTGTCAGTGGGCGTCCGCCGACTGCTCCAGGAACCAGCGGATGGTCCTCTCGATGCTCTCGCGGTAGCCGATCGAGGGCTCCCATCCCAGCCTCGTGCGAGCCTTCTCGGTGCTATAGGACAGGTAGCGGCCGAGCAGCCACGCCCCGTATCGGGTGACGCGCGGCGGATGCGGCCGGCGCAGCAGCCGGCCCTGCATCTCCATCAGGAATCCGCCCCCATACGCCACGCGGTAGGGGATATGTCGCTGGACTCGCGGGACCTGGAGCGCATCGGCGATGAGGTCGAGGAACTCGCGCTGGGTGATCGGTCCCTGATTGGTGATGTTGTACGCCTCGCCGCGCGAGCCCGGATCGTTGGCCGCCAGGATCGCCGCCTCGGCGACGACCCCGGCGTACACCGCGCTCAATGGGTTGTCCCCCTTGCCCAGGACGAGGACCCGGCGGCGGCCGAACTCCCGCAGGAAACGCGGGATGGTCGTGCGATCGCGCTCGCCGTACAGCCAGCTCGGCCGGATGATCGTGAGCGGCAGGCCGGACCGTTCGGCCACGTCCCAGAGGATCCGCTCGCAGTCGACCTTGCTGCGGGTGTAATAGTCCATGAACCACACGTTCTGGCCGAGCGGTTCGGTCTCGTCGACCGGCCGCTCGCGGTCCGCCGGGTGCCCGTAGGCGCTCGTCGAACTGATGTGCAGGAAGCGAGCAACGCCCGCGCGGCACGCCGACTCGGCGAGGGTGCGAGTGGCGTCCATGCAGCCGCGCTGAAACTCGGGCCAGGTGCCCCAGTCGCCGACCTTGGCCGCGCAGTGATAGACCTGGGCCGCTCCCGCGGTCGCGGCGTCGCAGTCGCGGGCATCCGTCAGATCGCCGCGGACGACCTCGGCGCCGAGCGAATCGAGGTACTCCGTGCGGCTCCCCTGCCGCACGAGGGCACGCACCGAGTCGCCCCGGGCGATCAGCCGCTCGGCCACGTGGCTGCCCAGCAGGCCCGTCGCCCCCGTGACGAGAACCGTCCTCGAGCCCGCCCCGCCCTCGCTCCGCGCCATCGCAACCACCGCCCAGCTTCGTTCTGTCCCGTCCCATCCCCTGGACCAACCCGGTTTCCCGGGCGTCGAGGCTCCCATCGTGCGGGCCGATCGGCGGGACGTCAAGTCGAGTCGGCCCCGCCCCCGGACGGACGACGTCCCACCTTTAGCGGAATATCGCCGGTTCACCGGGCCGCCGACCGCACCTGACGATTTCATGGGGTAGATTCCTCCTGGAGGCAAATGCGCCGCCATCGGCGCAACGGCATTCGGCCGACCGACGTCATCCCCAGCAAATACGTCGGCGATCGGGTCGCCGCGATCCTGCCGGCCGTCCCGGCTGCAACGTCAGCCGCCGGAACGGTCCCGATCGTTCCGCGCGCCACACCCGCACCACGAGACACCCGCGACGGATTGCCCAGCGATCGGAAGGGTTCCACCATGCCGAAGCCGCGCCGCGGCCTCCGTCCGTCCTGCGAACGGCTCGACGACCGCTGGCTGCCGTCGGGCCTTGATGTCGCCCAGTTGACGCAGGCCTACGGAGTGAGCGCGATCGCGTTCCCATCACCCTCGGGCGCCCCGATCGCCGGCAACGGTTCGGGGGAGACGATCGCGCTGGTCGAGGCCTACCACGACCCCACCCTGGCGGCGGACCTTCACGTCTTCGACCAGGCCAATGGCCTCGCCGACCCGTCGCTGTCGGTCGTGGACCTGGCCGGCACCACGAGCAACCCCGACTGGACGTCCGAGGAGGCTCTGGACGCCGAATGGGCTCACGCGATCGCGCCCGGGGCCGGCATCCTCGTGGTCGAGGCCGCGTCCGACTCGATCGGCGACCTGATGAACGCCGTGAGCGTCGCGCGGGGCACGCCCGGAGTCGTGGCCGTATCGATGAGCTGGGGCTTCGGGGAGACTCCCGGACAGAGGTCCTTCGACCCGCTGTTCCTGACGCCGCCCGGCCGACCGGGCATCACCTTCGTCGCCGCCAGCGGAGACAATGGGACCGCCGCGGGGGCCGAGTATCCCGCGTCCTCGCCGAACGTGCTGGCCGTCGGCGGCACGACCTTGCTGGTCAATTCGGCCGGAGGTTACCTCGGCGAGGTCGCCTGGTCCGGCAGCGAGGGCGGGTACAGCACCGTCGAGCCAAGGCCCGCCTACCAGCGCTCGGTCCAGCAGACCGGCCGCCGCAGCACGCCCGACGTCGCCTTCAACGGCGATCCGAATACCGGAGTGGAGGTCTACGAGACGCCGCCCGGCACCGCGTCGGGCCTGTGGATGACCGTCGGCGGGACCAGTCTCGGCGCCCCGGCCTGGGCGGCGATCGTCGCGATCGTGGATCAGGGCCGGGCCCTCCAGGGCAAGGGGAGCCTCGATGGGGCGACCCAGACCCTGCCCGCGCTCTACCAGTTGCCCGCCGCCGATTTCCACGCGGTCGCCACGCCGCTCCAGTCGTCACCCTGGGGCGGCGGCGTCAACCCGATCGGCTACAACCCCACCGGCGGAACCATCCCCCATCGCAAGGCCAGCGCGATCGGACGGGCCGCGCCACAGCATCCCCTGCGGGCCAACATTTCGACCGGACTTGGCTCCCCCGTTGCGCCGCGGCTAATCGCCGATCTCGTCGCCGGCGACGTCACCGAGCCACTGGCGCCGACCCCGGCCCGCGCCCAGTTTTCTCGCTCGCGGTGGAGGGGCCGGTTGGCGGGCCGGCATTCGGTCAGGGTGCGGGCTCACGTCGTCGCGTGCGAGCCGCTGTTCAACGGCCGGGGGGAGGCCGGCGTCACGGCCTTGCCCCCGAACGGCCCCGCATGGTGAAATCGGGCGAATTGCCGCGGGCGATCGGAACGCACCCAGCGAGAGGCATCCCGCCATGCCGAAACCCCGTCGCAACCTGCGACCCGAACTCGACCAGCTCGATCGTCGCTGTCTCCTCTCCACCCTGGCGGGTTTGACACCCTCGCAGCTCACCTCAGCCTACGGCCTGAATGGCGTCACCTTCCCGACCACGTCCGGCCAGTCGGTGCAGGGCAACGGAGCCGGGCAAACGATCGCCCTGATCGACATGTACCACGACCCCAACCTGGCCTCGGACCTCCACACCTTCGACCAGAGGTTCGGCCTTCCCGATCCGGCCCTCAACGTCATCAACCAGGCGGGAAACCAGGTCGACGACAGTTGGGGCCAGGAAGAATCGCTGGACGTCGAGGTCGCCCACGCGATCGCCCCGGCCGCCGGCATCGTGGTCGTCGAGGCCGCCCCCGGCGTCACCAACGACCAGATGCTCCAGAACCTGTTGTCGGCCGTCCGGACGGCCAGCCAGACGCCAGGGGTAACCGTGGTCTCGATCAGCTGGGGCTTCAACGAATTCCCGGGCGAGACCCGGTATGACTCGTCTTTCGCCACGCCCGGCATCACCTACGTCGCGGCCAGCGGCGATACGGCGAGCGTCGACTATCCGGCAGCGTCGCCGGATGTGCTCTCCGTCGGCGGCACCACCCTGAACCTCGGCGCCTCGGGCGTCTACGCCTCCGAGTCGGCCTGGTACGATAGCGGCGGCGGATACAGCCTCTACGAGTCCGAGCCGTCGTACCAGATGTCCGTCCAGACGAGCGGACTGCGGAGCACTCCCGACGTCGCCTTCGACGGTGATCCGAACACCGGCTTGAAGGTCTATTACACGCCGGCCTCGGGCCAGTCCTTCGAGTGGGCCCAAACCCAGGGCTCGTGGGCGACGTTCGGCGGGACAAGCCTCGGCGCGCCGGCCTGGGCCGGGCTCATCGCGATCGCGAACCAGGGTCGGCTCCTCGCCGGCAAGCCCAGCCTGACTGGATCCCAGCAAACGCTCCCCTCGCTCTATGCGCTCGCCGCGAGCAATTACCACGCGGTGGCTCCGACCACGATCACCAGCCCCTGGACCGGTGGCGGCTTCGCCGGCTGGGGCGGCTTCGGCGGTTGGAGCTGGTCCGACGGCTGGAGCGGGCTCGGTAGTGCGAGTGCCACCACGACCGGCGGCTCGGCGAACACCCAGACCGGCCTGGGCACCCCCGTCGGCCCGGCTCTGATCAACGCCCTCGCGACGAGCCAGATCACGGCACCCCTGTACTCGCCGAACGCCACCAATCCGCCCGTCGGCCCGGGATCAAACGGCACCTCGAGCCCCTCTCCGGCTCCGGTCTCGAACCCCAGCCCGACGCCGCATCACCGCCGGCACCCCCACCACCAGGGACGGGTCCGGCATCGCGAGGGACCCATCCAGTCGCACGCCCGCAGACCCCGGCACCCAACGCCGGTCGGGCAAGAGCACCCGTTCAAACACCTGACTTTCGTGGGCGGTCGCCATCATCCCGGAAGCTGAGAACCTGGCCGCCAGGGCGGCAGGGTGTGTCGCGAGGGCACGGAAAGCCCGACGGTCGAGGCCGCCCGCAGACGGGCCGGTCCACGCGCCCACCAACCGTTCGACATCAGGAAGCCGGTCAGATACCAGCCCCGACGGACGAGACGGCCTCGTCCAGAACCCGCACCAGGTCGTCGGCGGAGAATGGCTTGGCCAGAAACACATCCATGCCGGCAGCCAGACAAATCTCCCTGTTCTCGCCGGTCGCATCGCCCGAAATGGCCACGATCCTCGGGCCGCTCACCAGTGTGCGCTCTGCCCGGATACGCCTCGTCGCCTCGAGTCCGTCCATCACGGGCATCATCACATCCATGAGGATCAAGTCAAACTCCCGCTCGCGCACCTCCAGGACCGCCTCCCAGCCGTTCCCCACCGTCCGCGACTCGCATCCGAGCCAGCGCAGGAGGAGCTGGACCGCCCGCTGCGTCCCCGGATGATCCTCGGCGATGAGAATCCTCAAACCTCGCCTCGCCGCCACGATCTCGTCACCGGCATCCGGCTCGATCGTCATGATTGGGCCCCTTCTTACTCGCCGTGGAGCGAATTCACCCCCGCTTCGGGGTGATCGCAGCCATATTACGCTCCAAAGGTTTTGTTTTGCAAGTGAAACTTTTCCTAGAATCGCGACAATCGGCCCGATGATGCTGAGTGCGACGATTATTCCACGGGAGGACCGGGCCGCGGGTGCCGGGTGTGCCTATCGATCGTCCGGGCCGCGATTCATGACGTTGTCGAGGACGGTCTGATAGGCGTCGGCCGACACGCTGAACTCCCCGCGGAAGGGATTGTCCATGGCGGCCGTGAGGAAGATCAAAAGGGCGATGAAGATGGCCAGGATGGAGACCAGCATCGCGTGAACGCTCAGGTGATCCACCCAGAAGAGGTATGTCAGGACGATGTTGAGCACCGCGCCGATGAGCACGACCGACCAGAGCGCCGCCGGGAGCCCTGTCGGCACCGCCTGTAGCCTCATGCGCCGCTGTTCCTGCACGGTGTCGAGCGAGCGAAGCACCTCGCCCTGGAGGATTTTCTCGCGCTCCTTCGTCGGCTCGAAGTTCATGACCTCGTCTTCCAGCCGATCGAGCAGGACATCGCCATCCTCGAGCGCGATCCCCTGCTTGTGCGCCGGCCATTCGCGCTCGATCACGAACTTCACGTAGTCTCGCATCATGCCTTCCAGGCGGCCGCGCAAGGGCTGCGGGTAGCCGTCGAGGTCGCGGTAGAAGCTCGCCACGGCGGCGGCCTCGGTGCCGACGACGCCGTCGATGTCGGTGTAATTCTCCCAGGTGGCGACGGCGATCAGGCCGAGGGCCAGCCCGTAGAAGACGCCGATCCCCGCGAAGAAGTAGCTAACGATGTCGTTGTAGTGGGTCGTGGGACCATAGAGTTTCCGCACGACAGGGCGGGTCGCGAAGAGGCCGGCGAGAGAGAGGGCGACGAACGTGGCAACGATCAGCAGAAACAGGGTCCAGTTGGGGATGTCGTAGATCCAGTAGAAGTTCATGGCGGTATCCTCACCGATGGCGTGCGTGAATCCGTTCGTCCGGGCCCCGAGACGGGGCGATCGCGGGCCCGCGGGCCCATCAGGCTAGCATTTCCGGCAGCCGATTGACCATCCGCGCGGAGCTAATTGCACGGAATCGTCGCACCGGCCGGGGTCCCGAGTCGTGGCGACGGGGACCGAGGCGCCGTCGTGGGATTGCCGTTTCGCCCCTCCCGGCGGGTAGCTTACGATGGAGAGCAACCAGCTAGCCGACGACCTGATCCGGCCCGAATGCGGCTGACCACCGAGAGCCCCCTCGCCGATGACCACCCAGAGCTCGCCAGCCTCGTCCCCCGGGGCTCGGACGGTCGAGAACGTCGCGGCGCCAGCGATCCTCGACCGCCCCTCCGCCCGCCTCGCCGCTGCCATGGACGCCGCCCTGGTGGCGATCTTCCTGGGCCTCACCTTCCTGCTCGGCGCCTTCCCGCTCAAGGACGCCGACATCTACTGGCACCTCCGCACCGGCCAGCTCATCCGCCAGACCGGGCAGGTCCCCCGGACGGACATCTTCACCTATACTCGCGACGGCGCCCCCTGGATCGACCTGCACTGGCTCTTCCAGATCGGCGTGAGCTGGCTCCACGACCGCTGGGGAGTCGTCGCGTTGAACCTGGCGAAGTGCGTCGTGACGACGATCGCGGTCCTGATCCTTGTGACGGCTCGACGGCGGGAATGGCCGGTCTGGGCGATGCTGACCGCCTGGCTGCCCGCCTTGCTGGTGCTGGGCGGCCGGATGTACGTGCGTCCCGAGACCCTGTCGCTCCTCTACCTGTCGATCTTCCTCGCCGTGATCTGCCGCTGGGATCGACGACCCTGGCTGGTGGTACTGCTGCCGATCGTCCAGCTCGCCTGGGTCAACTCGCACGGGCTCTTCGTGCTCGGCCCGATCCTGCTGTCCTTCGCGCTGATCGACGCCTTTGTCACGATGGCCGTCGCGGGAATGCTGGGCCGAAACGCGCCGGTGTCGGACGTGCGCTGGTGGCGGATCGTCGGGTTCGGCAGCCTGGCGACATTCGCCGCATGCCTGCTCAACCCGTACGGAATCCGAGGGGCGGTGTTCCCGATCGAGCTGGCCGGCACGATGACGAACAAGGTCTTCTCCGAGGGGATCGCCGAGCTCTGGTCGATCCCTTTTTTCATCCGGCAGGCCGGGCTGGCGAACCTGCCCTTGCAGCTTCATTTCGTCACGATGGGGCTGGGGGCGCTGAGCTTTCTCGTCCCGTTCTTCTGGTGGGTCGGCACGCGAGCCTTCCCCGCCGGGCGGAATGATCCCCCGCCGGCTCCGGCCGAAATCGCGAGCGGCAAATCGGCAAGCGCTCGGCGGACGAAGGCGAAGAAATCCCCGGCGGACACACCCCGCAAGAGGGGCAAGAAATCAAAGCCCGAGCCGGAGGTCAAGCCATCCGTTCCGTGGACCTGGGCCGGCTGGCTCGTTCCCTTTCGCCTGCTGATGTTCGCCGCATTCAGCTACCTGAGCCTCCAGGCGACGCGGAACAGCCATCAATTCGCGGCCGTGGCCGGGACGATCACCGCGTGGAACCTGGGCGAGTGGGCGGCGGCCGTCCATCGTCGCCGCGTGCAGGGAATGGGCGGCGACCCACCGACGGTGGCCTCGACGTCGCTGCCGCCGAGGATCGCCGCGGCCTCGGCGATCCTGATCGTGACGGCC
>DAIDHB010000516.1 GCA_027452145.1 Planctomycetales bacterium
CCAGTCGTCGAGGAACGCGGCGAGCTCCAGCGGTGCGGTGCGGTCGGCGATCCAGCCGCCGGCGCGCTCGGGGCCGACGGCGTCGAGGTCCAGCCCAGCCTTGCGGAAGGCGGCGGCGTACTCGGCGTCGGTCCGCTTCGGGTCGCCGTGGTCGGCCAGGCCGCCGCGGACCGACTCGAGCTCCGCCAGCAGGGCGCGGTCGACCTCGAGCCGCGCCGCCTGGACCTCGGCGTCGGCCAGGCCCTGCTCCAGCTCGACGACGACGGCGGCGAGCCGCGCGGACCGCTCGGGGTCGGCCAGGTCCCGCGCCGGCTCGGCGGCGCGGGATGCCTCGGCCAGCGCCGCCTTCCAGGCAGCGACGGCACCCGGCGGGGCAGCCCGGGCCCGGGCGCGCAGCACCACGACCTGGCCGAGCCGATCGTCCACCTCGCGGGCCGCCGCGGCGAGCCGGGCGGCCCGGACCGACGCGAACCACGCCGCGCCGCCGCCGCCGATCGCCAGCGCGGCGAACACCGACGCCGCCAGCCCGGCGGCCAGCCGCCGCGACCGCCGCGCGGCCCGCTCCTCCCGCACGGCCTCGATCGCCCGCGCCGACTCGGCGGCGCGCGCCAGCTCGGCCGCCCGCATCCGCTCCTGCACCCCGGCCAGGTGCTCGGTCAGCCGGTCCGAGACGACTCGCGCGTCCCGCGGCCGGTCGAGCAGCTCGGGCGACAGGCACGATTTCGCCAGGGCGATCAGCTCGGCGTCGGCCCCGCAGGCATCCAGTCGGGCCATCGCGTCGGCCAGGTCGCCGCGGAGCGCCTTGCGGAAGACCTCGTGGCCGTCGCGGCCGGTGTAGGGCGGATCGCCGGTGAGGATCTCACACAAAATCGCCCCCAGGCCGAAGACGTCGGCCCGCTCGTCGAGCACCTCGACGTCGCCGCCGGCCTGCTCGGGCGGCATGTACGCGGGCGTCCCCATCACGCTGCCCGCCTGCGAGGCGTCCGCGTCCGAGCCGGTGCGCAGCGTCTGGACCAGGCTGGCCCCGTCGCGGCGCTGGACGGCCCGCGACTCGTCGGCCACACCGCCCGACGCCAGCACCTTGGCGAGTCCCCAGTCCATCACCTGCACCTCGCCGAAGCCGCCGACCATGATGTTGGAGGGCTTCAGGTCGCGGTGGATCACGCCCCTCGCATGGGCATAGGCCAGCGTGCGGCCCACCTGCTCGAAGATGCTGATGAAACGCGGCAGGTCGTCGGCCGCGTCGGATCGCTCCTCCAGCAGCGCCGCCAGCGTCCGGCCCTTCACGAGCTTCATGCTGAAATACGGCCGGCGGTCGGCGAAGGCGCCCAGCTCGTACACCGGGACGATTCCGGGGTGCTGGAGCTGGCCGGCGATCTGGGCCTCCTCGATGAACCGGCGGGCCAGGTCGGGCCGGTCGCGGTGCTGTTCCAGCAGCACCTTGACCGCCAGGTCGCGGCCGAGGTTCGGGTCGCGGCCCTTCAGCACCGCGCCCATGCCGCCGCGGGCGATCTCGCCGAGCAGCTCGAGGTGCGCGGCATCGCCCGGGTTCTCCGGCAGCTCGGGCGAGTCGGTCCACGGGGGCGATTCGAGGCCGCCGTCGGGCTGGCTGTCGCCGTCGGCCAGCGTCGTGCCGGCCCCCGGCTCGGCGAGCCGGACCCGGGGCACGTCGCCGACGTGCGAGGCGAGTGCCTCCAGCAGCGGCCCGGGCCGCGAGTCGACGGTCGACACCACCCCCTGGCCATCGGCCTCACCCCTGTCCTCGCCGCTACCAGCGGACTCCATCGCGTGCCGGAGCACGCAACGCGGGCACAGGCCACCGGGGGCGCCGGCCGGCCGTCGGGCGCCGCAGGACGGGCAGAGATCGGGGTCGACGGCGGGCATCGCGGCGTCTCCTGTGCTGGGATCGGTGCGGTGATCCTCCTTTAACAGGATAAAGCCGATTTGCTCGAAGGTTACACGAGATTCTTCCGGATGCGGTCCGCAAACGATCGATAAGGGTCGATTGTGGTAGGGACCCAGTCGGGAGGGCGAGCCTCGCGGCGAGCCGGCAGAGGGGGTACGCGGACGGCGGGTTCCGGCTCGGCCGGAGCCTCGCCCTCCCATCTCTGGGACCGGCGCTCAACCCAGCGCATCGAACAGCGCCCGGATCTCGTCGTCGACCTCGGCCGGGTCATCCAGCGTCGCGGCGATCCGCTCGCGCAGCAGGTCCCGATAGCGCTTCCGCAGCCGATGGACCGCGACCTTGACGGCCCCCTTTGACATCCCCAGCCGGCCGGCGATCTCGGCGTAGCGGACCGCGCCGCGGCCCTCCTCCAGCACGACCTTCAGCTCGTCGAACGCGGCGAGCTTGCCGTCGGATTCGAACTCGTCTCGCAGCGCGTCAAACACCCCGGCCAGCAGCGTCAGCGCCCAGGTGCGCTCAAAAAGCCGCTCGGGAGTCAATTCGTGGGATGGCTCGGCGCCGTAGCGCCCCTCGGCGTCGGTCGCGTCGATCGCGACGAAACGCCGGCCGCCGCCGCGCTTGATGCGGCGGTCGCGGTCGCGGGCGTTGGCCAGGAAGAACGTGCAGTCCGCCAGCAGGAAGGCGCGGAACCGCCCCTTGTGCCGGTCGGCCGCGGCCAGCACGGGTTTCTCCAGCAGCCGGGCAAAGTAGTCCTGGGCCAGGTCGAGCGCGGCATCCGGGTCGAATCCCTTGCGGCGGACCAGGGCATACACGGGGAACCAGTACGTGGCGCAGAGCTCTTCCAAAGCCTCGCGAGAATCGGGGCTCCCGGGGTCGGCGGCGGCGGCCACGCGGCTCCAGCGGGTCGTCGGAAATCGGCCGTCGGCGCGTGGTCGTTCGTCACTCATTGTTCCACAGCTCATCAAGGATGACGAATCACAGAGAGCACAGAGGCCACAGCCACGAAGATCGAGAGCGAAGCCGGAGATGCCACCTCTTGCTCCCCGATGGCATTACGGAATCCTGCACGCCGTGAACAGGCCGTCGCAAGGTGATCGTAGGGTCGGCATTGCCGACCTGTCGAGGCCATCGCCGGTGGGCAATGCCCACCCCAGGCGATCCCCCGCATCGCGTTGTACCCGGAACGGCGGCGGGTGGCTCGCTGGCGACGGCCGGGCGATAATGGCCATCGCCCGGGTCCACGAATCCGATCCCCATGGACATCCCTGGTGGAAGGTCGAAAGATGACGCGTTCGCTCGCCACAGCCCTCGTCGTGGGACTGCTCGTGATCCCCGCCATCGGCGTGATTGTCGGGGCCCAGGGGCAGGACCAGGTTTCCAGCGGCCTGCCCGGGCCGCTCGCATCGGCATTCCGATGCCCGGCCGAGTTCCGCGGCGACCTGGGAAAGTACCGGTCGCCCCTGGCCTTCGACGACGGCCGGCCGGTCCGCGACGCCGCCGACTGGCCGAGGCGCCGCAAGGAGATCCTTGCGGCCTGGCACGGCTTCATCGGGGCCTGGCCGCCGCTGATCGAGCGGCCGAAGGTCGAGGTCCTGGGCACCGAGCGGCGCGAGGGCTTCGATCAGCGCCGGGTGCGCGTCGAGGTCGCCGCGGGCCGCACCATGGACGGCTACCTGCTGGTCCCCGACGGCCGACGTCCGTCCCCGGCCGTGCTGGTCGTCTTCTACGAGCCGGAGACGGCCATCGGCCGCGGGAAGCCGGGGCGCGACTTCGCCCTCCAACTGGCCCGGCGGGGCTTCGTCGCCCTGTCGATCGGGATCTCGCCTTACGAGATCACGCCCGGCCGCGGCTATCCCGAGATCCAGCCGCTCTCGTACCTGGCCTACGTCGCGGCCAACTGCTACAACGCGATGTCCCACCTTCCCGAGGTCGACCCGCACCGCGTCGGCGTGATGGGCCACTCCTACGGCGGGAAATGGGCGCTGTTCGCCGCGTGCCTGGACGATCGGTTCGCCTGCGGCGTCTGGTCGGACCCAGGGATCGTCTTCGACGAGTCCCGCCCGAACGTCAACTACTGGGAGCCCTGGTATCTCGGCTGGGAGCCGGGCCGGACCCGCGCGCGGGGCATCATCGCGCCCGATCGCCCGCGCACCGGGGCCTACAAGGCCCTGGTCGACTCCGGCCATGACCTGCACGAGCTGCACGCGCTGATGGCCCCGCGGCCGTTCCTGGTCTCGGGCGGCTCGGAGGATACCCCCGAGCGCTGGCGGGCGCTGAACCACGCGGTCGCCGTCAACAGGCTCCTGGGTCATCAGGACCGGGTGGCGATGACGAACCGCGCGGGTCACGATCCGACCGAGGCGTCGAACGAGCAGATCAACCTATTTTTGGATCGCGTCCTGAAGCCCGCCGGGCGGTAGAGTGCCCGGGTAGCGATCGGGCGAATCGGCGACGTGTGTCGCCGGGTCCGCAAGCGTCGGTCGCCGGTTCGCCATTGGAGAGAATATTCCGATGCGTTATGGCGTCCTGTGGTCGATCATCGGCCTGGTACTTGTTCCCGCGTGGAACACCCCTGCGGCCGTCGCCGCACCGCCGAACCTCATCGTGATCCTCAGCGACGACCAGGGGCGAGGCGATTACAGCGCCTTCGGCACGCCCGACATCCGCACGCCGGCGATCGACCGGCTGTTTCGCGAGGGCATGGACCTCCGCAACTTCCGCGCGAGCTGCCCGGTTTGCTCGCCGACGCGGGCCGCGTTGCTGACCGGCTGCTACCCCGACCGCGTCGGCGTCCCCGGCGTGATCCGGACGCACGCCGACAACTCGTGGGGCTTCCTGTCGCCGCGGGCGGTGTTGCTCCCGCAGGTGCTGAGGTCCGCCGGCTATCACACGGCGATCGTTGGCAAGTGGCACCTCGGCCTGGAATCCCCCAACACGCCGACCGAGCGCGGGTTCGACACCTTCCGCGGCTACCTCGGCGACATGATGGACGACTACACGACGCATCGACGTCACGGAATCAATTACATGCGGCACGGACAGCAGGAGGTCGATCCGAAGGGGCACGCCACGGACCTCTTCACCGACTGGGCGGTGGACTACCTGGAGGAGCGGGCGAAGGCCGGTCGGCCGTTCTTCCTCTACCTGGCCTACAACGCGCCTCACGACCCGATCCAGCCGCCGGCCGAATGGGTTCGGAAGGTGCGCGAGCGGCAGCCGGGCATCGACGACTCGCGCGCGAAGCTGGTGGCGCTGATCGAGCACATGGATGCCGGGATCGGCCGGGTGCTCGACGCGCTCGACCGGCTCGGGCTGGCGAGGGAGACCCTGGTGGTCTTCACCTCGGATAACGGCGGCGTGGCGAGCAACGGCGCGAACAACGGGCCCTACCGCGGCCAGAAGCAGCACATGTACGAGGGAGGGCTGCGCGTCCCGGGCGCGGCCCGATGGCCGGGCCGGATCGCGGCGGGCTCGCGGACCGATCGGGTCGTCGCGACGATGGACCTGTTCCCGACCCTGTGCGAGGCGGCCGGCGTGAAGGTCCCTCCGGGCCTCGACGGGATCAGCTTCCTGCCGACGCTCGTCGGCGTGCCGGGGCCGCAGCCGGATGCGCAGCGCGAGCTTTATTTCGTGCGCCGCGAGGGCGGGCCCGCCCATGGCGGGAAGACGATCGAGGCCCTGATTCGCGGGGACTGGAAGCTGATCCAGGACAGTCCGTTCCGGCCGCGCGAGCTGTACAACCTCCGCACCGACCCGCGCGAGACGACCAACCTGATCGACAAGGAGCGCCGGATCGCGGCCGAGCTCTCGGCCGCCCTGAGCCGGCACATCCAGCGCGGCGGCGAGGTCCCCTGGCAACGCGAGTCACCGCCCGAGCATCGCGACGAGAAGCGATGATCCCGCAGGCGGTCTCGGTCGGCAATGCCCGCGATCGCCGCGGACAGCGCCAAGGATGGCGGCATCCCGGAGGCCGGCGCCGAGCAGGACCACGGGGAGCCGGAGTTGTTGGACCGGGTGCGACCTCCGATTGGTGTCGGGTCCCGGCGCCGCCGATCCGCCGGGAGGGCGAGGCTCCTGCCGAGCCTCTTGCAGGTCCCGGCTCGCCGGGAGGCTCGCCCTCCCGAGCCACCCCGGGCCCCACCCGGCTGCCACATCAATCGCCGGTCACACCCATTGCACCCGGTGCATCGCCAGGATGAGCGTACCGAGCTCCTTCTCGTCGAAATACGACATCCCGTGGATAAACAGTGCCACGGCGGAATGCATGTGCCGAAGAAAAATAGGCAAGAGTCTGGATAAGATGGGCACCCTCCAGGCCGCCCAGATTCTCACCAGGAACCATCGCCGATCCCGTCCGGTCCCGAATCAACGCCGATGACGCTGATCTGCCTTGTCGCTCACCAGATCAAGGGTCAGTTCGGCCACTATTGCTTACCCATCTTGCCTGTGGGTTAGAATGATAGTCTCTATGTCGTCGAACCGCCGGCATCCTGGGTTCTGCCCGGCAGACTACGAGCCAATGCTATTCCATGAATCGTTCCACCGGCCGAATCGTGCGCATCGGGCTTGCCCTGACCCTCGGCGTCCTCGCCGTCAACGCGATCTATTCGTACTGGAACATCCGGCAGATCGCCGAGCATGAGCGGTGGGTCACCCATACCCAGGAGTTCCTGGCGGCCACGTCCGGAGCCTTTTTGACACTCAGGGATGCCGAAAATGGACTGCGGGGTTACATCATCACGGGCGACCCCACCTACCTGGAGCCCTACCACTCGGCTGTCGTCTCTGTCCGGGATGACATCGACCGGTTGCGCCGGCTTGCCGGCGACAGCCCCGCTCAGAGGGCCCGTATCGACGTCGCCCAGGAGCACATCCACACGCGGCTGGCCCTGCTCAAGGAATGTCTCCGCCTGGGTCGAGAGGAGGGGGTCGAGACCGCCCGCCGGTTTCTCCTCGGCGCCGCCGCCAGGCAGCAGGTGGGCACCCTGCGGGTGATCTTCGACGCGATTGAAGCCGAGGAGAATGGATTGCTGAGGGTCCGAACCGCCGCCGCGCGGCGGGCCTACACCGGCGCGGTGTTCTCGATCGTGATCTCCGCCGCGGTCAGCATCGCACTCATCGGTCTGATCAACGCGACAGCGGGCTGGTCGATCGCCGCGCGGGCGCGGGCGGAGGCCCTCCAGGAGACCGACCGGCGCAAGGACGAATTCCTGGCTCAACTTGCCCATGAGCTGCGCAATCCCCTGTCCGCCATCCGGGCGGCTCTGGAATCGCTCTTTCTGAACATGCGCGCGGATCCTGGCGTCCGCGGCGCCGGCGAGGCGATCGACCATCAGGTTCAGCACGTCTCCCGCCTGATCGAGGACCTGCTGGATGCGTCGCGGATCGCCCAGGGGAAGCTGGACCTGCGATGCGAGCTGTTGGACCTGATGGAGGCCGTGGACCTCGCCATCGAGATCAGCCGGCCGATGATTGAGGCCCGGGGGCATCAACTCCTGGTCGAGCGGCCGCCGGCGGGCCTGTCGCTGAAGGGCGATCGAGCCCGGCTGGCCCAGATCTTCGCCAATCTGCTGGTGAACGCGGCCAAGTACAGCCCGCGCGAGTCCCGGATCTGGCTGGCGGCGGCCTGGGAGGATGGGCAGGCGGTGGTCCGCGTGCGCGACGAGGGCCAGGGCATCGCCCCGGAGATGCTCCCGAAGCTCTTCGGCCTGTATACCCAGGAGGAGCGGGTGCAGGACGACGCTGCGGGCGGGTTGGGGATTGGCCTGTCCCTGGTGCGGCGCCTCGCGGAGTTGCACGGTGGGACCGTCGAGGCACGCAGCGAAGGCCCCGGCCATGGCAGCGAATTCACCATCCGGATCCCGCTGGCGCAGGCGAGCCCGGTATCCTCCGAGCCGGCCAGCCGAGCCGAAGGACTCGCGGCCACGCCCGCGCGGCCTCGCCGCATCCTGCTGGCCGATGATAACAAGGAGTTCGCCGAGATGTACGCCCAGATGCTGGGGAGCCGCGGCCATGATGTACGGGTCGCTCACGACGGCGCGTCGGCGATTGAGATGGCGCGCGAGTTCGGGCCGGACGTGATCCTGACCGACATCGGGCTGCCCGAGCTGGATGGCTTCGAGGTCGCCCGGTGGTTGCGGAGCCAGCACGAGACGAGCGAGGTCTTGCTGATCGCCCTGAGCGGCCGCACGGGGGAGGAGGACCGACGCCGGGCCATGGAGGTCGGCTTCGACCACTACCTGACCAAACCAGTCCGGTTCGCCGAGGTCGAGGCGTTGCTGGCCTCCCAGCAACGCCTCCCTCAGGCCGCCGGGGCACCGGCCTGATTCACATTGGTCGGTTTGTTAGATTCATTCGCCGTTGCATGAGTTGCACCAGAGAACAGCAGGGACTGGCTCCCGGCCCGCGCGGGCGACGAAAGCGCGAAGTCTCGGTTTTTGACACTCCTCGCCGACCACCACCTGGGGCAGGGTCGGCCCATGCGGATCGGTCCTTGCTCCTTCGGCGCGTCCGGCGGCGATGCCCGGCGAGGAGTCTCGGAAATCGACCACGAATCGCACGAAGGGCACGAATCTGGTGAAGGCCGAGGCGGTCTCGATTCGTTGGGATTCGTGCCATTCGTGGTGACGATTCCATTCCTCGGCGCGGTCAGCTCCCCGCGCCGAACAGTCCGTCACCCGGATGCGCATCGCCCGCGGATGGGCGCTTGGCGGTGGTGTTCGGCGAGGAGTGTCCGATTTCTCCGGCTGCGGTCCGCCGGCGCCCGATCCGAGTCTGTCCCGGAAGGCGTCGTCGCCCGCCGGTGGGGAGTCCGGGCGGTCTGCGATCCGTTCACGATCTCGGAGGGTCCTTGAAATCCATGTCCGCGGATCGGTCGCGGCGCGCGCTCGCGCTCGCGGCCGCCGGTTGCGGCGCCGGGCCGACCTGCCGTAGAGTACGCTGACGCGTGGATCGGCGAAAGCTGCGAATTTCCGCTCGCTTCCGAGCGGGTGGCGAGGTCAACCGTGGCCGCATCGCGTCCCGAAGCCTCATCGAACGTCCCGTTCCCGACGACGCGATGGAGCCAGGTCGTCGCGGCGGGCGGTCGCGCCGGCCCCGCGGCCCGCGAGGCCCTGGCCGAGCTGTGCTCGGCCTACTGGTATCCCCTCTACGCCTTCGTCCGTCGCAAGGGACATCCGCCCGACGAGGCCGCCGACCTCGTCCAGGGCACCTTTCTTACCATTCTGGATCGCGAC
>DAIDHB010000517.1 GCA_027452145.1 Planctomycetales bacterium
GATTTCTGCCGGACGAGCCGGAATCTGGCGATTTTGAAGTAGGTCGGGCCGTCTTGCCCGACTCCGTAACGGGCGGGCCGGAGCGGATTGGGCGGATACGGACCCGGGTCAGGCTGAGAGCCTGACCTACTTCGGACGGGCCGTCCGTTCGGACGGATCGGCGTCTGGCCAAAGGCCTGACTGACTTCGAGCGGATCGGGGGCGGGAAGGCCGGCGGACCTCGGGCAGGGTCGGGCCGGACGACCGCGGCGGCGTCCGGGATCCGGCCGGCCGGCCGGCGGCCGCGGACGGACGGCCTGGCCCGGCCACGATCCGCCGGGCTCCGGGCGGATGATCCGCCCCCATGGCCGGGTCTGGAGTCCGTCGGGCTGGTGGCCGATAAGACCGCAAACCTGGCCCGATCCCCATGGGCCTTCGCCCGCCCCCATGGGATCCTTGATGACGATGCGGAAGATCGACCTCGCCACGATCGAGGCCGTTCGTCGGGGCGAAGGCTGGGGAGGCTGACGCGGACGCGTTCAGGATTCTCAAAACGGCCGCGGTCGCTCACAATGCGAAGCAGGCCAGGGCTGAATCGTGCCGAAGCATGGACCAGAGCGCAGCAGGATGATCTGCTGCGATTCCTGAAACGGACCAGTAAGGTGCAATCCAGATGATGACGGATCCGCTCCCGAAATGGCAGCGCGTGACCGGTTGGGTGCTCTCGGGCATCCTCTCCCTGGTGTTCCTGCCCAGCGCCTTCTTCAAGATCGCGCAACCGAAGGGCTTCACCGAGGAGTGGTCCAGGAACTATCCCGCTGGCTCCGCCCTGCCGCTCGGAGTCATCGAGCTGACGATGTTTGTCCTCTACCTGGTCCCGAAGACCCGCTACCTCGGCGGGCTCCTCATGCTCGCCTACCTGGGTGGCGCGGTGGCGACCCACGTCCACGCCAACGACGGGATGTTCTTCGTACCGGTCACGGTCGGCGTCGTCGCGTGGCTGGGGTTGTATCTGCGCGACCGCAAGCTCCGCGCCCTCGTGCCGCTCGCGGCTGAGTGAGCATTCGAGCGCCCGCAGACCCTGGGTGTCACGCACGCCCTGGGCGTGATGTTACGCTGGATGCGGCCCGATTCACCCGCTGAATGCGAGCGACCGATGAGCACAGTCGAGGAGATCACCGCCGCGATCGAGCAACTCCCCGCCGAGGACGTCGCCCGCGTCCGGGACTGGCTGGCGGAGTTCGCCGAGCGGCGCTGGGACGAGCAGATCGAGCGCGACGAGCAGGCCGGCCGACTCGACGCCTTGATCGACAAGGCGCTGGAAGAGCACTGGGCCGGCCGGACTCGTCCCCTGTACGACTAACTCCGAGAATCTTCAACGTCGTGCAAGATTGTTCATCTGGGCCGGGGTCCCGGTCAGCAAGCTGTCACCTGACGTCCCGATCTCAACTGACCACTGACCACTGACCACTGCGGCCGAAGGCCGCGCTGGGAATCACCACACGACGGCCGACTTCTGGGAATGTTCTACCCGGCTGGCTTCCCGAGGCGGTGAAGCGGGTGGCCGATCGGCATTACGCCCTGCTGCGAGCGGATCCGCGGCATCCTTCCCTCGCTCCATTTCAAGAAGGTCGGGCGTCTGTGGTCGGTGCGGGCTGCGGCCGGGTATCGAGCCCTGGCTGCCGAAGCTCCAGATGGTCTGGTCTGGTTCTGGATCGGCCCCCACGATGAGTATGAGCGCCTGCTGGGGAATGCATGAGCGTCTGACGAAACGATGCCGCAGACCCGCCCGGCGGCCGATGACGGCCGGGCGGGCCGGCCACGACCCGGCGGGCGGTGGCGGATGATCCGCTCTTATGGCCCTGGTCTGGAGTCCGTCGGGCCCGCGGCCGAAAAAACCGCAAACCTGGCCTGACCCCGTGACCTCGTGACCTATGCGGCCCGCCGATCGGGGCCCCGGCCGCCGGGATGGGTCGGACGGGGACGGATCGGCATCAGGCTGAGAGCCCGACGGATTTCAGGGCGGTGCGGACGGGTGATCCGGCACGGCAAGGGGGCGCGACGGGCGGACGCGTCGGGCACCAGGCCGCCCGCCGCGGCGATCGCGGCGAGCCGAGTCTGCGATCTCACCCCGTCCGCCGCACAGGACTTCCTGCCCGCGCGCGGAGGAATCTCGAGAGCCAGCCCTCGGTGCCCAGCGAGACCCGCCGACTTGCGCCGTCGATCGTCAGCCTCAACCGGTTCCGCGAGATCGCCCGCAACCCGAGTAAGGGAAGTCGCGGGGCGCCTGGCGTCCCTTCCGGGACGACCGTGATACCTCGGTCCATCTCGAGCGCGAAGGCTGCGTCGGCAGGCTCGCGGCGACCCGGCCGATTCCCGTGGATCCAGACATCGGCCCGATGCTGGGTCATTCGGCGGCCATTGACCTCGATTTCCCCGATCGGCTCGAGCGACTCGACTCCAGCCCACCGCCTGAGCAGTCGCTCGGGGATCGAGAAGTTGTGCGAATGCCCCGTGTCGAGGATCGCGGGAAACACCAGGGTGCGGAGCCGGACCCAGATCGCGATCTGCTCCGCCCGGATGTCGACAACCTCGTCGCGGAAGCCGAGCCGCGTCGGGTCCTCGTGATAGGGCAGACGGTCGAGGATCCTCATGGTGTCCCCGGGATGAACTCGCCGTATTCGTAGAACGAAGGGTCCACCTTCTCGACCTCGACCTGCTCGCGGAGCTTCTCATAGACCGCGGCCTTGACGAGGACGTACGACTCGTGCGTATCGGGATCCTCGACCTTGACCGGATGGTCTCCCGCCGCACGGACTTCCCGGCGCTGTTCGGGGGTCAATAGCGTCATGATGTCGTCCTCGCCGCGTGTGCTGTGCTGTAATCCCGCACGTTAATGACCAGGATATCCGGAGGGGCGATCGCGTTCCAGGAACCCGTCGGAAACGCAAGGACAGGCCCGGGAGCGCATAATCCTCGGGGTTCGTGGACGAGAGGCGGAAGTGTTCCGGACCCCGCCCGATCGGCCCGACCCGCCGGACGGGAGGTGTCGCGTCCCGCCCGTCCGGAAGCAGGGCCGGGGTCGCGGGGCGGGCGGATCGGGCGAATTCTGAAGTAGGTCGGGCAGTCGTGCCCGACGCGGACCGGTCCCCGCAGCCTGGTTGGGAGTGGGGTCGGGCTGGAAAGCCCGATGGATCTCGGGCGGATACGGACCCGCGTCGGGCTGGAAAGCCCAACCTACTTCTGGCGGCCAGTCGGACCCGCGCGACCCCGTGTGTCAGACCAGTTTTCCGGTTTTTTCCCGCCGGCCCGTCCGGACGCCGGGCCGCAGTCGCGGGGCGGGCGCCTTCGG
>DAIDHB010000518.1 GCA_027452145.1 Planctomycetales bacterium
ACGGCCACCATCCCGGGCGTCTTCTACGCCGGAAACGTGGGCTACGGGATCTACGGATATCTCGCTTCGAAGCAGACCGTGCGGCAGCGCGAATTCGAGACGATCGCCGTGCGCAACCAGATGCTGCTCCAGGTCGCCCACGCCTACAGCGAGCTGCTGCGGGCCGAGGGGCGCCGGGCGGCCCGGATCCAGGCCCGCGACGAGGCCAGGGTGATCTATCAGATCACCAGCGACTATGCCCGGTTCGGCCAGGGCCGCGTGGCCGACGCCAACCGGGCCTCGACGGTCGTCTCGCGTTGGGAGTCGCTGATCCAGGCGGCGGACGCCGAGATCCTCACGGCGTCGGCCCGGCTCTGCCAGCTTCTGAACCTCGACCCGTCGATCCGGCTGCACCCGACCGACGCCGTCGTCGTGCCGCAGCCGCTGGTCCCCGACCCGATGCCGCTGAGCGAGCTGATCGCGCTGGGGCTGCTCCGCCGGCCGGAGGTCGCGGCCCAGCGGGCCGCCATCGAGGCGGCGCTGCTGTACCTCGGCGGGGCCAAGATCCTGCCCTTCTCCCCGAACACCCTGATCGGCTACAGCGCCGGCGGCTTCGGCGGCGGCAGCAACCTCGTGCGGCCGATCTTCGGCGGCTTCGGCGGCCGGGATGACCTCGACGTCGTCGTCTACTGGACCATCCAGAACCTCGGCCTGGGGAACATCGCCCTGATCCGCGGTGCCGATGCGCGGCTCAAGATGAACCAGTTCCGTCAGGTCGAGACCCTCAACATGGTCCGCGCCGACATCGCCGAGGCCTACGCCCGCACCCACGCCCGGTATGCCCAGATCGGCGTCTACGAGGAGGCGGTCCGCTCGGGCTATCTCGCCTTCCACAACGACCTGGACAACACCCGGTTGATGGTCGGGGCCGAGGGCGTCAGCACGCGGGGCGTGCTGCCGATCGAGCTCTTGAACAGCTTCCAGCTCCTCTCGGGCGCGCGGCTCGATTACATCGACTCGATCATCGACTACAACGAATCTCAGTTCGAGATGTACGTGGCCCTCGGCCAGCCCCCGGCCGATGCGCTGGCCCGACCGGTTCCGACCGAGGGCGTGGTGCCGACGAACCTGCCCCCGGGCGCGAAGCCGCCGGGCTCGATCTCGCCGCTGCCGATCCCGGCCACGCCGGACGCCTCGCAGCGCCCGATGAACATGCCCGCCGCCCCGAGGGCCGCGGCGGGCGCGGCGTCGGCCTCGGCGCCCGCCCCGCGTCGGGACGCGGTGCAGGCCGCCGGGCTCCGCCCCACCATCCCGCCACCCGCGAACTTCTCCGGCCAGAGCGCCGGGGCCGGGCAATGATGGCCGCCTCGACTCACCTCACTAGAAAGGGCGCTGACATGCGTTCTCCGCATCGCGATGCGAGCGCAGACGATCGCCGGGGTGGCTCGCGGCCCTGGAGGCTGTCGCTCACGATCGCCGTACTGATGGCCTCCGGCTGCGTGACCGAACGCGAACCGCGCCTCATGGGGGGCGCGGAAGCACTCAAGGAGATGGGCCGGCCCGTGCCCGGCCCCTCGTCGGCCTCGACGGCGCCGACGGCCGGCGCCACCGCCTCGCGGGCCGCGGCCACGACGGCCGCGGCCGGGACAGGGATCGGCGGGCCGACGGCGCCGCCCAGCCCGCCTGAGGTCACAACGACCGCGGCCTCGGCCCCGGCCTCGCGCCGCGTGCCGATCGCCAGGGCCTCGCTGGTGCAGACCGCGGGTGATTCGCTCCCGGCCCGCGCCTCCGACTCCGAGGTCCGCCGCACGGCCGAGCGCGAGACCGTGCCCGTCGCCGAGGTCACCCCGCCGCCGTCCGGCCAGTACCCCATCGACCTGGCCACGGCGCTGCGGCTGGCCGACATGGTCAACCCCACGATCAACCGGGCGCGGACCGTCATCCTCGAGGCCCTGGCCCAGCAGTTGACCGCGCGGACCCTCCTGGTCCCGTCGCTCAACGCCGGTGCCAGCTACCACGGGCACAACGGCGACCTCCAGCGGTCCTCGGGCAAGATCATCAACGTCTCGCTGCAATCCCTCTACCTCGGTGCCGGTGCGAGCACGGCGATCGCCGGCACGATGGGCATCCCCGGCGTGAACATCCTCACCCCGCTGACCGACGCCTGGTTCGAGCCGCTCGTCGCCCGCCAGCGAGTCATCGCCAGCCGGCTCAACGCTCGCGCCACCGAGAACGACATCCTCATGGAAGTCGCCGTCTACCACCTCGAGCTGATCCGGCACAACGTCCTGCTCGCCGCCACCCGGCTCTCGGAGTCGCAGGCCTACCAGATCGTCGAACAGACCCGGCAGTACGCGATGATCGGCCAGGGACGGACGGCGGATGCCGACCGGGCGCGGGCCGAGTGGCGCTATCGCCGGGCCGACGTCATCGACGCCGAGCAGGGGGTCGGCATCGCCGCGGCCCGGTTGGCCCAGCGGCTGAACCTCGACCCGTCGGTCCGGCTCCAGCCGGCCAGCGGGCCGCTGGTCCCGCTCAACCTGGTCGCGCTCGACACGCCCATCGAGCAACTCATCCAGGTCGCCCTCCAGCAGCGCCCCGACCTGGCGGCGAGGACCGCCGAGATCAACCAGGCCCAGTACGCGCTCCGCGAGGAGATCGGCCGGCCGCTCTTGCCGACCCTCTGGCTGGGCTTCAGCGGCGGTGCCTTCGGCGGCGGCAGCAACCTCTCCCCGCCGCTCATGGGCAACTTCGGCGGCCGGACCGACTTCGACGTCCGGCTCTACTGGGACGTCCTCAACATGGGCTTCGGCAACGCCGCGCTGATCAAGCAGCGCCAGGCCGAGGCCAACCAGGCGGTCGCCCTGCGAGCCCGGACCCTCAACCGCGTCCGCGACGAGATCGCCACGAACGTCGCCGCGGCCAAAGCCGCCCTCAACCAGATCGAGGTGGCCCGGCGCGAGCTCCAGTCGTCCCGCAACGGCTTCCACGAGGACCTCGAGCGCACCTACAATAACCTCGGCCGGCCGATCGAGGTCATCAACAGCCTCAACCTGCTGGCCGCCGCCCGGATGAACCTCGTCAACGCCATCGTCGAGTACGACCAGGCGCAGTTCCGCCTCTGGGTCGCGCTCGGCACCCCGCCCCCGCTGGTCGAGACCTCCACGCCCGACCAGCCCGCCGTCCCCGAGTACCTGGTGCCCTGAGCGCCCCGCCGATCTCGACGGGGCGCGTCGGGCGCCTCCAGGAATCCAACCCCGCCATGATCCCTCGCCAGCCCCACGACACCGTGAGACCTCCGCCCCGGCGGCGGAAGGATCGATCGGTGTCCTTGCCAGAGATCGCGACCGCGGTCCGGCCATGACTGTGCCTGCCGGAAATGTCACGGACGACCGCGGCCGATCGATCTCTCCTACTCTCCTGACTCTCACGTCCGACGGGATGCTCGCCGGTTCAGGGCCTGGAGGGCGACGGCGGAGCAGGCGGCGCGGGTGCACCCCCGGCCTTACGGGGCCCGCGATCGATCGGCTCCTTCTCCGGGTCGATTCCCTCCTCCGCGAGCAACTGGTCGGCCTCCAGCCGGTAGTATTTCGCCTTCAGCGCATCCGCCATTCGCACCTGGCCGGTCTTCGCGTAGGCGGCCATCATCTCCTCCAGATCCATCATGAGGCGGCGATGCTCGCGGATCGCCTTGATGCGGTCGGCGGCGTTCCTCGCCAGCCGTAGCCGATCCGCCATCAGCCGATGCGACCAGGCGGGGATATCGGCGCTGGTGCCCACGCCGTTGATATACCGAGTCATGTCCGCCTCGACGATCTGCCGCGCGGTTTCAACCCGGGCCTCGAGGTATTTCCGCGCCGTATCGTTCAGGGCCGGCGCTTGCGCGGCGCCGGCCGGCGGTCCTCCCGCGCCCTGCTGGGCCGAGGCCACATGGCCGAGAGTCCCGGCGCCCACCGCGATCAGTAACGACGACGCAAGCTTGATCCCGGGCCGGAACATGGCGACGATCCTCCCGCGACGAAGGTACCGCGACGGCCGCGCCGCCGCGAAGACAACAACATATCATCCTCGCGCCGCGGGCCCCGTTCCGCAAGCGAGTCGGGACGCCTGCTCCGTCGGTTTCCTTTGGTCCCGGCGTCTCCCCTCCGGTATGCTGACGAACGCACCGAGCCGATCGGGGAGCACCGCCACGCCACGCCGGATCGTGTTCCGCATGCCTTGGCGGAATCGAGGGGCTGCTCGCATGTCCGAGAATCGACCTGCCGACGACCACCCCTCGGACGTGCCCGACCTGTCGGACTTCCGCCGGACGGTCCTCGATCTCGGCATCGTCGCCCCGCAGGAACTCGATGCCCTCGCCGCCGAGATTCCCGAGTCGGCGGGCGTGCCTGGCCTCGCCTGTGTCCTTCACGAGGCCGGCCGGCTCACCGGCTATCAGGCCGCCGCCATCGAACAGGGCAAGGGCCGGGATCTGCTGGTCGGCGACTATCTGATTCTCGAAAAGCTCGGCGCCGGCGCCATCGGGATCGTCTCCCACAGGGCCCGTCACCGCCGGCTGGGCCGCGACGTCGCGATCATGATCCTCCCGCCCCGCTTCGTCACCGACAGGCCGGCGGCCCTGCGCTTCCGGCGCGAGGCCGAAGCGATCGGGCGGCTGAAGCACCCCAACGTCGCCGCCGTCATCGAGGCCGGCGAGGACCGCGGCGTGTGCTTCCTGGTGACGGAGTACATCGATGGCAGCGACCTGAGCGAGGTGACGCGAAACCGGGGTCCGCTCACGGTCGCGGAAGTGCTCGACCACATCATCCAGGCGGCGCGGGGACTGGACGCGGCCCACTCGCTGGGGATCGTCCATGGAGATGTCAAGCCGTCGAACCTGATGCTCGACAGTTCCGGCGCGGTGCGAGTGCTCGACCTCGGCATGTCGCAGATCATGGACGAGGGCAGCCCGTCCGGCCCCGGGTCGCCCGAGAGCGGCAGTTTCCTGGTGACGGTCGATTTCATGGCACCCGAGCAGGCCGACGACTCGCGACAGGTCGACCACCGAGCGGATATCTACAGCCTCGGCTGCACCCTCCACTACCTGCTCACCGGCCGAGCGCCGTTTTCCGGCGGCACTCTCGCCGAACGGCTCCGGGCGCAGATGGAACGCCCCGCCCCGTCGCTGAAGGCGGCGCGCCCGGACGTGCCCATCTCGCTGGAGGAAGTTTTCCAGCGGATGATGGCGAAGAGCCCGGCCGAGCGGCCGGCGTCGATGACCGAGGTGATCGCCCTGCTGGAGGAATGCCGCTCGGCCGCCGCCGGCGCCGGGCCGCCGCCCACATCCGCCGCGTCCGAGCCCTCGAGGAAACCGACGGCGTTCGACGAGGTGGGCACGCGGAGGAACGTCGCCGCGCGAGGAGCCGACCGCGATGCGGCCGCGTTCGCGCGACGAACCGAGGCCGACGCGCTGGAAATCGGCCCGGAGCTGACCATCGAGGACAGCACGACCAATAGCCCGACAGAAGCGATGCT
This sequence comes from Planctomycetales bacterium, assembly GCA_027452145.1. Classification (GTDB taxonomy): domain Bacteria; phylum Planctomycetota; class Planctomycetia; order Isosphaerales; family Isosphaeraceae; genus JAKAUH01. The sequence continues at coordinate 5,494 of DAIDHB010000518.1, forward strand.
GGCGGCCCCGGCGATACCGACAATCCGCCCAGGGACCAGGCCGCGGGCCGAACCGGCCGCGGCCGTCGGACCCGACCGAATCGCGCCGGTTCGCCGCATCAACCTGGCCGTGCAGGCGGCCGTCGTGCTCCTGATCATCGGGTTCGCCGGGATGCTCGTGGTGGCCTCGCGGCGAGGGTCGAATCCTCCGAAAGCGGATGCCGAATTGCGGACCACGCCCGAGACCCGCGGCCCCGCGATCGCGACCGGCCCCGCTCGCGGAGAGTCCCCGCCGCCGTCCGAGGTCCCCTCGTCCCGGATGGTCACCCGGACGATCTTCGACGGCGAGAGCCCCGACGGCTGGATGTTGACCAACCGCCGAAGGCTCGACCGTCGCCACATCCAGCCCGACGGCCTCAACCCGCACGGGACCGGAAGCTACCTGGTCGTCTATCGCGAGAAGCTCGGCGACTTCGTGCTGGACTTCGACTACAAGCTGAGCCCAGGCGGCAACTCGGGCGTGTTCCTCCGCGTCGGCGACCTGAGCGACCCGGTGAACACCGGCATCGAGGTCGAGCTGTCCGACTCGACCGGCACGACCGATCACGACCCCGGCGCGTTCAACGGCCTCGTGGCGCCGGGTCGCAATGCCCAGAAGCCGGCCGGACAGTGGAATCACATGACCATCACGGCCAACGGGCCGAGGATCGCGGTCCGCCTCAATGACGAAGAGGTGTCAAGTATCAACCTCGATCAGTGGACGCTCGCCGGCAAGCGGCCCGACGGCAGCCCCCACAGGTTCAAGGGCATGGCCATTGCCAACCTCCCTCACACCGGCTACATCGGCTTCCAGGATCTCAAGGGCGATTGCTGGTTCCGTCGGATCGTGCTGAAGGCGCCGGCCCGAGTTTCATCGGGGACCGCGATCCCCGGCCGCGCGAGCGCCGGACCGAGCGGCGCCCCGCTCGTCCTCCTTGAACGGTCCCCGGGAAACGGTTAAACCAGCAGGGGTGGCGGCCGATCGCCGTACCGTGCCGGCTCTTCCCGAGGATATCCAACATGCATCCGCGCCCCAGCCGTCGACCGATCATCCGCCTCTTCGGTGCGATCCTCCTCCTCGCGACCACGGGCTCAACGGCCAGGGCCGAGAAGCTGCCCCTGGTCCCCGACGTCGAGTTCCAGCCCCTCTCGGCACAGGCCAGGCGAATCACCGAGGCGCTGGGGATGCTCGGCGAACCGCTGAGCAAGGAGGACGCGGCGAAGCTGGACAAGGCCCTGGATTCGACCGGCGGGGCCGACGCCATCCGTGACATCCAGCGCGTGCTCGATGCCCGCTGCCTGATCGGGATCGAGATCAACCCCGAGAGCCGGGTGAAGGCCGTGCAGGGGCCGGCGGCGGCCCGCTTGCTGCAGTCCGGTTGGTCGGTGTTCCTGGTCAAGGTCAACAACCAGGCGGGCGTGACGGCTCCGCTCGCCGCCGAGAGCCCCAACGCCGTCCCGGTCTTCCGCGTTTCCACCGGCCGCCCGGACCCGAAGCCATCGGTCAAGCCGGCACAGGTCGTCCAGCGCTGGCTCGACCTCGCGATGTTCAACGACCGGCCGCTGAAGAAAGAGCTGTCCGGCCTGGCGCTGGAATACCGGATCATCCAGCTCTACAGCCGCGACGCCGGCAGGCGCGAGGCCAAGATCAGCTTCAACGTGGGGCAGGGGACGCAGGACCTGGGCTTCCGTAGCGACGTGGATATCCTGTTCCAGTGCGAGCCCGCGGTGAACGTGGTTCTCGGCGTCCGCGACGAGGACGGCACGCCCACGACCGCCGCGTTCATCTTCCGCGACAAGATGGGGCGCGTCTATCCGTCCCCTGGCCGCCGGCTCGCACCCGACTTCTTCTTCCATCCCCAGATCTACCGCAAGAACGGCGAATCCGTGCTGCTGCCTCCGGGGCAGTATGAGGTCGAGGTGACCCGAGGGCCCGAGTACCTCGTCGCCCGCCGGCCGATCACCGTGCCCAGCACCCGCCTGCACCGCGAGAACTTCCTCCTCAGGCGCTGGATCAACATGGCGAAGATGGGATGGTACTCGGGCGACCACCACGTCCACGCCGCAGGCTGCATGCACTACGAGAGCCCGACCGAGGGCGTCAAGCCCGAGGACATGTGGCGGCACATCGTCGGCGAGGACCTGGACGTCGGCTGCGTCCTCTCGTGGGGCCCGTGCTGGTACGCCCAGAAGCAATTCTTCGAGGGAAAGATCCACTCGCTCTCCACGCCCGAGTACCTGATGAGGTACGACGTCGAGGTCTCGGGCTTCCCCTCGTCGCACACCGGCCACCTCTGCCTGCTGCGGCTCAAGGAGGACGACTACCCAGGCACGACCCGCATCGAGGAATGGCCGAGCTGGGACCTGCCGGTCCTCCAGTGGGGCAAGCGGCAGGGGGGCGTGGTGGGCTTCTCGCACTCGGGCTGGGGGCTGAAGATCGCCGGCGACAAGCTGCCCACCGACGAGGTCCCTCCATTCGACGGCATCGGCGCGAATGAATATATCGTGGACGTCGTGCACGACGCCGTCGACTTCATCTCGAGCGTGGATACGCCCGCGCCGTGGGAGCTGAATATCTGGTATCACACGCTCAACTGCGGCTACCGGGCCAAGCTGAGCGGCGAGACCGACTTCCCCTGCATCTACGGCGAGAGGGTCGGCCTGGGCCGGGTGTACGTCAAGCTCGAGGAGGGCCAGCTCGACTTCGACAAGTGGTGCGAGGGGATCAAGCAGGGCCATTCCTATGTCACCGACGGCAAGAGCCACCTGATCGACTTCCGCGTGGACAACCTCGCGCCGGGCGAATCGGGCAGCGAGCTGATGAAGCTCTCGAGGGCGGGCAACGTGAAGGTCACCGCGCAGGTCGCCGCCCACCTCGACGCCGAGCCGTCCGCCGAGGCGCGCGCGATCCGCTCTCGCCCGCTCGACCAGAAGCCCTACTGGGACCTCGAGCGCGCCCGGATCGACGACACCCGCAAGGTCCCCGTCGAGGTGATCGTCAACGGATATCCCGTCGCGAAGACCGAGATCACGGCCGACGGCACGATCCAGGGCGTCTCGTTCGACGTGCCCATCAAGAAGTCGAGCTGGGTCGCGCTGCGGATCTACCCCTCGTCGCACACGAACCCCGTCTTCGTCCTGGTCGACGGCAAACCGGTCCGCGCCTCGAAGAAGTCGGCCGAGTGGTGCATCAAGTCGGTCGACCAGTGCTGGTCGCAGAAGGAAAAGAAGATCCGCCCTGCCGAGAAGGCGGCCGCGCGCAAGGCCTACGACGTGGCACGCGATGCCTACAGGCGGATCCTGTCCGAGAGCGAGGGGGACTGAGGTGCGAAACCCTCCCGTCGGGCCTCGACGGCCGTCGCTCGCGTTCGTCGGTCTCGTGGTCCTCGCCTGGGGCGCCGTCCACGCGGACGAACGGCGCCCCACCGCGGCCGACCTGGTCATCCGCCACGCGCGAGTCATCACCCTCGACCGCGATTCGCGCATCGCCGAGGCGGTCGCGATCCGCGGCGAACGGCTGGCGGCCGTCGGCACCGAGGCCCAGGTCGCCCGCTTCATCGGGCCGGCCACGCGAGTCGTCGACGCCGGCGGCAAGGTCCTGCTGCCCGGGCTTTATGATAGCCACGTCCATCCCCTCGGCGCGGCGCACAGCGAGAAGGACCACCCGATCCCGGCGTTCGACTCGCTCGGCGACGTCCTGGGATACTTCGCCGAGCGGGCGAAGGTCCAGCCGAAAGGGACGTGGATCGTCGCGCGCTACGCGTTCCCCACCCGGCTGAAGGAGGGCCGCTTCCCGACCCGCGAGGAGCTCGATCGCGTCGCCCCGGACCACATGGTGCTCCACCAGGGCGGGCCGGCCGGCGTCGTCAACACGCTGGCCCTGCGGCATTCGGGCATCACCCGCGACACGCCCGACCCGCCCGCCGGCCGGATCGTCCGCGACCCGACGACCGGCGAGCCGACCGGCATGATCCGCAACGCCTACTCGGTACTCAAGGGCCTTCCCGACGACGCCTACGCCGACTCGGCACACCCCGATCGCGAACGGGTCAAGTCGCTTTTCGCCCGCTACAACGCGCGCGGCCTCACCAGCATCGCCGACCGGGGCGCCGACCTTGCCGCGCTGCGGCTCTATCGCGAGCTGCGCGACCGCGGCGAGCTGACCGTCCGCGTGAATGCCACCCGAATCATCGGCCCGCCGTTCGCCGACCGCGCGACGATCGTCGCAAAGCTCGCCGCGCTGGCCGCTCCCGACGCATCCGGCGAGCCGAACGGCCCGACCGGTGCCGGCGACCGGTGGGTCCGGATCGGCCCCTTGAAGGTGTTTCTCGACGGCGGCATGCTCAACGGCACCGCCTACATGCGCGAGCCCTGGGGAGTCGGCCCGACGTACCAGATCACCGAGCCGTCGTATCGCGGCCTGCTGTTCGTCGACCCGGATCACCTGGCGATCCTCGCCGAGGAGGCCGCTCGCCGTGGCTGGCAGATGACCGCCCACTGCGCCGGCGAGGCCGCGATGGACGAGCTGCTGACCGCCTACGATCACGCCGATCGTCGCGTCGGCATCCGCGGCAGGCGCTGGCTGATCACGCACGCCAACTTCACCTCGGCCGACAACCTCAGGCGCTGCGCCGAGCTGGGCGTCGGCGCCGACCTCCAGCCCGCCTGGATCTGGAAGGACGCGCGCACGCTCCTCGCCGTCCTCGGCCCGAGGCGGATGGAGTGGTTCCACCCCTATCGCCGCTGGTGGGACGCCGGCCTCACGATCGGCGGCGGCAGCGACCACATGATCCGCACCGATCCGCTCGACTCGACCAATCCCTGGGACCCGTGGCTGGGCATCTGGATCGCCGCCACGCGCTCGGCCGAGGGCATCGCGCCGCTCAACCCCGACCAGCGGCTGACGCGCGAGGAGGCCCTGCGCTTCTACACGATCAACAATGCCCGGCTGCACCACGAGGAGTCCGACAAGGGCTCGATCGAGCCGGGCAAGCTCGCCGACCTGATCCTCGTCGACCGCGACCCGCTCGAGTGCCCCGCGGAACGGCTCCGCTCAACGGTCGTGCTCTGGACCCTCGTCGGCGGCCGGACCGTCCACACCGCGACCGGCGGCCGGGCGGCCGTTCGCCAGGCCGATCGGCGCTAAACCCTCGCGTCCCCGCGTCGCCCCGGCCACCCGGCCGATTTACCTGCCGACATGCCCGGCGATCCGCTTTACGGCCCCATGAATCCGGTCGGCAATCCGGTATCTCAGCGGCAATAGCACCGGACGCCCCGCCTCGGCCTGGTCGGGCGGCCAGCCGACCGGCCGGCATCCCTCGGCCGGTCCGCGAGAGGCAAACACACCCAGCCGCCAGCGCGCCAGGGCCATGCCGTGGCGCCGGTAAAGCGCGACGAATTCGGCGTCCTCCACCGATCTCCCCCGCGTCCTCGACTCGTGATGGATCCCCACCAGCGTGCCGAAGTAGTGATTCCGCAGGCCCGCCTCGAGCGCGCGAAGGCACAGGTCGACATCGCCGTACGCGTTGGGCATCAACACCTCGTCGAGCCCGCCCAGCGACTGGAACGTGGCACGCCGCGTCATCGCACAGGCGAACGTGACGCCCATCGCGACTCGTTCGTCGTTCACGTACTCCTCGACGCTCGACGAATGGCCGAGCGGGTGGAATCCGCACACGTAGGTCGCCCCGTCGCAGACCTTGATCCCCCCGTGCTGGACCGCCGGCCCGCCCGGGTAGAGCAACCGAATCCCGACGAACCCGCATGAGGCATCGGCCATGAGGTGCATCGCCATCGTCTGGAGGCAATCCTCGGAGATCAGCTCGACGTCGTTGTTCAGGAACAGCACCAGGTCCCGGCCGCGACCGTGGGCGCCGATGGCCGCGTTATGCATCCGGCCATAGTTAAACGGTCCTTTATACTCGACGAACGAGTAGGCATTGCGGCGATCCGCGGCCAGCCATGACCGAATCCTCGCGGTCGTCGCCGGATCCTGCGACCGGTTGTCGACAAGCAGCACCTCGAGCGACAGCTCGTGGCGCTGGCGCTCGATCGACTCGAGGCAGCGGATCGTCAGGTCGGCCTCGTCCCTGAAGGGCACGATCGCCAGAAGCGTCGGACGGCAACGACCCCCGGCCGGCCGGAGGCGAATCGCGGGAAACGCCTGGCCACTTTCCGGCGACGGCGGCAAGATGCTGGCCGACATACCGGGGTAGATCCGAGACAGCCACGCCCCGAGCCATGCCTCGCGATCCTCTCGCGGCACCTCATCGCAGGAGGGCGACCCCGGTGCGGCCCGCCGGTAATGCAGGAAGAACGGCACGCCCTCGGGGCGCGCCAGGCCGCTCGCCGCGAAGCGGATCATCAGGTCGTGATCCAGCAGGCCCGGGTGTCGCGGACGCGGGACATCGCCGAGATCGAGCGAGGCGCGCAGCAGCAGGTCGCGCCGGACCATCGCCAGGCGGCCCACCGAGTTGGTGCGCAGCAGCGTGAAGAGGTCCAGGGACGGCCTGTACAGGAACCGGACGACCCGCTCGGCCGCCGCATCGACCTCGGCCTCGTTCGTGTGGACCAGGTTGATCGAGCGATCCGCGGCCAGGTGCCTGGCCAGTATCCCGAGCGCGCACGGATGCAGCAGCGACGAGCCGTCGACGAAGCCGATGAACTCCCCCGCGGCCGCCGCGACCGCAGCATCCCTCGCCCCGGCGGGAGCGGCCGCTCCGGGAACCTCGACCAGTCGGATTCTCGGGTCTCTCCCCGTCCACTCCTGGACCGCCGCGGTCATCCCTTCGGCCGCATCACCGGCGTCAACCAGGACCAGTTCCCATCGCAGCCAGCTCTGAAGCCGCAGCGACAGGATCAGGTCGTCCAGCCGTTGTGGGCTCGCGTCGCTCAACGGGGCGATCAGCGAGAACGTCGCGGGGCAGGGGGCCTCGACGAACCGATCAACCTCGTGCCGGAGGCAGCGTACCAGGCAGGTCGGCTCGGCGGGCCAGCCGAGGAACCAGGGTACGGCCGACAGCAGCCGCGACTCGGGCGACGGGCCCGCGATCGATGCGCGATACCGGTCCGCCAGCCGGGCGAGCTCGCGATCGTCGATCACCGTCGTCCCTCGCCCGCGACGACAAGGGGAGCGAAGGTTTCGGGCCGGTGCGGCGGCCGCGCGGACGCCCGCGACCCAGGCACGGCCGCCTCGTATGCGGCGATGAGCGGTGCAACGTCTCGAGGGTCCGACGCGATGCCGAGCGCATCGGTGAACCGGCGAATCGACGCCGGCAGCGCAGCAGCGGCGGCCAGCCGGTCGGCCCACGCGCCCGAGGAATGGACCACATCCATCCGATGGAAGGCGGCCAGCTCGCGCAGCACCTCCGTCCGGCGCGGCGACATCGCCTCGACGGCCGAGTGGTCCACTCGCGGATCACCGTCCCAGGTCCACGGCTGAATCCCCGGCGTCCCCTCGATCCAGACGATCCGACCGTCGATCCGCGCGACTGTCCGCGGGTCGAGCACGCCCGGCAACGCATTGGCGACGAACACCGCAAACCGACCGGCCAGCCCGTTCGCCAGGTCGATCATCGCGCGCGTCGATGGCTCGTCCGCCAGGCCCGAGACGACCAGCAGAACCCGCATGTCGCGCACGGCGTCGATCCGCTCGCCGAAGGCCGCGCGCAGCCGGCCGATCGCCGCCGCCAGCCCTGGATGCTCGGTCATCGCCGGGCGGGGCACCATCTCGCCCAGCCGGTCGATGTACTCGACGAGGCTCCGCGCCACGCTGCCCGAGATGGCGCTCGCCGACACCGGGAACGATTCGAAGATCCGCGCCTTCACCGCGAGCTGCTCCTCGAACAGCAGCACGGCCCGTTCGAACGCGTGCCGCACCGTGCGATCGTGATGCCGGTGGGCGTTGAGCGGCTCCGGCACGAAGGCGATCTTCCCGCGGCGGATCCGCATCGCGTAGAACAGCCAGTCGCCGCCGAGCCGGAGTCGCTCGAGGTCCTCGCGCTCCTCCAGCACCGCCGGCCGGCGGAACACCACCGCGCTGGCGTTCGGGATCGTGTTCCGCTGGCTCAGGGCGACCTCGACCTCCTCGGCCCCCGGCGCGACGTAATGCGACCGCCACCGCGTCGGCGCCAGGTCCTCGGTGGCGAACAGGTAGTCCTCGGCGTATCGCTGTCCGTCGGGGCCGATCATCGACGACTGACAATAGGCCAGCATGACCCCGGGATCGCGGAACTCGCCGACCAGCCGCTCGAGTAGCCCGGGCTGGCAGCTATCATCCGACTCGGCGATCCACACGAGATCACCCGCGGCCAGGTCCATCCCGCGGAGCCACTGGCGAAACGTGCTGCCGCTGTTGGTCTCGTTGACCACCAGCCGGAACGGCACCGGCGACTCCTCGCCCAGCCGGCGTGCCACCTCGACACTCGCGTCGCTCGACGCGTCATCCAGGAACAGGATCTCGTACGGCAGATACGACTGGCCGAAGATCGACCGCAGCCGCTCCTCCAGGTATCGAGCGTGGTTGTAGTTCGGCACGATCACCGAGACCTTCGGCTCGTAGGATCGCCCTGCCCGGAATGGCGAGCCCTCTCCATGCGGACGGATCCAGACGTCGCAGGGCCCCCGCGATGGCGTACCCTCGCCGGCCGGCGCCGGGCGTGCCGTAACGTCGCCAAGATTGAGCGATTCCCGCCTTCGCCTGACCCGCGACGCGATCCGCCCGGCGAACCGGACGGCCCGGCGAGCCTTCACGACAAGCTTCCACGCCCGGCTGCCGCGGATCTCATCAAGCTGGTTCCGCAAGGCCGACGCCTGCTGCCTGGCCCTGGAGCTGGCGAGGAATAGCTCGCGCAGCATGAGGTTCTCGGCCCGGAGCGCCTCCAGCTCGCGGCGGTACATTCTCGTCTCCCGGTCGCGTGCCTCGTCCATGAAGTTGTCCTCGTTCAGATCAGCCGGCGCGGGCCTCGTTCTCGGCCGGATCCGGGCGGCCCACGATCAGCCGCCTGGCCAGGCGATGGATCGGCCGGAAGGCCTTGACCCGGTCATTGATGGCGTCGGCAATCCGGTAGCGCAGCGGCAACGGCGGCGGCGGCTCGGGCGCCGGGCCGGGCGCCGGCTCATCCTCGGGCTCATCGGCCGCGGGCGGCGGGTCGAAATAGCCCCACCGCGCCAGCAATAGCCCCATCGACAATTCAATGAGCCCGTGATACGGCCGCGGGATCTGCTCGAGGTGTGGCCGCAGGCTGCGCAGGTGGTTCCGGATCACCGAGACCCGCTGCGTCATGGCGCCCGGCGCCGAGCGGTAGTAGAACAGCGACTCGGGGATGACCTCGATGCGGTAGCCCCGCAGCGCGAACCTCGAATACGCCTCCCAGTCCTCGTGGCCGACGTTGCGATCCTCGGTGTATCCGCCCATCTCCATCAGCGAGCGCCGGCGCACCAGCGCGTTGGCGTCGCCGAACGTATTGCGGATGGCGCACAGCGGCAGCGCGGCCCCGGCAAACAGGAAACGATGCACCGAAACCACCTCGGGAACCGGCCGGTCGGTGCCCTCGAACCTGTCGAGCTGGCAGGTAATGACGTCGGCCCCGGTCTGGCGCGCGACCTCGGCGAACGTCGCGACCTCGCACGACCTGGCGACGTTGTCGTCGTCCATGAACAGGATGTATTCGCTCCTCGCCGCGCGGGCCGCCGCGTTGCGCGAGGCGCCCAGGTAGAGGTCGCGCTCGCGGACCAGCCGCCAGCCCCGGCGGTCGAATTCATACTCCGCGACGATCCAGTCCAGCTCCTCCTGCACGCCCTCGCCGGGGCTGCCGTCATCCAGCACAATCACCTCGTCCGGCGCCCGCTTCTGCTCGATCAGCGAGTCGAGCGCCTGGCGCAGGTAGTGCGGCCGGTTGTAGTGGTTCAGGCACACGCTGATCGTCGGCAATCCCGCCAGCGCCGGCGGATGCTCGAACGGTTCGAGCCGCTCGTGCCAGCGGACCCAGCCGTCGGGACCCGGGATGTCCCGATCCCCGGCGGCTCCGGGCAGCTCCCAGCCCTCGGCCGCGGCCCACTCCAGGGCCGAGCCGCTCGCGGACCAGGTGAAGTCCGCCATCTCGGCCGACCGCCGCTCGATGTAATCGCATTCGAGCTGCGACTCGATCCGGATGATGTCGTGCACCGCCCGGCGGATCGAGGCCGAGGCCCCGAAGAGTCCGACGACGCAGGCCGTTCGCCGTAGCGCCAGCCCCTGCCGACGCGCCGTCATCGCATAGAACCCGCATCCACCGCGCTCGGCGAAATGCACGACGTCGAACGCATCGTGATCGCGGAGCCAAAGATACACGCGATGGCTCGTCGCAAGCTGGGGCGACGTCGCCGACAGCGGGACGGGACTCTCAGGGAGGCGGACCAGCCGGATCCCTCGATCCACGGCCGTCCCGGACTCGCCGGCGTCGGGATCGGGCGAGGCCGCCGGCGCATCGGTGTGCAGGAGCGTCACCTCGTGCCCTGCCTCCTGGAGCCGCGTCGCCAGCGAGACGTACGTGAAATCGACGTCCGGCTCGGATGAGCCGTCGTGGCTGCCGCCGATCACCAGGCAGACCCGCAGCGATCGAGCGCCCGACCCGAATTCAGCAGGCGACCCCGGACATCCGGCCGGTTCATCGCCGGAGGCCGGTGCGCCTTCGGAAGCCTCGTGGTGTCGATCCACGGCCATCCCTCCCTGTCGGCCAATCGCGGCGGTTCATCCTCGACGCTGGTAGAAAAGCCCGACCGGCTCCTGATTCATGCGACGCGAGCCCGGAGCGCGTCCAGGGTTATCACGCCTTCCGCGTGGTCCGGCGTGTACGTGAAATTCGACGACCGGGGATCGGCCGACCACTCCGTCAGACTCGGCGCGTCGCGGTCCTTCGGGCTGATCAGCTCGGTCGTCGGCGCGATCGCGTCGTAGATCGCCTTGAGGTCCGGGTCGCACAGCGACCAGTCGAGGTCCGCCGCCAGCGGCGAGATCCCCGCCTCGCACTTCGGGTTCCACTCGCCCGTGCAGAGGTACTCGACCAGCGTATCCTCCGTCAGCACCATCCCGTGCGCGAATCCCGGCGGGACCCAGATCCATTGCGATTCATCCAGCTCGGCGCGGGCCGGCAGCTCGTGCGCGATGATCCGGCCGAAGGTCGGTGAACCTTTTCGGATGTCCAGCACCAGGTCGATCAGCCGGCCCGTCACGGCGCGCACCAGCTTCCCCTGGTACGGGTTCCACTGGAAATGCAGCCCGCGGATTGTGCCAGCGCGCGAATAGCTCTCGTTCATCTGGCAGAAGCCGGCCCCGCGCAGGCCGTCGATCCCCTCGAAGTCGCTGGTCCGGTAGTGCTCGGTAAAGTACCCGCGGTGGTCCCGGAACCGGGCGAAGCGGATCACGGCCACCTCGGGGAACGCCAGCCGGTCCACGACGACGATCTTCATCCGTCCGCCTCCCGATTCGATATCCCGACGCGACTCGATTCCATTCGCCGTCGCCGGGCAAGGCTCTACGACAATCCCCGTGGGGTGTCAAGGCGAGACGCGCCATCCATGCGAAGCGAGGCATCCCTCGTCCCGCTCCGGCCGGCCCGTTCATGCGGCATCCCGCGCCCCGTGTGTCTCGTCCGCCTCTGCCCGCGAGGCGACCGGCACCGCCCGGCTCCACGCCCGCGCCCCCGCGGCCTGGCCTCCCTGGAGGATCCAGCCCAGGATCGTGAAGTGGATGTCGGTCATGCGTTCCCTGTCCAGGAATCGCCGATCCGTCTCCGCCGGCGACACTCGCGACCGCTCCCGAGCCGTCTCGCGCATCGCCGCGGCCAGGTCGTCGACGTAGCGCGGGTCCTCGCCGCGCACCAGGTCCGAGATCGTGCCGCAATCCAGCTCGCAGATCGTGGCAAAGGGCGGCCGGACCAGCCGGCCACCCCCCAACGCCAGGGTCTCGCGCGCCCCGCCGACGTCCGAGGCCACCAGCGGCAATCCGGTGCAGGCCGCCTCGGTCAGCGCGAGGCTCCAGCCCTCCCAGTACGACGGCAGCACGAAGGCGTCGGCCATCCAGTAGAATCGCCCGACGTCGGCCCGCTGCCCGGCGAGCACCACGTGCCGCTCCAGCCCCAGCTCGGCGATCCGGCCGCGGAGCTGCCGCTCGTATTCGGGGTCGCTCGCCGAGCCCGCCAGCACCAGCCGCGCCCGCGGGAATTCCGCCACCACGGCGGCCATCGCCCGCATCAGCAGCTTCTGGGCCTTGGTCGCGTGGATCGACGCGACGTTCAGGAAGACGAAGTCGTCGTCCGCGAGACCCAGCTCGGCGCGCAGCCGGCCGGGCTGCTCCCGTCGCGCCGTGTCCAGCCGCTCGATGTCCACGCCGTTCGGGACGATCACCATCTTGTCGACGTCCAGGCCCAACCGACGGTCGCAGTACCGCGCCACCTCGGCCGAGACGCAGAGGTACGCCGTGGTGAAGGCGTCCGCCTCGCGATAGGCGTCGATCGCGCGCTCGTCGAGCCAGACATACGTGTTGTGCACCACCTGCACGAAGGGGATCGACAGCTCGGCCGCCGCCCGGGCGCCCTGGGTTGAGTAGTGCGCATAAACCAGGTCCACGCGATTCTCGCGCAGCCCCTCCCTGTAGCCGGCATCGCGGCGGCCCGCCGTCAGCGTCGCGACCTCCAGGCCCTGGGCGCGTGCCTGGTCCACCGCCGGACCCGACTTGCCCAGCACCAGCAGCGAGACCCGCAGCCCCCGCGCCTCCAGACCCCGCGCCAGGTCGAGGACGACGTTCTCGAGCCCGCCCTGCGTGAAGTCGTCGACCTGGAGGGCGACGTGCCGCGCGCCGGAGCCGGCCGTCGGGACCAGTGGCATCGGCAGCGTCCGCCGGCGCACCGGCTCCGGATGCATCTGCTCGAAAAACCGGCGGTTGTCGGCGTACGGGATTGCCAGCTCCAGGAACGACTCCGGCCGATCCACGACCAGGTTGCCGATCCCCAGCAGGTCCAGCCGCGCGGCGATGTCGCGCCGGCCCGAGAATCCCACCGCCCGGCAGCGTGCCGCTCCGGTACGCGCCTCGTAGGCGTCATCGACCGCGTCGAACCACGCGGCCACGACCGAGCCCCTGGGGCGATCCACGCCGGCCACCTGGTCGAGTCGCGCCGCCTCGACGAGGTAGAGCGCCCTGGCGTCGTCCTGGCCCCGGACGCTGTCGACCGCCTCGGGCGATTCGAGATCGAGCCAACGATGCGAGCCGCGGGGGACGTCGGCCAGGCGGCCGGTCGTCGCGGCGTCGGCGAGGATGGTCCAAGCCTCGCGCCGGGCACGACTCCGCGACCGCTCGACGCGCATCAAGGCGGCGACGCGCTCGGCGATCCGCAGCTCGGCGGCCCGGCCGCTCAGGCTCCGGTCGTGCACCCGGTAGCGGTAGAGCGTCTCATTCGTCCCCAGGTGCTCGATCCGAAACGCGTGGTTGACCCGCATCCAGTAGTCGTAGTCCTCGATCCCCAGCCCCGGGTCGTAGTCGCCGATCAGCCGCCCGACGATGTTGCGATAGAGGAAGCACGGCCCGATGAAATTGTCGCAAACGACGTTGATCTGCCGCGGGTCGCGCGGCAGGTGGATCTCGGGCGAATCGGCCGGGCTGCGGTCCTCGGGGCGGAAGGTCGGGTCAGCCAGCGGCTCGCCCCGATCGTCGATCGCCACGTAGTCGGCATAGACCATCGCCGCGTCGGGGCGGTCCTTCAGGAAGGCGACCAGCCGCGCCAGTTGATCCGGGTGCATCAGGTTATCGGCCGAGGTCCAGGTCCAGAACTCGCCCCGGGCGAACGAGAACCCGTTGCTCAGCGCCTTCGGAAGCTTCTGGTTCGCCTGGGTGAGCACCCGAACCTTCGGATGCCCCACATAACGCGCCAGCACCGCCTCGACGCCGTCCGTCGAGCCGTCGTTGATCACGATCAGCTCAAATTCGGTGTACGTCTGGGCCAGCACGCTCTCGATCGAATCGCCCAGCAGGTCTGCCTGGTTGTAGACCGGCAGGACGACGCTCACCAGCCCCGGCACGCCCGGACACCGCGCAGCCGCGCCGTCGGCCATCCGGGCCGGGAGCCGGCGAATCGCCAGCGCCCGACGGATCCGGAACAACGGCCCGCGCCGCCAGAGGTAATATGAGACCGACGCCGCCAGCGGCCCCGGACCCTGCCGCGCCTTGCGGATCACCCGCGCCGGTAGGTTCCATAACGATCGACGACCGCCGAGCTTGCGTTCCATCGCCAGCCTCTCGCTTCCCTGCCGTGTGTCCCGCGGCCCGCGCCCCGCGCCGATCGTACCGCCTCGCCGATCTTCGCCCAGGGCGATTCTCGGGCCCCTATCGATCGACCAGAGGCCCCGTTTTGTCAAGCCGAATCGAACGATCCACCCATTGCGGCAGGATAGGCAAGGTGTTAGCTTGATATTCCGTGACACCCCGGCCGTGAGCGGAATGTCCGGCGCCAATTCTCCGGGGCTTGTACCATGCTGTATGATAGAAGGGCGGGACGCTCCGCCCTCGGCCACGACACCCATCAAGAACGACAGCATCCAGTCATAAGGACTGTGCGATGATCAAGCAGGCGTTCCAGGCGCTCCTCTCTCGCGCTGCGCGCGGCGGTCACGGCGAAGGTGCTGGCGAGCGTCGGCGCTCGCGTCCGCGGATTCGGCCGTTCGGGGAGTCGCTGGAGATGCGCGATTGCCCCTCGGGGCTGGCGGCCGGGGTGGCGATCGAGCAGCAGCACCAGGCGGCACTCGTCCAGCACGAGAAGGAGGCGCTCGTCCAGCACGATAAGGCGGCCCTGCTGAGGGCCTCCGAGGCCCGGAAGGTCCACGAGCTCCGGCACGAAGTGGTGAAGAAGAAGGTCGGAGCGCCGAAGACAATCTACGTCGTTCCGAGAGGGAAGACCGGCCCTGCGGCCGGCAAGACTGCGGCGCACCCGCTGGGTAGCCTGAAGCTGGCGCTCCAGCGGGCCACCTCGGGCTCGACGATCGTGCTGGCACCCGGCGTCTACACCATGGGCGCCAAGCTCATCGGCAAGAGCAACGTCACGATCCGGGGCGCCGCGGGCGGGTCGAGCGTGATCGCCCCGTCCTCCGGCAATGCCCTGGTCGTCCAGTCGTCGAGCAACGTCACCATCAACAATGTCGCGTTCCGCGCCCCGGGAGCGGGCGGCGCGGGCATTATCGTGCTGGGCTCGTCGGTCAATCTGAACAGCGTCAAGACGAGCAACACCTACGGTTATGGCCTGGTCGCGTCGTCGTTCGGCGGGCAGGGGTCGTCGGTTAACGTGGCCGGTAGCCAGTTCAACGGCTCGCAGAACGCCGACGGCTTCCACCTGACGGCCGGCGCCTCGGCGAACATCACCGGCAGCTCGTTCAACAACAATGGCGGCTCGCCCGGGTCCGACAGCAACGGAATCGGGCTCGAAGGGGGCAGCTCGGCGACGATCTCGGGCTCGACCTTCAGCGGCAACGCGCTCGACGGACTGCTGGCCGCCGGCAACGCCCAGGTCACGATCAGCGGCAGCACGTTCACCGGCTCGGAGATGGGCTCCGGGCTCCAGCTCAACGACAGCGCCACCGCGACGATCTCCAATTCCACGTTCAACGGCAACGGCACGGCGGCCGGCGTGACCCAGGCGAGCAACGGCATGGTCATCGGCGGCTCGAGCCGCGCGACGATCACCGGCTCGCAATTCAATGACAATACCAACGGCGGCCTGGTGGCCGCGGACTCCTCGCAGATCAACGTGCAGCAGAGCTCGTTCACCGGCAACGTCCACAGCAACGGTGCGATCTTCTTCGGTCAGGCGAATGTGACCCTCATCGGGAACACCATCGCATCCAACGGGCAGGTCGTCGGCATCACCACGGGGCTCAACGGCGTCGAGTTCTTCGGCGGGACCGGGCAGGCCCGGAATTACACCGGGACCGCCGTCGTCTCGAACAACACCTTCCAGAACAACACCGCGAACGGGATCTTCGCCGGCTCCGGCGGCAGCCTCACGATCTCGAACAATCAATTCTCGGGGAATGTCGTCGGCATCTTCCTCAACGGCGCGGATGCCACAACCCAGGCGACGGTCGTCGGCAATACCATCGCGACGCCGATGAACTCGCCGGCCGGCTATAACGGGATCACCATGCAGGGGGCCGGCCTGACCGCGACCATCGGCGGCTCCGGCGGCGACGCGAATACCATCGAGAATTTCGCGGACTATAACTTCATCGTCGTATCCGCCGGCTCGGGGCCTCTCGCCGGCACGCCCCATGACAGCATCCTGGCGAACATTTACCTCCGGAATGGCAGCTCCGTCCCGAGCTCGTCGGCGGTCTACGGCTCGTAGAGTCGGGCCGTCGACGCGATACCGGCCAGGACGAGAGACTCCGCCGGCATGAAACCCGGTCGGGCCCCCGCCTGCCATCGGCGAAATGGGCCAGCCAGGGCACCGGGTCCGGATCGGACCCGGCCCCGACTGCGGGCGCTGACGTCGAGATCGGCTCATCCCGGCCACCTGTCGCGGCCGATTCCACTGGTGAGGAATCGGCCGCCCGGGCGGCCCCTGCGCGCCGACGGCAGGGCCGGAAGGACGAAAAAGCCCGTGGGGCACCAGGGTATCGGCCCCGATAACCTGTCCTGGACGCGATGGGACCATCCTGCTAACCTCCCGGGTCATGATCCCCGCGGCGGCAAGATCGACAGGCAGGATCGCTCCCGGCCGCGCGGCATCGGTCGCGTTTTTTTCGCAAGGAGTGCGGAAGCCATGGCTCTCATTCCCGACTCGATGCTGGCCAGGCGGAGGAAGATCAGCGAACGATTCCTCGTGGGACAGGGCGTGGAGATCGGTGCCCTCCACTACCCGCTCTGGACCGGCCCGCGGGCGAACGTCCGATATGTCGACCGGTTTGATGTCGCGGGCCTGCGCTTCCAGTATCCCGAGCTGAACGACGTCGACCTCGTGCAGATCGACATCGTGGACGACGGCGAGACGCTCGCGTCGATCGAGGACGGGACGCTCGATTTCATCATCGCCAACCACATGCTCGAGCATACCGAGAATCCCCTGGGGACCCTGCGCAACCACCTGCGCAAGGTCCGCGACGGCGGCATCCTCTACTACGCGGTGCCCGACAAGCGGCATAGCTTCGACGTCGACCGGCCGCTCACCACCTTCGAGCACCTCGTCCGCGACGATCGCGAGGGGCCAGCGGGCTCGCGACGTGCCCACCTGGAAGAGTGGACCCGCCTCGTCGACAGGATCACGCGGCCGGACGAAGTCGAGGCGAAGGTCCGCGAGCTGGATCGGATCAAGTACAGCATCCATTATCACGTCTGGGATGAGCCGAGCTTCATCTCGTTCCTGGACCGGGCGGGCCACTACCTCGGCCATCCATTCGTGGTCGATCACATCGAGATGAATACGACCGAGGTGATCGCGGTGCTGCGGAAGGCGCCGCCGTGGAGGTCGTGGCTCAGGGGCCTGAAGCGACGCGCATTGCAGCGGCTGCACGGGTAGGGCTGCCTCGCGCGGCCTGTCCGGGTCTCCACCCCCTGCCCAGGCCGGGCGCCGGATTCCTCGGGATGATGGCGTCGGCCCTCTGGGCCGGCTCGCCGCTGAGTTGACCTCGCCCCGTCGGCCGAACGCAATCGACCTTGCCTTGATGGGCCTGGCTGGCTATCCTCCTTCCGCGCTACCAGTTTCACTCCTCTCGGATGGATCGGGAATCGGTGGGCCTTCCCGGACCCGCATGGTCGTCCGGGCTCCTCCCGACACGGATCGGGGGAAGGCGAGCGTGACCTCAACCAGACCAGGGAGGGTCTAGGTTATGGATTCACGAGAGGGGAACTCTGCGCCGCCGAGCGGCGCCGCACCGCCCGGGAGGATCGGCCGAGCCCGGGCGCGGTTTCGCGAGCTGGCCCGGACCGAGGGGGTCGGCGTCGCGCTGCTCCGCGCGGCCCGCAAGGTGCTCCGGAAGCTGGCCGCGCCGGCCCTCCCCGTGGCCTCGCGATTGGGGGCGATTCTCGCCCTCCGCCAGGGCCCGCCGCCAGGGCTTCGCCCTTACGACGCCTGGCTGAGGGTCAACGCCGACAATCCCCGTCGGCGCCGGCGGCTCGACGGTGCCCTTTCCCCGCCGGGCCGCCGCCCGAGGTATTCGATCCTCGTCCCGACCTACCGGCCATCGGTCGATATGTTCAAGGCAGTGATCGACAGCGTGATCCGTCAGAGCGAGTCAAACTGGGAGCTGATCCTCGTCGACAACGGCTGCACCGACCCCCGGCTCCCGCGAATCATGCACGAGGCGGCGGGCCGCGATGGCCGGATCAAGGTCCTGCATCGAGCCGTCAACGAGGGCATCTCGGCGGCGACGAACCAGGCGGCGGCCGCGGCCGCCGGCGAGTACCTCGTCCTGGTCGATTCGGACGACCTGCTCGACCCCGACGCTCTGGCACATCTGTCCATCTATCTGGACGCCCATCCGGGCCTGGAGCTCGTGTACAGCGACGAGGATCAGTTCGGGGCCGACGGACGTCGCCATTCGCCGCAGTTCAAGCCCGACTGGTCGCCCGAATTGCTCCTCTCCTACTGCTATGTCGGCCATCTCGCCGCCATCCGCCGGGCCTTCTACCTGGAGCTGGGCGGGATGAGGTCGGTCTGCGACGGCTCCCAGGATCATGACCTGTGGCTCCGGGCCGGCGAGCGGACCGGGCGGATCGGCCACATCCCCCAGGTGCTCTACCACTGGCGGATCGTGCCCGGATCGGGGGCGGCGCACTGGAACCCGGCCACGTTCGAGGCAGGGCGGCGGGCCGTCGAGGACGCGTTCCGACGCCGGGGCCTCGCGTGCCCGGTCGAGCAGAAGGACTGGGCGGCCCGCCTCGGGTGTGCCATCTACGAAGCGGTGATGCCCGACCAGGGGCCCTCGGTGGCCATCCTGATCCCCAGCAAAAACCATGGCGCGCGATTGAAGAAGGCGATCGACTCGCTGGCGCGGACGACCTACCGCAACTACCGGATCTACGTGATCGACAACGGCAGCGACGACCCGGCCACGCTCGAGTACCTCGCGTCGCTGCCCCACCGAGTCCTGCGGATCCCCAGCCCCGGCGGCCGCTTCAGCTTCGCGGCGATCAACAACCAGGCCGCGGCGCTCGTCGACGAGGAGCTGCTGCTATTCCTCAACGACGATACCGAGGTCATCAACCCGCGATGGCTGAGCCAGATGGTGGGCTGGTCGCGGCTGGAGGGGGTCGGGGCCGTCGGCGCCCGGTTGCTGTTCCCCGACGACTGCCTCCAGCATGCGGGGGTCGGGCACTCGTTCAACGAGGGGCTCTCGGGACACGCCTTCCGGCTGCTCCCCGCAACCGACCTGGGCACGCAGTTCCTCGCCCGCGTCTCCCGCAATGTCATGGCGGTGACCGCCGCCTGCCTGCTCACCCCCCGCCGGCTGTTCCTCTCGCTCGGCGGCTTCGACGAATCGCGATTCGCCGTGGCCTACAACGATCCCGACTACTGCTATCGGCTTGGCGACGCGGGGTATCGCTGCGTCTACTGCGCCGAGGCCGAGCTGTACCATCACGAGGGCCTGTCGCGCGGCTTCGACGACAATCCGCGCGAGCCCGCGGCGTATCGCGCGGCACACGGCCATCGCGTCGACCCCTATTTCAGCCCCCATCACGACCCGAATGACGAGACGTACCAGGTCCGGCCGAACGTCGTCCCGGTCGGGCCCGGCACCCGGCCGATCCCGCTCCTGGCCGTCACCCACAACCTCAACTGGGAAGGCGCGCCGCGATTCGAGTTCGAGCTGATCCGACGGCTGCACGCCTCCGGCGCGATCCGGGCCGAGGTCATCAGCCCGTTCGAGGGGCCGATGCAGGCGGCCTACGAGCGCGAGGGCATCCCGATCCAGGTCGTGCACGAGGTCGGCTTCCTGACCGGGCCGAAATGCACCCGGCAGCTCTACCGCGATGCCACGGCCCGGCTGGCCCGCCACATCCTCGACGGCGGCTTCGAGGTCGTCCACGCCAACACCCTCCAGACCTTCTGGGCCGTCGAGGCCGCCCGCCGCGCGGGCGTGCCGTCGGTCTGGAGCGTCCACGAGAGCGAGCCCTGGCCGGTCTGCTATCGCGACATCCCCCGCGACATCATCCCGTCGGCCCTCGCGTGCCTTGCGTATCCCTACCGCGTCGTCTTCACCTCGCGCAGCTCGGCCGCGGCCTGGGGCGAGTTCAATACATCCCACAACTTCGACATGATCCGCGTGGCCCGCGATCGCGAGCTGCTGCGCGCCATGATCGAGGGGGCCGATCGCGATCAAGCCCGCCGCGAGCTGGGCCTCGGACCCGAGGATGTCTGCGTCCTGCTGCTGGGGAGCGTCTGCGAGCGCAAGGGACAGCACGACCTGGCTTCGGCCTTCGCCGCCCTGCCGGAATCGGCCGCCGCGCGGCTGCGGTGCGTCGTCGTCGGCATGCGCGACCGGGGCGAGTACAGCCGGCAGCTCCGGGCGATGGCCGCGGCGCTGCCGGCCGATCGCCGCGACCGCTTCACGATGGTCGACGAAACCGGCGAGACCGCCGCCTACTGGGCTGCGGCCGACGTCTTCTGCTGCACGTCGCGAGTCGAGAGCTACCCGCTCGTGATCCTCGAGGCGATGGCCGCCGGGTTACCGATCGTCACGACGCCCGTCAACGGCATCAGCGAGCAGGTCCGCCCCGGGCGGAACGCGCTGACCTATCAGCCCGGCGACGTGGCGACGCTCGCCGAGCACCTGGCGCTCCTCGCCCGCGACGCCGCCCGCCGCCGCGCGATGGCCGAGGCGTCGCCGCACGTCTTCCGCAGCCTGCCCGACGACGTCGTCATGCGCGACCTTTACCGCCAGACCTTCGAGGCCGCCGCCCAGAGCGCGCCGATGTTTGATCCGCCCCGGCGGCTGGCCGTGCATCGCGGACGCCCGGATCAGGCCGGCTCGAGGGCGGCGCCGCACCGGCATCGCGGCGACGTCCCGTCGCACGCGCCGCACGGCCCCCGGCCGCGAAAGGAAACCGCGACATGGTGAGCCGCCCGAACGCATCGAGCTCCGATCATCCCGGCACGCGACTCGACGACGAGCTCGCGTGCCTCCGCGCCGAGCTGCGGGCGAGGGACCTCGAGCTAAGAGACCTGCGCGAGCAGCTCCGCGCGATCCACAACAGCGACGCCTGGGCGGTGCTCCGCACGCTAGGCCAGTTGCGGACGGCCCTCTCTCCCCCCGGCACCCGGCGCGATGCGATGGTCAAGGGGGGTCTGCGATCGCTCCGCCGCCTCAAGAAGCTGGCGGCAGGTCTGGCGCAGGCGCCCCGTTCGATCCGCCGGGCCTTGCGAGCGGCCGCCGGCCTCGGGCCGAAGGTCGAACTCGCCACGCGGCGGAACTACGCGGTGATCTGCCTGCCGATGATCGAGTGGCATTTCCGCTTCCAGCGCCCGCAGCAGTTGATGCGCCGCTTCGCCCAGACGGCCCACCTGGTCCTCTACGCGGCAAACCGATTCCACCGCGGGACAAAAGCCCACGTGCGCCCGGTCGAGACGAATGTGCTGGAAGTCATCCTGCCCGGCGACCCGGCAGCCAACGTGTATCAGCACGACCTGGCACCCGCCGATCGCGACCGGATGGCCGCGGCCGTCGCGCGACTCGCCGCCGAGCGCGGGCTGTCCGAGGCCGTCGTGGTCGCCCAGCATCCCTACTGGACGCCGCTGGCCGAAAGCCTCCGCGATCGCTTCGGCTGGCCGGTCGTCTACGACTGCATGGACGACCACGCGGGCTTCCTGCACAACGGGCCCGGCACGATCGAGGCCGAGGGCCGGCTCGTCGCGACGGCCGACCTGGTGGTCGCCAGCTCCGCCCGGCTGCACGACGGCCTCGCGGGTCGCGCCCGGCGGACCGCCTTGATCCGCAACGCCTGCGAATATGAGCACTTTCGTGGCGTGCCCTCCCGCCCGTCGGCCGCGCCCGACGCCCCGACCATCGGCTATTACGGCGCGATCGCCGAGTGGTTCGACGGCCCGCTCGTCGCCGAGCTCGCCGCGATCCGACCGCGCTGGCGGTTCGAGCTGATCGGATCGACCCTCGCGGGAGATGTCCGCTCGCTCGAGGCTCGGCCGAATGTCCGCCTGCTCGGCGAATGCCCGTACGCGGATCTCCCGCCGCGTCTCGAGGGCTGGGACGCCTACATCATCCCGTTCCGCCGCGTGCCGCTGACCGAGGCGACCAACCCGGTGAAGGTTTATGAGATGCTCGCGACCGGCAAGCCGGTGGCGGCCGTCGCGCTGCCCGAGCTGGTGCCGATCGCCGAGGCCGGCCTGATCCGCCTGGCGGCCACGGCCGAGGAATTCGCCCAGGCGATCGAGCGCGAGCTGCGCGAGGACAACGACGACGCCCGGCGCCGCCGCCGCGAGTATGCCGCCCGCAACACCTGGGCGGCGAGACAGGCCGACCTGGCCGCCGCGATCGAGCCGTTACGGCGCCGGGCCGCCGGCCGCGTCGATCCGGCCGGGCCGTCGGCCCATGGGGACCATTCCACCATCAGCCGGACCGCCTCCGGCGCCGCCAGGGAGGGCTAGTGCCATGCGAGGCCAGGCGACCGCGACGATCCTCTGCACAATCGGGACCCGTCCCGAGGCCATCAAGATGGCCCCCGTGATCCGCGCCTTCCAGGCCGCGCCCTGGGCCCGGTGCCGCGTGTTGTTCACGGCTCAGCACCGCGAGCTGGTCGACCAGATGCTCCAGTTCTTCGAGATCGAGCCCGACATCGACCTCGACATCATGCGGCCCGATCAGACGCTCGTCGAGTTGACCAGCCGGTTGCTCGTCTCGGTCCACGCCGCGATCGGACGCGAGCGCCCGGATATCGTGCTGGGGCAGGGGGATACCACGACCGTCCTCGCGACGGCGCTGGCGAGCTTCTACCACAAGGTCCCCTTCGCCCACGTCGAGGCGGGCCTGCGCACGGGAAGCCTCCAGGCGCCGTTCCCCGAGGAGGCCAACCGCGTCCTCGCCGGGCATCTGGCCGCGCTGCATTTCGCCCCGACCCAATCGGCCCGCGACAACCTGGCCCGCGAGGGGATCGCCGACGACGCCATCCTCGTCACGGGGAACACCGTGATCGACGCCCTGATGCTGGCCGCCGCTCGCGATGTGCCGATCGGCGTGGAACTCGACGGTTCGCGCCGCACCGTGCTGGTCACGGCGCACCGGCGCGACAGCTTCGGCGAGCCGATCCGGCAGATCTGCCGCGCGATCGCCGCGCTGCACGACCGGTTCCCGGACGTCGAGTTCCTCTGGCCCGTGCACCCCAATCCCTCGGTCAAGCCGGTGGTGGAGCGCGCGATGGCCGGCTGCCCGCGAGTCAAGCTCTGCGAACCGCTCTCCTACGGTCCCTTCGTCGCGGCGATGAAGCGGGCCACTCTGATCCTCACGGACTCGGGCGGCGTCCAGGAGGAAGCCCCGGCGCTGGGCAAGCCGGTGCTGGTCCTGCGCGAGGAGAGCGAGCGCCCCGAGGCGATCGCCGCCGGCGTGGCCCGGCTCGTCGGCCACGACGTCGCGACGATCGTCGGCGAGGCGAGCCGCCTGCTCGACGATCCCGCCGCCTACCGGTCGATGGCCCGCGGCGTCAGCCCCTACGGTGACGGCCGGGCGTCCGAACGGATCGTCGACGCCGTGGGGCGATATCTCGGCATCGGCGAGGTCCTCAAGGCCGCCGGATGATCGACCTTTGGTGATGGGCAGCAGGGCCTTCGCCAGTCGCAGAACGCGTGCCGTGGAATGTCGCCAGGCAGGGGGTCGGAGCGGCCATGATCGCCGCTCCGAAGCCCCCGACGCTGCATGGCGGCTCAGAGGCGCTCGAGGACGATCGCCGTCTGGTGGCCGTGCGCCGCAATCCCGACGGAGAGGGTCCGGAAAAAGGGCGAGAGCTTTCGGCTGAGGTAGTCCACGTCGTAG
Source organism: Planctomycetales bacterium (assembly GCA_027452145.1). GTDB lineage: Bacteria > Planctomycetota > Planctomycetia > Isosphaerales > Isosphaeraceae > JAKAUH01. The sequence goes on from DAIDHB010000518.1 coordinate 29,509, forward strand.
AACACCTGCGAGTCCAGCGCCCGACCGATCGTGAACATGCCGAAGTCGGACCTGGCGTATTCCATGTACTCAGAACGCGTGTGAGAAGGTATTCAGACTGGTCTCAATCGCTTGAGCATAAGATGGATCGCGGACACCTGTACCATGGCCTCGCTGGATTCCGTCAGTCGCTCGTAGTCGCGCGCGAGCCGCCGGCTCAGCATCAGCCA
>DAIDHB010000519.1 GCA_027452145.1 Planctomycetales bacterium
AATCGTGTAGTTCGCCGCCGTGCCGCCACTGACGGCGATGGGATGAGTCCCCGCGGTCGCCGCCGCGCCCGTCGTCGTCGAGAGCGCCACGCCGGTGATCACCGAATACGTGTCGCCGTAGTAGAGCGTGCCGCTCGGCGTGTCCGTGAGGCTCGGGTCGGCCGCGCCGTAGACCTTGCTCTTGTCGTCGGCCGTGACGGTGAGCGCGGCCTTCGCCACGGTGAGGGTGCCGCCGACGTCGGTGATCGTGTAGTTCGCCGCCGTGCCGCCGGCGGCCGTGATGGGATGCGTGCCGGCGGTCGCGGCCGCTCCGGTCGTCGTCGAGAGCGTGACGCCGGTAACGACCGACGCGCCATCGCCATTGACGAGGCCCGAGACGTGGTAGGTGAGGCTCGGGTCAGCCGCGCCGTAGACCTTGGTCTGATCGTCGGCCGTGACCGTCAAGGGCGCGGGGGCGATCGCCTGGTCGAGGCTGCCGGCGTTCGTGGTGTAGGTCGAATCGCCCGAGTACATCGCGCCGATCGTGTGCGATCCGGCCGCCATCGCTCCGGTGGCGGGGCTCGTCGCGGAGCCGGCGACGAGCGCGACGGGCGTGCCGAATGCCTGGCCGTCGACCAGGAACTGGACTGTCCCCGTGGGAGCCGGCCCGCCGGTGGCCGCGGGTGCGACCGTCGCGGTGAATGTCAGGGCTTGCCCGTAGGTCGGCGAAAGGATCGAGGGCGAGATGTTCACCTGCGAGGCGACCTGGGTGAATTGCAGCGCGTTGGAGAACTCGGAGGTGTTCCCGGCCGCGTCGGTGGCCGTCGCGGTGATCCAGGCGCCGGCGAGCGTATGGGCCGGGAGGTTGAACAGGGTCGGCGAGGCGATCTGCCCGTTGGCGTCGGTCGTGATCGTGGTCGAGCTGAGGTAGCGGTTCCCCTCGCCGTGGCCGGACGGGTTGGCGACCGGGCTGGAATAGAAGTCGATCGTGTACGTACCGCCGGGCACGCCGGTGAAGGTGATGCCGACGGTCGTCGTGCTGCCCGAGCCCGCCGAGGTGATGATCGGATAATTCGTCAGGTTGTTCGGCCCGGAGGCGATCGTGTCGCCGTGATTGGGCGTGACGCCGTCGCCCCCGAGGTCGATCCCCAGCGCGTCGCCGATGATCGAGTTGAACCGGACCGTATTCCCGGTCGAGGCGGCATCGTAGACGCCGACGCCGTTGGAGTGGTTGAACTCGATGAGGTTGCCGGTGGCGGCGGTCCCGCCGATGGTGTTGGCCTGGGCGCCGTTGGCGATCGAAACGCCGTCGGCGCCGTTGCCCAGATTGGCCGTGGCATTGGCGTCGGTGCCGATGAAGTTGCCGGCCACGATGTTCTGCATCGTCCCCGCGTCGCCGATGTTGACCCCGGAGTAACTGTTGGCCCCGATCTCGTTGGGCTCGGCCGAGGGGTCGGCATCGGTGGGATCGACGCCGATGCGGTTTCCGACGGCGCCGTCGGCGATCCAGATGCCGTTATTCCCGTTGCCCAGGGCGATTTCGCCGGTGAAGTCGACGCCGATATCGTTGCCCGCGACGACGTTGGAATTCGTCCCGGCCCCGCCGATGTAGATGCCCTGATAGGCGTTGGCCGAGATGACGTTCCGCTCGCGCGCGTCGCCGTTGCCGTCGCCGTCGGTGCCGACCCGGTTGAATTTCGCCCCGGCCTGGATGAAGACGCCGACCCCGCCGTTGCCGAGTGCGACCTTGCCGGTGAGATCGGTGCCGATGAAGTTGCCCGCGACGACGTTGGAATCGGTGCCGAGGTCGGTGATCATGACGCCGGGCGCGCCGGAGCCGTTGTTGCCCGAGATCACGTTGCCCTCGTCGGCCCGCGCGCCCACGCCGTCGGCGCCGATGAGGTTGTTCGAGGCGCCGCCGCTGATCAGCACCCCGCCGGCGACGTTGGGGCTGCCGACGGCCCCGGTGGCGTCGGTGCCGATGTAATTCCCGGCGACGGTGTTGTGCTGCGTCCCCGCGCCGCTGATCTCGACGCCCCACGAGGCGTTTGTGGAGATGACGTTGCGCTCCAGCAGGTCATTGACGCCGTCGCCGTTGGTGCCGATCAGGTTGTTCGAGGCCTGGCCGTCGATCAGGATGCCGACGCCCGCGTTGGGGGTCACCAGACCGATGTTGTTCCCCTGCACGACGTTGCCGGTGGCGCCCGCGCCGGCGATCAGCACGCCGCCGGCGCCGTTGCCCGAAATGGTGTTACCGCTCGCATCCGTCGTCTCGACGATCTGGTCGTTCGAGCCGGTGATGACCACGCCCCAGCCGCCGTTGCCGTCACCCCTCGAGAGATCGGGCGTACCGATGTGATTGGCGATGATCATGTCGCCCGATCCAGAGACGTCGATGCCGTCGCCGCTGAAGCCGGAGATGACCAATCCCTCGATCGTCGTATCGTTGGCCTGGACATCCAGCCCAACCGCCGAGGCCCCCGCTCCCGTGCCGATCAACTGGACGATCGGTGCCCCGTGTGTCCCGATGACCGTCACCGGCTGAGTGATCGGCGGCAGGGCGGACAGCAGGTTGATCTGCTGAACGCCCGAGACCCCGAAGTCGAAGGTGATCTCGTTCGGCTGGCCTGTGTCGCCGTTCGAGAGGTTGAGCGCATGCCGGAGAGAGCCGCCGCCGCTGTCGTTGGTGTTGGTCACGACGTAACTGGTCAACAGGCGACGCGTCTCGAGCCCCTCGAGCGACGGGCGGCGGCGGCGGTCGGGGGATCTCCGGAGGCGGCGGGATCGCGGGGAGGGCACGGGCGCGGTCATGGGGTCGTTCCTGTACGGAGCCGGCCGGGGCCAAGCGGTCGGTCATCGCCGGGCGGCCGGATGTCGATATCTATGAAGGGTTCGGTGAAGAGTCCGTCGATCAATCCGATCCAATCCGCTCGAATCCAGCCCGCCGTCGGGTGCGTTGCCGCGCGGCAACGCGACGCGGCGCCCCGGCCGGATCGCGCCGGGCGAGGGTCGACGCGACGGCTGCATCACGGGTAGCATGGAACAGCGCGAGATCGATTGGGCCGACGAGCCGATGCTCCTCGCTACTCCTATACGAGACCCATTAACGCGCCTCGGCCGCGGGATCCCGCGGCCGCGACCGATCCCGGAAGGCAAGGGGGCGAGCGACGATGCCAGCGCCAGCCAATCCCGGCACGACCAATCCTCTGTTGCTGGCGCGGCTCTGGGACTGGGCCGATCATCCGGCCTGGGGCGAGTTCTTCGCGCGGTACGCGCCTCTGGTCCGCTCGCGCTGCCGGCGATTCGGGGTCGGCGACGATGTGCTGGACGACGTCTGCCAGTGGATCTGGATCGGGCTGTCGGAGCGTCTGCGGGCGTTTCGCTACGACCCGGAGGGCTCGTTCCGCGGGTGGCTGCGGCGCTACTGCGACTCGCGATTGATCGATCGCGCGCGGGTTGTCGCGCCCGCGCGGGACCTGCCGATGGACGCGGTGTTCGGCCGCGAGGGTCCGCCGGCGCGGGCGCAGATACCGGCGAATGCCCCCGCCGCCGAGGACGTCGACGAGCCGGCCGCGGGGCGCCCGCGGCTACTGGGCCTGGCGGCCGAGGTCCACCGCCGCGTGCGCGAGCAGGTGAGCGCCGAGACCTGGCGGGCTTTCTGGCTGGTGGCCGTCGAGGACCGAGGAGTGCGCGAGGCCGCCGACGCCCTGGGGAAGTCGTACGCTGCCACGTTCGCGGCGCAGAAGCGGGTGCGGCGGATGCTCCGCGACGAGGGTGTCAAACTGCTGGGGGCGGCCGGCGCGGCCGATGCCGAGGGCGCGTGCGGCGGATCTGGCGAACCGGCAACGTGAGTCGCCGGGTCCCTCACCCTCGACGACCCGATGACCGGCGCCTGAGGACCCGGCGACTGACGTCGACGTCGCCGGTTCGCCGGGACAACTGGCAACCGGAGACGGGAAGGAAGGGGAGTGAGGTGGAAGACGTCCTGTCCTGCCCGTCCGGCGAGGTCCTGGGCCAGCTCGGCGTGGAGATCGTCGACGGCCCGCGGTTCGAGGAGCTCGAGCGGCACGTCGAGTCGTGCGATGCCTGCCAGGCGGCGCTCGAGCGGATGGCGCGGCGATCCTCGGGGCCGGGTGCCCTGGCCGACCCGGCCGGCGCCCGGCTCGACCCGCCGGAAGTCCCGGGCTTCGCGATCGAGGGGGAGCTGGGCCGGGGCAGCATGGGGGTGGTCTACCTCGCCCGGCAGGCGAGGCTGGGGCGCCGCGTGGCGCTGAAGCTCATCCCGGGCGACCCGGTGGACGGCGCCCGGGCACGCGAGTGCTGGCTGCGCGAGGCCCGAGCGGCGGCGCGGGTGCGCGACCCGCGCGTCGTGCAGATCCACGACGTGGGCGAGGCCGGGGGGCTGCTCTACCTGGTGCTCGAATATGTCCCCGGCGGCAGCCTGAAGCAGCGGGTGAAGGGACCGCTCTCGCCCGAATCGGCGGCGGCGCTGGCCGAGCGGATCGCCGCGGGTGTCGCCGCGGTCCACCGCGCGGGGCTGCTGCACCTCGACCTGAAGCCGTCGAATATCCTGCTCGACTCGCCGCCCGGCGCGCCATGGGAATTGTGCACGCCCCGCGTGGCGGATTTCGGCATCGCGCGCGAGGCCGAGGACCCGCGGATGACTCGCACCACGCTCCGCGGGCCCTGGGGCACGCCGGCGTACATGGCCCCCGAGCAGGTTGAGCCCGACCGGCTGGCGGTCGGGCCGGCGTCGGACGTCTACGCCGTCGGCGCGATCCTGTATGAGCTGCTGATCGGCCGCCCGCCGTTCCAGGCCGCCTCGCTTGCGGCGACGCTCGACCTGGTCCGCCACCGCGATCCGGTCGCGCCGCGCCGGCTGGACCCGTCGATCCCCCGCGACCTGGAGATCATCTGCACGACCTGCTTGCAGAAGGACCCCGCCCGGCGGTATCGGTCGGCCGAGGCCCTGGCCGACGACCTGGCGCGGTGGCGCTCGGGCCGGCCGATCGCCGCCCGGCCGGTCGCGCCGCATCGGCGCGCCTGGTTGTGGGCCCGCCGGCGGCCGATCACCGCGGGGCTATCCGTGGCGCTGGCGTCGACCCTGATTCTGGCACTCGCCGGCCTGACCACGCTGTGGCGCCACGCCGAGCACCAGCGCGCGCAGGCCGAGGCGATGCGCGACGTCGCCCGGGAGAACAACGAGGCCGCCTCGCAATCGCTGCGCGAGATCTGCGACCTGACCTATCAGACGCTCATCGAGTCGCTGCCCGGCTGGAGCTATCCGAAATACCTCGACCCCCCGCTCGAGCGGGCGCGGGCGCGGCAGCTCGAGCTGCTCCGGCGCAACCCGCCGCAGCTCGGCGTGCTCGAGCCGCTGGCGACCGTCGACCTGCTGCTGGGCACAATCTATCGGGCCCGGCCCCGGCGCGAGGCCGAGGCTCCCGCGCTGTTCCGCGAGTCGATCGAGCTGTGGGAACAGTGCATCGCCCTGGGCGCCGACCTTGAGCAGGCACGGATGGAACAGCTCCAGGCCCTGGTCTCGCTGGGGACGACCGGCCACTCGCCGCCGACCGAGGCCGAGCTCGCCTGGCGGGATGCGACCGTGGTGCAGGTCTATCGGCGGCTGAGCGGCCATCCCCGCGCCGTCGCGCAGCTCTTCACCCTGTCGTATCGCGACCGGCAGGTGGCCGATTACCTCGCCGACGCCGGGCAGGCGGGCCGGGCCCGGCGGCTGCTCGAGCAGAGGCGCGAGCTGTTCGAGTCGCTGCTGGCCGGCGGCGGCGATTGTCTCGACATCCGCCTCGCCCGGGCCCTGACGCTGGTGGCCCTCGGCGACGAGGGGACGACGTCGCTGCCGGAATTCTCGGGCCCGCGCGGCGAGGCCGTTCCGGACGAGCCCGCCGCCCGGGGCGTCGCACACGACTTCGTCGAGCTGATGCCCGCCCCTCGCCGCGCCATGCTGGTCGAGGCGATCGCCGAGCTCGCCGGCCGGCGGTTCGGCCTCCGCACGCTCGGCCCGGCCTCGGCGAGGGGCGCGTCGATTCCCGACGGGCCCGCCCGCGCCGCGCGACTGATCCGCCTGGTCGACGAGCAGGTCGCGCGGCTGGGCCTGGATGCCGCGGCTTCGACCGACGTCGTGTGGCGCCTGAGGGAGGTGGCCACGTCCTCCGCCTCACACCTGCGCGCCATCGGCAATCACGACGAGGCGCGCCGGATCAACCGGCGGTTCAGCGACCTGGCCGACGAGCTGGTGCGCACGCGGCCCCAGCAGGTTGTCTCGCACCTGCTGCTCTGCGAGGCGACCCTCCAGCAGGCGAAGAACGCCGTGCGGACCGGCGACCACGCGGCGGCCCGCCGGCTGGCGAAAACGTCGCTCGAGGCGGCGCTTCGGGCCCAGTCCGTCGCCCCGGATTCGGAGGACGCGCGCCGGTTCGTCAACGACCGCCGCAAGCGACTGGCGGCCTACGAGGCGGAAGAAGCGGCCAGGGGTAAGCCGCCGGCCGGCCCGACCGCCGCGACCCGCTGATCGAGTCGATCGCGCGGCCCCCGAGGCGCCTTCCGGTCACTTGCACTCCGGGTTGCCCGTGGATACAATCACCGCGATTTCTGAAATCGCCGTTCCTCCAGCCCATCGCGATTCCATGACCTCTCGACCCATCGGCCAGGCCAGGCCCACCCTCACCCGGGCAGTCTTCCTGCTCGCGGCGATGGCGCTTGCGCCTGCGGCCGCCGAGGCGAGCTGCGGTCATGACGTCGCCTCGAGAGTCGGCCGGCCGCCCTCCGTCTCCGACCTGACGATCCTGGAGGACCGCGACGCGCCACGGTCTCACCCGATGTCGCCGGCCCCGCGCGGCGATCGGCCGTGCTCGGGCCCGTCCTGCTCGCGAGGACAGGGCTTGCCGCACGCCCCCGCGCCCTCGATCTCGCCGCGGCACGAGGACTGGTGCCTGACCGCACCCCTGCCGCCGCCGACCAGAGATCGGCGCAACGGCGGCCAGGTCGCCGAGTCCCCGCTGCACTCCCGCCACCTCACCATCATTCCGGAGCGCCCCCCGCGCGCTCGCCAGGCGGATCACTCGTCCTGACGAACCGTTGACTGTCGACCCCGCGCGACCTCGCGGCATGACGGCGATCGCCATCCGAGATCCTCGGCGGCGAGCCCGCGCCCGGACATTTGCCGATCGCTCGACCCGGGTCCGACAGGCGAATCGCTCGGACAACTCGGACAACCCCCAGGCCCCGCCGCGTGCCGCCCTGCGCGCGTCGTGAGGTGTCGCTCGATGCAATCGTCGATCCGTCCCGGTCGCGAGTGCGCCGGCCGGACGACTGGACCGGACGGTCCCGCGGATCGGGGTCCGTTCACACATTTCGAATTCTGTGTTTTCCTGGAGTCATCTGATATGAACAACTCCAGTTACTCTGGAGACCGTGCCGGTCCGCCGCCGGCGGGAGATGGCCGGTCGAGCCGGATCGTCGGTCTCGCCGCGGCCGTGGCGACGACGCTGATCTCGGCGACAGCTCGGGGCGACGAGCCGCTGGTGCGGGTTGCGCCGACCGAAAAGCCGGTGGCCCATTTGCCGGTGGCCAGCGACGAGGAGGCCTGGCGATTCCTGCCCGCGGCGACGAGCGGCTCGGGCCTGCCCTTGCCGGCCTGGGCGCGAGCGACGGCCCGCTCGTTGCCGAGGACGACGGCCGCGCTGCTGGACCTCGACCGGATCCAGCGGACGCGCAGCCCGCTCGGGCCGATCCTGCGGGGCAAGATGCGATGGGTCGCCGCCCGGGCGAATCGTTGCGAGTACGCCATGGCCTACGCCGAGGCCGACCTGAGGCGCGCGGGCCTGGACGAGACCGGGTTGAATCGCCTGCGGGGAGATCGGGCCGGATGGCCCGAGTCGGAGCGGGCCGCGCTGGCCTTCGCCCATCAGATGACCGTCGACGCGGCGCGCGTCAGCGACGCCGACGTCGCGCGGCTCATCGCCGATTACGGCGAGGCGCGGGTCGTGGCGATGGTCCTGCTTTTGGCCTACTCCAATTTCCAGGACCGGCTGCTCCTGGCGCTGGGGGTCCCGGTCGAGCCGGGCGGCCCGATGCTGCCGCCGGAGATCCGGTTCGACCCGAAGGCCGGGCCGCCGCCGGTCCCGCAGCGTCAGCGTCCCGAGGATCGGCCGGTGCCCGAGGAGCCCGAGCGGATCGACGATCCGTCCTGGCTGTCGATGGAGTTCGGCGACCTGAAGGGGCGCCTCGAGGGGCAGATGGCGCGGTCCAGCCGGATCCGCGTCCCGTCGTGGGAGGAAGTCCTCCGCGCGATGCCGGCGGACTATCCCAGACCGCCGAAGCCGGTCCGCATCCGCTGGAGCCTGGTGACGATGGGCTACCAGCCCGAGCTGGCGGCTGCGTGGTCGGCGTGCACTCGCACCTTCGGCCAGGAGGCGAAGCAGGATCGGGTGTTTGAGGAGAGCCTGTTCTGGATCGTCACCCGCACGATCCATTGCTTCTACTGAATGGGGCACTGCGAAATGCTGCTCGCGGTCGCGGGCCTCGACAAGTCGGCACTGGATGAGCGAGAGCGGCGGTTGGCAAGCGGGGACTGGTCGTCCTTCCCGCCCGGCGATCGC
>DAIDHB010000520.1 GCA_027452145.1 Planctomycetales bacterium
TCCCGTGATGCGACAGGTTGTGATAGCTGTCGGTGATCGTCGCGCCGGCGATCTGAACGACCGGCGTGCCGACGCTGTTGAGCATCAGCGTGATCGCGCGGGTCGAATCGGTCTCGAAGGCCAGGCGAGCCAGGTCATACATGACCTCCACCCGGGCCAGGTACTGCGCCGGGCTGGTCGGGTCGGTCGGCGGGCTGGCCTTGACCCTGGGCTTCGGCCGATGCGCCCAGCCGCGCGACTCCTGGAGCCGGTGTTCCAGGTCGCGGACTCCGGAATAATACTGGTCGAGGCGGGAGCGGTCGCGGGCGCCGACGTTCCGCTGAAGTTCCCGGGCCTGCTCGGAGACCACGTCCAGGATGCTCCGACCCGTGTCGAGCTCGCGGACCTGGCGCTCGACCTCGGCGGGCGTCCCCTGGAGAAACAGTTGCTGGAACACACCGGACGCCCGGCCCTCCGGCGGGATCGCAACGCCCGAGCGGGTCCACGACAGGCTGCGGCCGCCGTTGACCGCCAGGGTGAGCGACGGGAACCGCGTCGCCATCCCGATCCGTTCGGCCACGAGCTGGTCGAGCGAGATCGAGTTCCGGAACGAGCTGCTGGCCGGGTGCGGCGCCGCGGTCAGGAAGCTGATGTCCGACGGATGACCGCCGTCGACGAACGGATGCGACACGCCGCTGAACACGGTGAAGTCGCCGCGGTGCTCGTCGAGGAATCTCAGGTACGGCGAGGGAGTGTAGCCGCGGCCCGACTCCTTGGGGAAGAACGGCTGCTGCAACACTCCGAGGTTATTGCAGATGCAAAACATCCGCCGCGGCACCTGGCCGTCGGCCGACCGCGCGAAAGGGGCGCTCATCGATTCCAGCCACGGCAGCGCCATCGCCACCGCCGAGCCGCGGAGGAATCGCCGTCGCGAGATCGGCCGCCGCCGGGATGCAAAGGGAGCCGTGGAACTCGAGCCGGTTCGCGGGTTCATCGCCGGTCCTCCCTACTTGTTCCGGAAGAGATCGCTCTGGACGATCGCGTGGACGATGCTGCGTACGCCGTAATCGCTCGCCTTCGCGGCATCGAGGATCTTCTCGATCTCCTCGCGATCGGAGAACCGCACCGGCGCACCGGTGGCGAAGATCGACAACTGCCGGGCCAGGTTGCGCGCGACCGGCCGTTCCTCGCGGGCCAGCAGCCTCTTCAGCTCACGCACGTCGCGGAACGAACGGCCGTCGGGCAAGGCGCCGGCCGAATCGACCGGCAGGGCATAATGGAACGCGAACGCCTGGCCATTCAGGCCAAAGCCCCGGACCGGGGGAACCTTCTCGGAGACCGCGCGGTAGCGCTCGCGAAGGCCGCCCATCACATCGAAGCTCTCCAGCGCGAAGCCCGGCGGGTCCATCTTGCTGTGGCAGGAGGCGCAGCTCGCGTCGGCGCGGTGCTTCTCCAACTGCTGGCGTATCGTCACCGCGCCGCGGATATCGGGCTCGACGGCCTTGACCGACGGCGGGGGAGGCGGTGTCTCGATTCCCAGGATCCGCTCGGTGATCCAGTGCCCGCGCAGGACGGGCGAGGTCGTCGTGCCGTTGGCCGTCACCTTCAGCACGCTGGCCTGCGTCATGACCCCGCCGCGGAGGCTGCCCGCCGGCAGCTTCACCTTGCGGAACCGGACGCCCGAGACGCCGCCGATCCCGTAGTGCTCGGCCAATCGCTCGTTCAGGAACGCGAAGTCCGAATCGATGATGTTCCGCGCCGGCAGGTCGGCGCGCAGGAGCTCGGCGAAGAAGAGCCTCGTCTCCTCCACCGCGGCCAGCTTCAGCGGGTCGTCGAGCTCGTAGTCGTTGTAGATCGTGGTGGACGGCGACGTGTCGTCGATCTTCCGCAGGTCGAGCCAGTAGTCGGTGAACGCCTCGACGAAGCGGCGCGCCTTCGGATCGTCGAGCATGCGCCCG
>DAIDHB010000521.1 GCA_027452145.1 Planctomycetales bacterium
GCAGCCGCCGCGTCACCCTTGCGGAGGCTCCGATGCACCCCTCGATCGATCACGGCCGGCGATGACGGAACGTCTCTGGATCCTGCTCGCCGGGCTCAGCGGCGCCGCCGCGGTCACCGCCGACGCCGCCGCGGTCGCCGCCGATGCCACCGCGACGACCGCCGATGCCACCGCGGTCACCGCCGACACCGCCGCGGCGACCGCCGATGCCGCCGCGGTCACCGCATGCGACACCGCGACGGCCGCGAATGAGGCGGCGGATGCCGCGGACAGTACGGCCAACACCGCGAACAACGCCGCAACTCACCTGAATGCGCTGGCGCTCGCCGCGGATGTCGCGTTCCTGGCGGGGGTCACGTCGATCCAGACCACCCAGGCCTCACTGCAAACGCAGACGCTGGGCATCGCCGACCAGCTCGGTGCCGGAATCCGCTCGCTGGACCTCCGGGGGGCGCTGGTCAACGACACCATCAACCTCAACGCCGGCCAGGATTTCACCGGGGTCACCCTGCAGGGCGCGCTCAACGACATGACGTCGTTCCTCCAGGCGCACCCTTCGGAGACCGTCATCGTCGACCTGAGCGCCAACGAGGCGGCGCCGATCAACAGCCCGAACGGGTTCAATGCCGACCTCAACACGCTGCTGAACTCGGCCGACACGGCGGTGCCGGGCACCACCTACCGCGATTTCATCTACTCCTCGTCGAACCCGACCGCCACGCCCACCCTCGGCCAGGTCCGCGGGAAGATCGTCATCATCCCCGATCAGAGCTGGACTCCCCCCGCCGACCCGGCGACCGGACTGACGATCGGCTGGCAGCCAAGCCAGGTGGTCCAGGATTCGCACTCGGTATCCGACCCGAATACGCGGTGGAATTATGCCGAGAATGACAACGGATCGAACGACAACGGCCTGATCCCCACGGACCTCGGCAACCCGAGTACGCTCTACCGAAACAATCTGACGCAGGACGGCACGAGCACGGAGACATCGGCGGCCCTGGCCGCCTCCGTGAATGCGATCGCCGAGCAGTACTTCGGCAAGGTGGCGGTCTCACGCACCACCGGCATCGTCGGCATGAATAATCCCGGCCAGAATCTCGTCGACGAGATCATCAACGAGAACAACCTCCCGATTGTCGTCACCACGAACTCCGACGCAACGGGCGCCACGGGCACGACGCTCCGCGCCGCGATCACGCAGGCCAATTCGCAGTCGGGGGTCAGTACCATCACGTTCGCCGACGTCCTGACGGGCACGCCGGGGAACACGATCGTCCTGCAGTCGGACCTGCCCGTCGTCACGAACGATCTGATCATCGCCGGCCCCGTCTTCATCAACACGAACGGTCGTCAGGGCTTGCAGGCCGCGGCCACTCACAACGTGACCGAGACGAATTACGTCGCGTCGGATAGCGGCGTCACCCCGTCGGCGCCTGCCACGGACTCCACCCCCGTCTATCTGATCAACGGGCTCTTGCAGGTGGCACCGGGGCCGCTGGCGGTCGATCCGGTCGACATCACCTACGGGACCGCACTCGATAACTCCCAGCTCCACGGGATCGCGACGGATACCAACGGCGCGAGCATCCCCGGCACCTTCACCTACACCTCCGACGCCGGCACGGTGCTGAACGCGGGCGACGGCCAGAGCATCGCGGTCACCTTCACGCCCACCGACACCACGCTCAAGCCGTCTGCCGGGACCGTGATCGTGAATGTCGCCCGGGCCACGCCGACCATCAGCAAGCTCGGCACCGTCAACATCACCTACGGCGCCGCACTGGATAGCTCCCAGCTCACCGGAACGGCATCCGTCCCCGGCACGTTCGTCTACGCCCGCGCCGCCGGCACCCTGCTGCACGCCGGCAACGGCCAGAGCGAATCGATCACATTCCTCCCCACTGACACCGCCGATTACACGTCGGTCTCGTCGAGCGTGCTCGTGAACGTCGCCCAGGCCACGCCGGAGGTGACGGTTAACCCGGTCAGCATCACCTACGGCACCGCACTGGATAACTCCCAGCTCAGCGGCACGGCAACGTTCACTGTCGACGGGAAATCGGTGACCGTACCCGGCACCTTCACCTACACCAGCGCCGATGGCACCCTGCTTTACGGGGGCAGCAACCAGAGCGACGCGGTCACCTTCACGCCCGGCGACACCACGGATTACACGACGATCTCCTCGGGATTGAACGTGATCGTCAATGTGTCGACGAATGCGACACCCATCGTGGCCATCAACCCGGTCAGCATCACCTACGGCACCGCACTGGACAACTCCCAGCTCAGCGGCACGGCGATCTTCGCCCTTCCGGGGAAGATCGCCGTCGTACCCGGCACCTTCACCTACACCAGCGCCGCCGGCACCGTGCCGAACGCGGGCGATGGTCAGAAGGAAGACGTCACCTTCACGCCCAACGACACAACGACCTACGCATCGGTCTCGTCGAGCGTGCTCGTGAACGTCGCCCAGGGCACGCCGGAGGTGACGGTCGCCCCGGTCGGCATCACCTACGGCACCGCACTGGATAACTCCCAGCTCAGCGGGACGGCAACGTTCACCGTCGACGGGAAATCGGTGACCGTACCCGGCACCTTCACCTACTCCAGCGCCGCGGGCAGCTTGCTCAACGCGGACACCGGCGGGCAGAGTGAGGCGGTCACCTTCACGCCCACCGACACCACGGATTACACGACGGCTTCCGGAACCGTGATCGTGAACGTCGCCCAGGCCACGCCCACGTTGACCGTCAACCCGGTCACTCTCATCTACGGCACCGCACTGAATGACTCGCAGCTCAGCGGGAGGGCGACGTTCACCGTCGGCGGGAATCCCGTGGCCATACCCGGCGCTTTCACTTTCACCGCCCCTGGCACCGACGGCACCCTGCTCGGCATCGGCAACAATCAGAGCGAGGCGGTCACCTTCACGCCCGACGACTCCACCGATTACACGACGGCCTCGTCGAGCGTGACCATCAATATCCTACCGATCCCGCCGAAGGTGACCATCACGGACGCCGGTGGCATCTACACGGGCCTTCCCTTCGCGGCGACCGGGACCGCGACCGGCCTGAACGGCGTGAACATCGCCACCCCGAGCAACCCGACGTTCTCTTACTATCTGGCGAGCACCTACGACCCGAGTCACCCAAACACCGCCCAGCGGCTCGCCGGTGCGCCCTCCGACGTCGGCAACTATATCGCCGTCGCTGCATTCCAGCCGACGGGCAACTACGGCTCCGGTGGCGCGATCACGAGCTTCTCCATCACCCCCGCCGCCACCGCCACGACGATCACGACCTCGGTCAACCCGGCGGTCTACGGACAGCAAATCACCTATACCGCCGCGGTGACCAACACCAGCGGTACCGTAGCCGCCCCGGCCGGCGCCGTGCAGTTCGTCGTCGATGGAGTCGACGTCGGATCGCCGGTCCCCCTGAATCCCATCGGCTTGAATGCCGATGGGCAGGCGGTCAGCCAGGCGGTCAGCGCCACGATCAGCTTCCCGAACGGGTCCGGGCACAGCGTCCAGGCGGTCTACGTACCGAGCATCCCGAACGCACCCGACTTCCCGAATCCTGACTTCGTCCCCAGCGACAGCGCCCCGCTGAACCAGGCGGTGCAGCTCATCGCCGTCGAAGGTACGGCCCTGTTCATCGGCAGCGACGGCTCCTTGTCCGCCGATCAGGTCACGATCAATCCCATCGGCGGCAGCAAGACCGGCAGCACCGGTGTGCAGCTCCGGTCCCGCCTGAATGGCGTCAACACTGTCACCGACTACAGCCAGGTTTTCTCCTCCGTCCATATCTACGAGCAGAACGGTAACGACAACATCCGGCTGGGCGATAACCTGATCCTGGGTGCGATCGTCTCCGCCGGCAACGGCAACGACACCGTTTTCCTGGGCAACGGCGACAACACCGTCACCGTGGGCACAGGCAATGATGTCATCCGGGCCGGCAACGGCACCAACACGATCATGGCCGGGGCGGCCGGGTCCAGGGGCAACGACAACATCATCCTCGGCAACGGCGACAATAATGTCGTCACGCTTCTGGGCGACGGCAACGACAATGTCACGGTCGGCGACGGCAATGGCGATATTGTGTCGATCACCGGCGACGGCAACGACAATGTCACGGTCGGCGACGGCAGCGGCGATTCGGTGACGATCGTCGGCAACGGCAACAACAACGTCCAGACCGGCACCGGCTCGGGCACGGTGCGCATTGCAGGCATCGGCCACAACAAGATTCGTCCTGGTGGCACCGGCTGGACCGTAGTCTGACAACCCCGGTCGCGCCGAGCGTATCGAGGCCGTCGGGGTGGCCAGGGAGAAATCGGACCGGGTCGTCCCGGCGGATGATCCCGGGGTTCAGACCGATCCGGATTTCGCAAAGGCTCTTCGTTCTCCATCTAGAATCTCGATCCCATCGATCTGAGTCTCAGTGGTCGATGGGATCGAGGTTGATCAACAGGACCCGCGGGCGCCCTGGGTGTCCGACCAGATTCACGGTTATTCCGACGGACCGACCGACCGACCGCATCCGGGTCACGAGGCGGGCTACTGGGGACGGGATACGGCGACTCCGTTCGTTTTACGGACTCGCCCGCCGCCTTGCCTCCATCTCCCGATCGGACGCCGGTTCCACGACGGTCGTCTCATCCGCCCCGGCAGCCTGCGGACCGGGGCTTCGCGTCGCTTCCACGCCGGCCGGGCCGGTTCGATCCGGCCCGGTCGGCACTGGCGCCCGTGGGATCGGGTGGATTCGCCGCCCGAGGCCCGACCGGCAGTGCCGCGGCCCTGGGTGGATCCACCCGGCGAGTCACGTCGTCGCTGGAGCGACGACCGCCGCATCGGTCGACGCGGGAATCTCCCTGCCTCCGGCCGCGCGGTAACCGGCAGCGGACCCATGTCGGACCACCGCCGGCACCGCCGCCGAAGGATACAAAGCACGAGCCCGGCGCGCCCCCGCTGGGCTATCGGAGAACGTGTGGACGGTCAGCGCCCCCGGCCCAAGCCGCCGACCCCCAGGCCGGGCCGCACCCCAAGCCCGGACGCGGGGCCGCCGATGCCGCCCGGGTTGTAGGGCCGGCCGTACCCGTACCCGGCCTGGCCGTACCCGTACCCAGGCTGGACGTACTCGTTCCCGGGCTGGACGTACCCGTACTCGGGCTGGACGTACCCGTACCCGCCGGGGTAGCCGGCCGTGCCGCCGGCATACCCGCCGTCCGAGTAACCCCCGCCAGCCATGCCGTAGCTGCCCCCGCCGCCGTAGTAGCCCGCGGTGCCCGGGGAGCCATACCCCCCGCAGTTATACCCCGCGGAATAGTACGTCACGGGCGCACAGGCCCGACGCCGGTGGCGGTGGCAAGCCTCCGAGGTCGTCGCCCACGTGACGACCAGCATCGACGCGATCAACAAACTCCCGCTCAGGTTGCACTTCATGGTCAGTTCTCCCTTGACTCGGTACGTTCGAGATGAGAAGTCGCGTTCGCGATGGAACTCGACGTCGACTCTGCCTCTTGCGCGTCAAGTCGGCGCGCCCAGCTCTGGATATCTGTGATTGATCAGTTGATTAAGGCAATGTCTCCTTGGAAATGTGTTAGTTGTCGCTAACAGGATCCATCTGGGTCGTTGCCGACTACACCACGCGAAACGCCGCGGTCATTGAGCGAGGCTCGCCGCACCGAGGCCGAGCCCGAGGCGACCCGCCTGATCGGGCTCGGCTGGATCACCGAGAGCCTCACGCACTCCAGACCTTGAAGGCGGCGAGCCGGGTCGCCCCGCCACCGACGCGTCGAGAAGACCCTGGATCTCTGCGTCGCTCAGCGGCTCGATCCCGGCGCCGAATCGGGCATTGACTCCGAGGATAAACAGCCGGGCCAGTTGGGCCTGTGCCAGGGTCCCGGGGTGCCGGCCATCGGCCAGGAAGAAGCGATCCGGGGAGTTGCCGGGGTGGTAGCGATCCAGCCTCTTTCTGGCCACGATGGCGTGGTCGCGCCTCACCAGGTTGGCTATCTCCGCGACCAGAGCCAGGTCGAGCAGCGTGATCCTCCGGTCGCCGATACTCATGGCCCGAATCTGCGCGTTGTAAGTTTTCATGGCGGCAGTGCAGGCGTCGGCCAGGCGGAACGGGAGGCGGCCCTTTCGGAGCGCCTCGTCGAACTCCGGCAGGAGGCGAATGTCGGGGACCGTCGCGAGAACGAGCCGGACGTCGGGATTGGCAGCCCGGATGGACTGGACCACGATCAGGTAGTTGGCCAGGGCCCGCGGTAAGGCCGCCCGGAGTGCGGCCTCTGGTTCCGGCGCGTGCATCGCGTTGATGAAGTCGTTGCCACCGATCAGGACGAAGACCATGCGCACGTCTCCGCGGGCGACCTGCGCAGCCAGCCCTGTATGCTGGCCGCTGGCGATCAGGTCTCCGGAGGTCGCGTCCGAGCGGGCCCAGTTGTACTCGAAACCTCGACCGCGCGGCCTGCCCCAACCGGTCGGGTTGAAGCGGCCGAAATCGAGGCCTCGAGTCAGGGACAGGATCTCGATCCAGTTCCTGGCCGTCCGACGATCAGACGAGGAGAACTGGTACTCGTCGGAGTAGCTGTCCCCCAGGACCCCGATGCCGCGGGGGTAGCTGGTCGAGGCCGTCCTGAGCGAGGCGGAGACGACCCCGTCCCCGGATGTGGGTGAACCGAGGCCGAACTGATTCTCCCGTTGCGATCGCAGTCTGTCGCTCATCCGGAATTCGTTTACGATGCCCGCGACAACCGCGAGATCTCCGCTCAGGCTGAGTCGGCCGTCCTGGCCAGGGATGTCCTCGTCGGGGCGACTGTCCGGGGGCGAATAGACGGCCTCCAGGAGCGGCGACGCCCAGACGCCGTGTCGCCCATCGCCGGGCAGGTAGACCGCTTGCTCCAGCGTGATGGGTTTCTTCAGGACGTACGGCGAGAGCGACACGAACAGCGAGATGCAGATGGGGTATCGGTTGGCGTTCTCCATATCGCCGAGCCGGACCGGCTCCGACAGGGCCAGCCCCTCAGAGCGGAATGCCTTCTCCGTCATTTCAAGGCAGTAGAGCGCGGAGTCGTCCAGGTCGAAGCTGTAGTCGAACGGCGGTTGCTCCGCGAAAACCTTCCGGCAGTAGGCGAGCACTCCGGGAATCGCCCGGCGCCGCTCGGGATTGAGCCGCTTCACGCCGAACGCCCCGACGTTGTCGAGGATCCAGACGGCGAATGGTACCCGTCCGACGCCCGCCTTGGTGCAGTCGTAGACGACCGGCGAGCCGTCCTCGATGGCGACGATCCCCGTGTGGGAAAACCGGCTGCCGCTCGCGCTCGAGAGGAACCGGCTGAACGGGAAAACGCCGTCCAGAATCCTCGCGTCGCCCATCCGAAAGACGATGTCGCCGTCATGGAGCACCGCCCGCCCCCACTGATCCCACTGCGACATCGCGGGTGTCATCACGATCGAGGGTAGTCGGCCGTCGGCCCGCGCGCGGGCCGCCGCCGGGCCCCAGGGATTGCCTCGCCAGCCCGGTGGCGCGAATTGCTCGGATAAATCGCGAAGATCCTGGGCGTGGGCCCCGAGGAGGATCGTCAAGTGCACAAGCCAGAGCATGGGAGGCCTCGCGATGGGGACACGTGGCGGTGTCCTTGAAACTCACGGACGATGTATGGGGGCGATGCCACCGTCGTAGCCGCAATCGTCACAGAGCTCTGCAGAATGGGCCGCCAATGCCCGGTATGGGCCAGATCCTCCCTGCTGGTGGTCAGTCTTTCGGATTAATCGATGACGCGTTATACGACCGGTTTGAGGAGCCTCCTCAACGCGAATCCGAGCATGACCCACGACACCCCCCGGAACAGGGTGCTGATGCCGACGAGCAGGCCGATGATCGTTAGCCCCGAGATCGGTAGCTCTCGCCAGATCATGACGCCGAGCATCACGTCGATCACGCCGCTCAGGAGCAGCCAGCCCCACCCTTCGAAGCGGTGAGCGAGCGCCGCGACGGTCCGGAAGATGCCCCCCACGAGAAGCAAGCTCGCCAGCAGGATCGTCAGGGCCAGTCCACCCTGGATCGGGTTTCCGAGCAACATGAGGCCGATTACGATGCCCAGGGTGCCCGAAAGCATGGCGAGGAAGAACCCGCTCCACTCGCGACACCAGAAGGCGCCGACGGCCTCGGCAACTCCCCCAACCAGGATCAAGGCCCCGAGCACGGTCACGGTCGCGATCGTGGAGATCACCGGGAAGCCAAGCATGATCGTCCCGAGCACGATCAGCGCGATACCCAGGGCCACCAGCCAGATCCACTTCCCGCGGATGGCCTCCAGGTCGTGGCGGATCATTCTTCTCGGTGGAGCCTCGGGAAGTACGGTCGTGTTCATCGCTGCGCTCCCTGAAGTCCGTGTGCGGAACAGATGTGCTTGCCAATCGTCGAACCGACGGCGCACGAAAAAACCCCGTCCGTGCGAGGATATGCACGGCGGGGCCATCTCGACCGAGGCCACCTTCCCACCCTGAGAACGCGGCCATGACTGCAAAGTAAACGGAAATGTGACAGTTGTCAATATACAGCATCCTGGAGTTTTGCGAATTCTTATCGGTCTTCTCTTCGCCGCGAGGAATCCCGTTCTCTTGGGGCCATCCAGGAACAGCTTCCAACGTTCGGGTGTTGATTCTGGATGGCCTTCAGGAGAACCACGGAAAACACGAAATCATACGAAGAATCCCTACGGTGCTTCGCCGCGAACATTTCCCGCCGAGGGATTCGGATGGTCTGCGTTGTCTTCTTCTGTGGGATTCCGTGTTTTCCGTGGTTCCTCTTCCTGGTCGCATCGACCGACCACCGCCGGCGGGATGGGAGTCGGCGGCCAACCAGGAACAGCTTTCAAGTTCTCGTCTGGCTGGGCTTCATGATGTGGGCAAGGACCCGAGTCGAACTGGGTGTTGATCCTGGGTGGCCTCAAAGCCCCGATCAGGCCTTGAGCGGAAACGGGCGACGGTGGCTGCTGGTGCCGCCGGAATGACCGCCAGGCTTCGGCCATGGCGTCATCGACCGACGCGAAGTGCCCGTCAAGCACCTCGGCGAGGATGTCGCGTTCGATGTCGTTGTGTCAGTTTATTTTCATTCTTTTATTTTTCTGGGATTTAGCTCATCACGACCGGCGGGCCTTGCCAGGCCGCAACGGCCTGGCCGATGATCGTGATCGCCGCCGAGGGGGGCCGGTGTCCACCGAGGATGGACCGGGCTGGACGCGGCAGAGGTTCTGGGGCCGAACCGACGGTGGTCGGACCGTCCCTTGCGATGACGGGCCCGATCGGTCCCGGCCCGATCGGTTCCGACCCGGTTCGGCCGGAGTGATGCTGAGAGCCTGACCTACCTCGGCGACCGGTGATCGGCGTCAGGCCGTGGTCGGCCGAAGGGCGGCGGACGGAGCCGCCTCCTGCACTGGATTTCGCCCCGGTCGGAGGCGGCACCGGCCGACGATCCCCGACTCCTTGCCCTGGATGCAAGACGACTTCGGGAGCGAGTCGGGTCCGCGACTGTCCGGCGGGTCCGGTTGGGGAACGCAATCCGGTCCGGTCGGGGCCGATCGCCCGCGGTGCCGGCATGCCCCGTTCGGGGTCGCCGGATCGGCTCCGATCGCGATCCCCGCCGCCGGCGTCGGCCGTTGCAGCCGGGACCGAGTTGGGTTAATCTGACTCGTGGCGGCTCCGACAGTTGTCTTTCGACGGCGAACGAGGTGAAGACTTGCTGGGTCAGGATGTCATCGCTCGGTGGGCAGACCTGCTCGTGAACTACTGCCTGCGGGTGGAGCGGGGCGAGACGATCGCGATCGGATCGTCGCTCGAGGCCGCCGCGCTGGCGGACGCCACGGCGCGCGGGGTGATCCTGCGCGGGGCGAACCCGCTGGTGCGGATGGAGATCCCCGGGTTGATGGAGTTCTTCCTTGAGCACGCCGGCGACGAGCAGCTCGCGCACCTGCCGGCCTGCACGATGGCCGAGGCGCAGGAGGCCGACGGGCGGATCCGGATCGCCTGCGAGGGCGATCCCGCCGCGATGAGCCGGGTGGATCCGAAGCGCCAGGCGATCTACGAACGGTCGCGGGATCCGGTCCGCCGCGCCGCCAGGCAGAAGCGCTGGGTCCTGACCCAGTTCCCCACGCAGCATTCGGCCGAGGCCGCCGGGATGCCACTCGAGGACTACGAGGCATTCGTCGTCGCCGCGATGTTCCTCGACCGGCCTGACCCGACCGCGGCCTGGGTCGAGCTGGGCCGCCGCCAGGCGGGGCTGGTCGACTACATGACGGGAGTCCGTAATCTGCGCATCCAGGGCGAGGGGACCGACCTGAGCCTCTCGGTCGCCGGCCGCACGTGGATCAACTCCGACGGCCGGCGCAACATGCCCTCGGGCGAGATCTTCACCGGCCCGATCGAGGACTCGGCCAGCGGCCGGCTGCGGTGCGGGTTCCCCGTCTGCCGCGACGGCCGACGCCTGGTCGGCATCGAGCTCGAGCTCAGGGGCGGCGCGGTCGTCGCGGCGCGGGCGGATGAGGGCGAGGAGTATTTGAAGGCGATGCTCGAGCTCGACGACGGAGCCCGGCGCCTCGGCGAGCTGGGCATCGGACTGAACTACGGCATCGATCGATTTACCGGCAGCATCCTCTACGACGAGAAGATCGGCGGGACAGTGCACCTGGCGCTGGGCCAGAGCTACCCGGAGACCGGCGGTACGAACAGCTCGGCCCTGCACTGGGACCTGATCGTCGACACCCGGTCGAACGGCCGGATCCTCGCCGACGACCGCCTCGTGATGGAAGACGGACGCTGGCTCGTGGGTTGAGACGACGGCAGTCGGCACCGAACCGGGCTGGACCGGACCCGATCGATCGGCACACCGTAAACAGGGACAGCGCTATGCGACGCGGATCAGCACGACATGGCCGAATCTGGTGGATGGCCTGCCTGAGCATGGCGGCAATCGGCTGCCTGGCCTCCGGCGAGGGCTCGAGGGCGCTGGCCCAGGCCGAGGCGTCGGATGCGGCGCTGCGGGACCGGGTGAACCAGCTCGTCGACCGGCTGGGATCCGAGAAATCCGAGGCCCGGGATGCCGCCGCGGCCGCGCTTTCGAAGCTCGGGCCGAAGGTCCTGCCGCTCCTGCCCGACGCGGCCACCCTGCCGGCCGGCGAGAAGAAGGACCGGCTCGAGAAGGTCCGCGTGGCCCTGCGCAAGGCCCAGGACGACATCAACCCCGGCGCCAGCAAGGTCACGATCCAGGGCAAGGGGATTCGCCTCAGCGAGGCCCTCCAGCAGATCCAGAAGCAGACCGGCAACCTGCTCTCCGACATGCGCGAGCAGCTCGGCGCCGACGTCACCAATCCCGCGCTCGACCTGGATCTGCGCGACAGGCCCTTCTTCGAGGCGCTCACCGAGATTGCCCGCAAGGCCGAGGTGGGCCTGGAGTTCGCCTCCGGGGACGGCTCGATCGGCATCAAGCCGGCCATGCCGGGCGAGAAGAGCGCGCCGGTCGAGTTCACCGGGCCGTTCCGCATCGAGATGAAGCAGATCGGGCTTAGCCGGAGCTTCCCGTCGGACGGCGCGGTCGCCTCGATCCAGCTCGAGGCCGCCTGGGAGCCGCGGCTCCGCCCGATGCTGCTGAAGCTCAAGTCCGACAGCCTCAAGGTCGTCGACGACAAGGGCCGCGACATCAAGCCCGAGATGGGCGGCGAGTCGGAGGAGGTCGTCATCCGACCCGAGAACCCGATGGCCGAGATGAATATCAACCTCAAGGCCCCCGACCGCTCGGCCACGAAGATCAAGAGTCTCAAGGTGAAGGCCGAGCTGACCATCCCCGCCGGCATCAAGGTCTTTCGTTTCCCGAGCCTGGCGCAGGAGAACGTCAAGCAGCAGCAGGGGGATGTCTCCGTCACGCTCCAGGACACCGAGGTCGACGAGCAGGCCTGGAAGGTCCACGTCGAGCTCGTGTACCCCGGCGAGGGGCCCGCGTTCGAGAGCTACCGCCAGGGCCTGTTCAACAACCGGATCTGGCTCCAGCGCGCCGACGGCTCGCGATTCGAGCAGAACGGCGGCTTCAACAACACCGGCTCCGACGGCGGCAAGCTCGGCTTCGAGTATCTCTTCGTCGACGCCCCCGGCAAGCCAGCCGACTACCAGCTCGTCTACGAGACGCCCAGCAAGGTCATCACGATCCCGCTGGAGTTCGAGTTCAAGGACATCCCGCTGCCCTGAACCGCGAACGCCGCTGGGATTGATGGTCCGGAGTAACCGCGAAAATCGCGAAATCTGAGAAAAGCTCCATCGCTTGATTCGTTTTCGTGTGATTTCGTGTTTTTCGTGGTTCTCTTCATCTTCTGACTTCCAGGGTTCTCCGCGTCTTCAGCCTTCCGCAATCGTCCGGATCAATCCGCTACCGGAGTCTCGACGGGTTCGAGCACCGGCCGGCGGGTTGTGCGGCGGGGCGACTTGAAGGCGGTGCGCTCGAGTGCATATTTCTGGAGCTTCTGGGTGACGCTGCGCCGCGAGAGGCCGGAGTGGCGGGCGCACTGGGCGACGTTGCCCCGATACTGCGAGAGCAGCCGGGTGAAGTATTCGCGCTCAACCTGGCCGATCAACTCGTCGGTCAGCTCGGGCAGGGGGCGATCGATGTCGATCAGCGCGTTGTCGCGGTGGGGTGTCGCGAGGCGGGGCGCGACGGACTCGGGCAGGTCCTCGCGGCGGAGGATCGAGCGCTCGGCCAGGGCGACGCCGGCCTTGATGGCGTTCTCCAGCTCGCGGACGTTCCCCGGCCAGGTATGCCGGAGCAGGGCCTGCATCGCGTCGGTGGCGATCTCGGTCACATTCGTCAGCCCCTCCGAGCGGTGCTGCTGGAGGAAGTGCATCGCCAGGAGCGGGATGTCCTCGGATCGCTGGCGCAGGGGCGGCAGGTCGATGCGGATCACGTTGAGCCGGTAGTACAGGTCGGGCCGGAAGCGGCCGGCCTTCATCTCGTCCTCGAGGATCTTGTGGCTGGCGGCGATGATCCGGACGTCCACCTGGACCGTCTCGGTGCCGCCGACCCGCTCGAACTGCCCCGTCTGGAGCACGCGAAGCAGCTTGGATTGCAGGGAAGGGGGGATGTCGCCGGCCTCGTCCAGCAGGAGCGTCCCGCCGTTGGCCAGCTCGAACCGGCCGATCTTCCGCCGCTCGGCGCCGGTGAACGCCCCCTTCTCGTGGCCGAACAGCTCGCTTTCGAGCAGCGCGTCGTTCAGCACGGCGCAGTTGAGCGCCACGAACGGCCCGTTGCGGCGGGTGTCGGCGGCGTGAACGGCCCGCGCGACCAGCTCCTTGCCGGTGCCCGTCTCGCCCTGGATCAGCACGGTCGAGCCGATCGGGCCGACCTGCTCGATCAGGTCGAAGACCTTGCGCATCTTCGGGCTGCGCGAGACCATCGTGTGGAAATGGTAGCTGTCCGTCGCATGCTTGCGGAGCTGCTCCAGCTCGTCGATCAATTCGCGGCGCTCGAGGATCCGCTTGACCAGGAACCGCAGCCGCTCGGGGTCGTACGGCTTGGTGACGAAATCATCGGCGCCGGCCTTCATGGCGCGCAGCGCCTCGGTCGGGTCGCCGAACGCCGTCAGCACGATGATCCCCACCGGCAGCCGCTCGTCGCGGACCCTGGCCAGCAGGTCCAGCCCGCTCAGCTCGGGCATTCGGAGGTCGGTGATGACCAGGTGATACTTCCGCGTGCGAAGCTCGTCCCAGGCCGACCGGCCGTCGGCGACGGTCTCGATCTCGTAGCCATCGGCCTCGAGGATCATGCGAAGATGGTTGCGGTTGAACTCCTGGTCGTCCACGGCGAGGATGCGGCGTTTCATGAGGCTTCACCATCCCTGTGTCGATTCCCCGGGCCGGGTTGCGGATCAATCACGTCTTCGGGCCCGGACTCTCCATGAGCGTCTCTCTCACTGACTCACGCTGGCTCTCGCCGCGATCCCATAGGATCGGCAAATGTACACTTCTTCATTCGGTTCAGCGTGTCGGGTTGTCCGGCGGCGGGGATAGCTCCGGCACGTCCAGGGGCGGGGGAGAATCGCCCGGGGGTCGGACGGGCTTCGGGTCGGGAGGGGGTTCGGCGGGGGCCCTGGCGTCGCCGTTGCCGTCCCCCGGCCGACGCGCCGGGCCGGGCCGATTCGGGGCCGGCGCGGGTGGGACGCGCGAGTCCGTACCGCGGCCGGTATCTCGGGGGCCGAGGGTCTCGCGACGGGGCGGCGGTCCACCTTCGGCGGAAGCCGGCTCGGGTCGTGGTCGCGTCGGGATCTCCAGGGTTTCGCCGTCGCGGCGGACGGTCAGCTTCAGCTCGTCGCCGATCGGCGTCCGCTCGACGGCCTCCTGGAGTGCGGCCACGCCGTTCACCGGACGGCCGCCCGCCGCGATGATGAGGTCGCCGCGCCGGAGCCCCGCCTGGGCGGCCGGCGAATCGCGCTGGACGGCCGACACGTGCACGCCGGGCGTACCGTCCTCCGACGGCGGCGCGAGCGGTCCGCTCGCGTCGATGTAGACGCCCAGGTGGCCGCGCCGGACCCGCCCGAACCGCGCCAGGTCGGCGGCGATCCGGCGCGCCCGGTCGGCGGGGATCGCATGGCTCATCCCCTCGAACCCGTCGGCCCGACGGCCGCCCAGCTTGCCGATCCCGACGACCTCGCCGGCCAGGTTGACCAGCACCCCGCCGGCGCCAACCCGCGGGATCGCGGCGTCGGTCTCGAGCAGGAACTCGCCCCTGGCCTCGCGCCGGGCGCTGAATACCCCGGCCGACAGCGAGGGCGCCCCCGGTCCGGGCTGGCCCATGGCGACCAGCCAGTCGCCCGGCTCCAGCTTCGCGGGATCGCCCCAGGCCGCCTGATGGGGGCGCAGCCCCTTCATGTCGACCACCAGCAAGGCGAGGTCGCTCCGATCGTCCCGGCGCACCTCGGTGGTGGGCCGCTCGGCCCCGTCGGGGAACGTGACCACGAGCTGGATCGCCCCGCGGGTCGGCCGATCCGTCGTGAGCACGTGCCCTCGCTCGGCGTCGATCACGACTCCGGTCCACGAGACGGGGCCGTCATCCTCGGGCGCGCGAACGACCGACGGCAGGGGCCCCGGGCGCGGCATCGGCCAGCCGGGACCGGGTCTCGGCGGCAAGGGCGGCGTGGAGGTCAGCCCCTCCGGGACGCGGATTGTCACCAGCGCCCCTTTCGCCCCGGCCGCCGCCCGGCGAAAGCTCGCGGACAGCGCCGCCGCGTCCTGGGCGGCCGCGCGGGACGGCAAGCCTCCGATCCCGGCGGCCGCGATGGCAACCGCGGCGAGGATCACCGTGACGGGGGCCCGCGATTCTCGACGGAGGTGAATCATCGTGGGTGCTCCATCCCCAGATGCGATCGCTGCTCGCCAGGCTGGGGCGTGTCGCAGGCCAGGCATCGGCCTCGCGAGAGTGGCGAGGGCTGCGGACGGCCAACCACCGACCCCGCCGCCGCGGCCATCCACCGCCGGTCGCGCCGACCGCTGACGATCCGCTTGCCAGTGACTGGAGGGCGGCGGGCAACGGATCACCCGAGCCCGGGTGCTCCCTCGGCCGGGCGATCCGTTGCCCTGGTGAATATAACGATTGCACGCTGCCGCTCGCAATGGCTGCAGACGCGCGCCGCCGGTCGATCAGGACTTCGGCGCGGCCCCGTCCTTCAGGGTCGCGCGGGTCTTCGGGTCGGCCGGCGCATTCGCGCGGGCCCGATTGCGGGCCGACCTCGCGCGCTTCGACACCGGCGGTCCAATCGCCTGGTAGTCGATCCGTCCGGCCCTCGGGTCGATGTAGGGCAGCACGCTCTTCCGCCGGCCGCCCGTGAGGTGGACCACGAAGGTCCGGCCGATCTGGTCGGGCGAGAGGTTGTAGACCTCCCGCTTCTCCTGCGGCGTGCCCTCGTGGGCGATCGTCTCGAGCTTGAGGTGGACGACCGGCTGGGCCGGATCGGCCCAGATCGTACGGATGTGGACCGTGTAATCGCCGTCGAAGCCCCGGGGGCAGACGTAGACCTCGTCCGGGTGCTTGCCGAACCCGTTTTTCAGCACCGAGCCGCCGAAAACCGTCCGGGGCAGGTCGTAGCTGGCCGTCACGCCGAGGGGCTCGTCCACCGCGAGGTCGAAATCGGCGTAGCCGTCCCAGGTGAGCCGGATGTAGACGTCGCGAGGCAGCGCCTCGGCCAGCCGGCCCTCGAGGGTCGCGGCGTCCTGGCTGCGTCCCTCCTCTCGCAGGGCCTTGGCCATGGTCTCGACCTGGCGACGGCATTCGGCGCGGATGTAATCGTCCTCGCCGGGCCAGCCCAGGGCCAGCAGCCCCTCGACCGCGTCCCCCATGCGAAGGGGGTCCTTCGTCTTCTGGGCCAGGTTCACGGACATCTTCAGCGGCTGGCTGAGGTGCGGCACCCGGATGGCAGCCTCGTCGAGCAGCGCGCCCTGCCGCTCGACGTGGTTCATGATGGCCATCGTATCGGCCACGCTCACCAGGTCGTTCGGGTTGTGGGTCCGCTGCGCCAGGTCGGCGGCGTAGTTGAGCGCGGCCGACTCATCGGCGGGCGATCCGTGATTCATGTGGATCGCCATCGCCAGGGCCCGGTACATCCACGCCTCGGCATTCTTACCGCGGTGCGTGAGGTATCCGACGATCGCCGCCTGGACGTCGCGCATCCGCTGATTCGCGCCCAGCAGCCGGACCGTCTCGTGCAACTGGCCGGCCGTCTCGTTGTGCGTCTTGTAGTAGTTCGACCAGAAGGTGAACGGGTCGGTGTGGACGACCGCCGACGTGCTCTTCCGCGCGGGGCCCTCGATCGGGATCAGCCGGTCCAGGGGCGAGTCACCCCGCTTCGGCCCGCCCGGCCGGAAGAGCGGCGAGACCTCGGACGTCGAGTTGGACGACCGGGGCTTGACGCTCGGCCCGTCGTAGTAGCTCTTGCTCCCCAACGACGAGGGGCCAGCCGGCATCGCGCCGGACTGGCCCCCAGGGTTTGCGGTTGCGGAGGAACGGCTACGGACGGTCGGACCGCCGAGCAGGGCGTCCTCTAGTTGCTTTTTTTTTGCAGATAGGCGTCGTCGGACCGCGACGGGTCCTGCGGATCGACGGCCGGCATGGACATCATCCCCATGCCGCCGCCCATCATGCCGCCGCCCATACCACCGCCCATGCCGCCCATACCAC
The DNA here is from genome assembly GCA_027452145.1 of Planctomycetales bacterium. Classification (GTDB taxonomy): domain Bacteria; phylum Planctomycetota; class Planctomycetia; order Isosphaerales; family Isosphaeraceae; genus JAKAUH01. Next base: position 17,232 of record DAIDHB010000521.1, read on the forward strand.
CGCCCATGCCACCGCCCATGCCACCGCCCATGCCGCCCATGCCGCCCATCATACCCATGCCGCCGCCGCCGCCACCGCCCATCATGAGGGACATGGGGATGATGGCGAGGTCGGCCACGGGGTAGACGCGGATCTCGGTCTGCTGGTCTTCCGAGTCGGCGGAGGTGATCATCAGGAAGCCGTCCTTGACGGTGTACGCCAGGCCGAGCTGCTTGAGCATCAGGCGGAGGGTGGTCTTGAGGGGCACGCCCTCGAGGTCGATCTGGACGGTCGAGTTGAGCGAGCGCTCGGCCTCCTGGAGGCCGATGGGATCGACGTAGATGGGGATGCCGGAGAAGGTCGGGGTGGTCGTGGCCTGCTTGATGTACTTGAGCACGTCGTCGAGCGGGGTCTCCGCCGCGAAGGACATGCTGATGGGTTCATCGAGCTTCTCGAGGATCTGGCGGGTGCGGGGGTCGCGTTCGAAGAGGTCGACGGCCTTGCCCCAGCGCTTGATCCGCTTCTCGGAGATGTACCGCCACCAGTCGGCCTCGGGATACTCGATGAACTGGTTGTCGGGGAAGGGGATCGAGGCCCGGGTGACGTCCTGCATCGTGAGCAGGAAGCGGTACTGCTTGAGGCGGACGAACATGATCTCCTGGGTGTAGAAGTTCATGGCGTTGGAGACCAGCTCGCC
>DAIDHB010000522.1 GCA_027452145.1 Planctomycetales bacterium
CGGGGTTCGCGTCCCGGCCAAGGAGATGAGGATTCACGAGGCGCGACTCGATCGATCGAAAACGCTGCCGGACTACGACATCACGATCAAGCCAGTAATGAGGAAACGGTAGGGAAACTAATTCCTGCCGGACGCCTAAAGCAAATCGAGCTTCTTCAGATCGTACTCCATGAAGTCGGTTGCCATCTCGGGCTGCGTAAAGCTATCGTTTATCCGCACAGTAGGGACGTCTTTGAATAGCACCTGTCGCAGGGTATCCATCGATTGCGCGTTCACTTCCATCGTCTTTTGCAGTAGCTGCATGCTGAGCAGATACTTCTTGGCCAACCGCATCTTCCAGCCTGGCTTCGGATCGGGATAGTTGCCGACGCCGACCGACACCAGACGGATGTCGTTTTGAGGTTTCTTCAGCGCGCCGACCGCATCTGCGAGCGCATACAGCGATGGATTGTTCGCGCAGTAGCCGCCATCCGCCAGCTCCACGCAATCCCCCGTGGACAGCATGAGTGTTTGCCTTTCGAAAAACGGGTACGCGGAACACGACACCCGCACGGCGTCACCGATCTTTGCGCGGAACCCCGGTACGAACGTCCCCTTCCTTCCATGCGCCTGCTCGACCGAGCCCTTGAAGATCATCGGCCTCTCGATCGCCCATTTGGTCGCTACCACGCCGATACCTGTGAGCACCTCGGAGAAGTATTTATCGCCATAGATTTTCTCGGCGAGCCTCTTGAGCGCCGCCGATTTACGTGCCGGATTATGTGGCCTCATGACCATCGGGACGTACAAACGGTACAGCCCGTGGATTTGATCGACTTCGTAGCCTAAGGCGAGCAGGGCGGCAATGATCGAACCCGTGCTAGTCCCAAATATCAAATCAAAGCATTGATAGAGTGGGCATTGGAGCATGCCCTCGATCTCTTTTAATACGCCGAGGGTGTAGAAACCCTTCGCACCGCCTCCGTCGAGGCTCATGATGCGATAGAGCCCGTCTTTCTTGTATTCTTTTGAATAGGTTCTTTTGGGGGGCGGAACGGGCGACGCCATAAAGAGGACTCCAAGCCTGAAAACGCGGGATCATGCGTGGCATCAGACACTGAGTTTGAGTCTGCCGGCCGGGTTATTGAGCGTCGGCATGTGATCCTCCCCTTTTCGGCGATCGCGCTGGACCGCGAAGGCGATAGCGTTCATCACAGTTTCGCCCGTCCAATAAAGTGCAGCATGCAGCGATCAAGCCAATGCATGCATATACGGTTGACCACACCGCCATCTGTATGATAGCTGTAGCGAGTGCCGGAGAAAAGTTCGACAAACGCAAATTCATCAAAACTTCACAGTACGGACACTTGCAACCATGCGTGCCGTGCTGGCCTGGTATCCTTGCAGGGTGATTCGACCGTCCCAGAATGGAGGTGTTCCCTCTGACCGCGATAGGACCGCCGTGCTTAGTGGCTCACGTGGCAAGCGCAGCCCTCACCATCGCCAAAATGCCCGCTCGAATTGCTTCGGGAAGCGTGGGCCAGGCGTCGAGGATCGTGGCTAGATCGCCATCGAGGGGGAAGGAACCGGTAGCAGTTTCGGTAGCAGTCTCTGTCCGGAAACCGTCGTGCGGAGTCGGACACCGGCGGGATTGACTCGACGAGTCGTCTCGACGTAAGTCGTTGTGCGAACTGCCCTTTGGCGGACTAAGACGTGATCTGTCGGCTTCTGTCGCAGTACACCCGATAGGATTCGAACCTATAACCTTCGGTTCCGTAGACCGATGCTCTATCCAATTGAGCTACGGGTGCGGGTGGATCTCGTTCGATCCGCGAGATGTATCGTAACGTCGTGTCGCCCCGGGGGCAAGCGGTCGGGGTGGTTGGCTTGCGTGATCCTGGGGATCATCCGGGTCGAATCGGTCAGACCGGAACGGTGCGGCCCTCCTCGGCCGAGCGGTAGGCGGCCCAGATGGCGTCCATCGTCCGGAGGTTGTCCGTGCCCCGGGTCTCGTGCTCGGCGCCTGTGAGCAGACCCTGGATGAAATGGCGCTGGGTGGCGGCGTAGCCGTCGACGTAAACCAGATCATCGGGGGGCAGATCGACCGGTCGGCGCTCCGTCAGGCCGGTGGGGCTCGCCCGGTCGAGCGAGCCGTCCGTCCGCAGGCGGAGCGTGCCCTCGCTCCCCTCGAGGACCGTCGGGTTGAGCGCCCACTCGGGCCGGGCGCCCACCGGAGGCGTGCACCAGCTCATGTCCAGCGCGGCCAGGGCGCCGCCGGCGAAAGCTATCGACAGCATGGCGACGTCCTCGCCCGCCGTGTGGCCGCCGAACCGGCCGATCGTCGCGGCGATCGTGCGGATCTCGCCCAGGAGGTATCGGGACGTGTCGACCAGGTGGACGCCGATGTCCATCAGGATCAGGCGAGGCATCCTCGCCAGGTACGGCTGCTGGGCCAGGCCGTCCGGCCGGATCGCCCGCGTGTCGTGCTGGGCGATCCGCAGCCGGAGCGGCCGGCCGATCGAGCCGGAGTCGATCTCCGCACGCAGGGCCCGATACCACGGGCGAAATCGCCAGTTCTCGTGGATCATCAGCCGCACGCCGGCCCGGTCGCAGGACGCGATCATCGCCAGGAAGGCGGCCCGATCGAGCGCCGCCGGCTTCTGGCAGAGGACGTGTACGCCGCGCTGAGCGGCCAGGTCAACCAGCTCGCGATGCGGCTCCGGCAGCGTGCAGATCTCGACGAAATCCAGCGATTCTTCCTGTTCGAATAGCCGCGCCGCGTCGGTGTAGCAGTGCGCCCCGGGCACCCGCTGCACCGCCTGCTCGAGCCGCCCGGCGTCCGGGTCGCACAGCGCCACAATCCGTGCGCTGGGGACCATCGTCCAGGCCTCGAGGTGGAACCGCGAGACGAACCCGCAGCCGATCAGCGCGCCGACCAGCGGCCTTTCCATTTCCTGATGTCCTTTCGTCCGTCGTCCGTTATGGGAGCGTCCTCGATTCGATGGTAGCCGGATCGACCCGGCGGATCATCCGGCCGGAAGCTCATCTCCGACGGCTTTCGCCGGCCGGGCGAGAGGCTTGCACCGGATTACGGACAGCGGACAGCAAACAGCGAAGAGCAGACAACGGACAACGGACAACCGACAACGGGCATAAGGCCACCAGGACAAAACGAGCCGGTTGCGTCGGCCGAAGGGCCTGCGCATAATGAACACATTCGGCCAGCCCCCGTAGTAATCAAGAGGGCTGCGCGCCTTGGCGTCCCGGGCCGGGGATACCCCGCATCGATCGGCCGGCCCCAGCGATCCGTTCGCTCGGCTCGTGCAACGGAGATCGGGAGTCCGCGCGGGCGGGTTGGGTCGGGGTTGGCGCCGTCGCCCCGGGGAATGATGCATCAGCGGAGGATCGCACCGGTATGTCCACGCCCGTCATGATCGAGGCCGATGGGCTCTGCAAGCAGTTCGGGTCGTTCCTGGCCGTGCGGGATGTATCGTTCACGATCCCGCGAGGCCAGGTCGTGGCGTTTTTGGGCCCCAACGGGGCGGGCAAGACGACCACAATGCGGCTGCTTACGGGCTTCATCGCGCCGACGCACGGCTCCGCCCGGATCGCCGGGATCGACGTGCAGGCCGACCGGATCGCGGCGGCCGAGCACCTGGGATATCTGCCCGAGAATGGGCCGCTCTACCCGGACATGACACCGATCGCGCTGCTCCGCTTCTTTGGCGAGGCGCGGGGGATGTCGGGCTCGCTGCTGCGGAGCCGCGTCGACGCGGTGGTCGGCCAGTGTTCGCTCGAAACGGTCGGGCACAAGCCGATCGGCAAGCTCTCCAAGGGCTATCGCCAGCGGGTCTCGATGGCCCAGGCGCTGTTGCACGACCCCGAGGTGCTGATCATGGACGAGCCGACCAGCGGACTGGACCCGAACCAGATCCGCGGGGTGCGGCAGTTGATCCGCGACCTGGGGAAGTCGAAGACCATGCTGATCTCGACCCACATCCTCCAGGAGGTCGAGCCGGTCGCCGATCGCGTGCTGTTCATCCACGACGGCAAGATCGTCTTCGACGGCGGGCCCGCCGAACTGGCCCAGCAGAAGGGCAACCTGGAGCAGGCCTTCTACAACCTGACGGCGCAGCCGGTCTGAGCGGCCCCCGCGGGGCCTCCCCCAAGGCCCGCCGCCCCGGCCCGGCCCGCGTCGCGTCGACGGCCGGGACGAGACGGGGCGTTATGCGGCGAGGACGGGACAGCATCAATCCGGAATCGGAAGGAACCAGGCCGCCGCGATCGAGGGAGCGAGACGAGACAGGACAGGACAGGACAGGACGGGCGCCGGACCAAAACCAGGACCAGCCCGGCGGCGGCCGCCAGGCGACCCACCGACACGACACGAGAGGACGACCTGAGGTGACCACGCTCGAAACCCAACCGACCAGCAAGGAGCGGGTGACGCGCCAGACCCGCGCCGGCCAGCAGCCCCGGCCGTTCCGCCTTCACGTGATCGGGGCGGTGTTCAAGCGCGACCTCCTGAGCTACTTCAGCAACCCGGCCGGATACGTGTTCATCACGCTATTCGTTCTGATTAGCTCATGCGTCGCTTTCTGGCAGCCGGCCTTCTTCACCAGCAACCTGGCGAACCTGGATCAGCTCAACGCTTACATCCCCTACCTGCTCCTGTTCTTCATCCCGGCGGTCACGATGAGCCTCTGGGCCGACGAGCGGCGGCAGGGGACCGACGAGCTGCTCCTCACCCTGCCGGCGCACGACCTCGATGTCGTGCTGGGCAAGTACCTCGCGGCCGTGGGGATCTACACGGTGGCGCTGGTGTTCTCGCTGTCGCATGTGGCCATCCTTTACGCGCTGGGCGGTTCCGACTTCGGCGTCCTGGCGGCCAACTACGTCGGCTACTGGCTGATGGGCGCGATGCTGATCGCGATCGGGATGGTCGCCTCGCTGTTGTCGGCGAACATCACGGTCGCCTTCATCCTGGGCGCCCTGTTCTGCGCCGTGCCGATCTTCCTTGACCAGGCCGGCTCGTTCGGCGGCGGGTTCGGACGGGCCTTGCAAAACTGGTCGGTGGCGGAGCGGTTCCGGGACTTCGGCGCGGGGGTGATCACGGCGTCGGGCCTGGTGTATTACCTCGGCGTTGCGGCGGCGATGCTGTACCTGAACATGGTGCTGCTGGGCCGGCGGCACTGGTCGGGCGGCGAGTCGAGCGGCGAGCGCTGGCTGCACTCGACGGTGCGCTTCGCCTCGGTGCTCGTCGCCGTGCTGGCGCTCACGGCGATCCTCCAGTGGCCGCTGTTGCGGGCGGACGTCAGCGAGGCGAAGCTCAGCACGCTCTCGCCCGAGTCGATCGCCCTCATCGGCCAGATCCCGTCCGATCGCCCGGTGCTCATCCAGGCGTATTACAGCCCCGAGGTCCCCAGGGAATACATCCAGACCAAGGCCGACCTGCTGCGAAACCTGCGCGAGTACCAGGCCCGTAGCGGGGGGCGGATCCAGCTCAACCTGGTGCCGACCGAGCTCTACTCGGAGCAGGCGCGTGAGGCCGAGAAGCGCTATGGCATCGAGCCGAGGCGGGTGATGTCGAACGACCAGGCGCGGCACATCGAGTCCGAGATCATCCTGGGCGTCGCCTTCGTCTCGGGGCTCGAGGAGGTGGTGATCCCGTTCTTCGACCGTGGTCTGCCGACCGAGTACGAGCTGACCCGCTCGATCCGCGTGGTCTCGCGCAGCAACCGCAAGAAGCTGGGCATCCTCGCCACCGACGCAAAGCTGATGGGCGGGTTCGAGACGCGGACCTTCAGCCAGAGCCCCGAGTGGGCCATCGTCACCGAGCTGAAGAAGCAGTACGAGGTCACCACCGTCTCGCCCGACGTCGCGATCCCCGACAACGTGGACGTCCTTCTGGCCGCACAGCCCTCGTCGCTGACCCAGAAGCAGATCGACAACCTGACCGACTACGTGAAGAAGGGGCGGCCGACGCTGCTCCTGCTCGACCCGGCGCCGCTCGAGAACCTGTCGATCTCGCCCGAACTGCCGAAGATGCCGCCGGGCGGCCCGTTCGGCGGCGGGCCTCCGCCCGAGCCGAAGGGGAACCTGCGTCCGCTCCTGGACCTCTGCGGCATCGAATGGCCGACGTCGAGCATCGTCTGGAACGAGTACAACCCCCACCCGCAGCTCGCCAGCATGCCGCGCGAGGTCGTCTGGGTGAACGCCAGCAACGATCCCGACGGGTTCAACGCCGAGCAGTCGGCCACCTCCGGCCTCCAGGAGATCGTCACGATCTTCCCGGGAATGCTCCGCTCGCGCTCATCCGGATCGGGGCCCGAGTTCACCCCGCTGATCCGGACGTCCTCCCAGGGCGGTCGCGAGCAGTGGGGCGACGTCTTCCAGCAGAGCTTCATGGGCGTCAGCGGCATGAACCCGCGCCGGCGGTACTTCGCCTCGGGCGAGCCCTACACGCTCGCCGCCCGGATCACCGGCCCGATCGCCGCCGATGCCGCGGCCGACGACGATAAGGAGAAGGACCAGGAAGCCGGCAAGAAGGACGCCGCGAAGCGGCCGGCGAAGTCCCGGCCCAATCTCAACGTCATCGCCATCGCCGACCTCGACGTCATCGGCGAGCAGTTCTTCATGCTCCGGAACAACAAGGAGCTGAACATCGACGTCGACAACATCCCGTTCGTGCTGAACTGCGTCGACGTCCTCGCCGGCGACGAGTCGTTCGTCCGGCTCCGCAAGAAGCGGCCGAAGCACTACACCCTCAAGGCCCTGGAGCGGCAGACCAAGAAGTTCTACACGACGCTCGACGAGGAGACCAAAAAGGCCGAGGAGGAGGCCGACAAGGAGATCAAGGACGCGCAGAAGGCGTTCGACAAGCAGGTCGAGGTCGTTGAGAACAACCCGGACCTCCAGGACCGGGACAAGGAGGTCCAGCTCGCCAACCTCAAGAGCGTCGCCCAGCGCCGGCTCGACGTGAAACGGGCGATCATCGAGGACGAGAAGCAGGCGCGGATTCGCGACAGCCGCGCCCGGCTCGAGCAGAAGACCCGCGAGATCCAGGACCAGGTGAAGCTCGTCGCCGCGGCGCTGCCGGCGCTGCCCCCGCTGATCCTCGGCCTCTTCGTCTGGATCGTCCGGCGGACCCAGGAAAACATCGGCGCCAACCCGAAGCGGCTGGCGTAGCGCCGTCGTCCGAAGCCGGCGGCGGGTGCACGCGACGGCCCGATGCCATCGCGGTTCGCCCGCCCCTCGCCGATCCGAACGAGACACCCGCGAGACAGGATAGCCCAGACCAGCAGCCCCCGAATCCGGAAGCCAGGACCCATGAACCAGGACCTCATCAAGACGCTGACCTTCGTCGCGGTCGCGCTGACGCTCACCGGCGCGTCGTTCGTGATCCACCGCGAACGGCCGGTGAAGGACCAGGAATTCGCCGACCAGGGGCAGCGGTTCTTCCCCGAGTTCAACGACCCGCTCGCCTGCACCGACCTGGAGGTCGTCACCTTCGACCCGTCGACGGCCGCCTCGACCCGGTTCGAGGTGATGCAGAAGAACGGGAAATGGGTGATCCCGTCGCACCACGACTACCCGGCCGACGCGCGCGACCGGCTGTCGAAGACGGCCGGCGCGGTGATCGACCTGGCCAAGGACACGATCCGCAGCGACCAGGTCGAGCTCCAGCAGTCGATGGGCGTGATCGACCCGCTCGACACCAAGACGACGACCCTCGAGGGCCGCGGCCAGCGCGTCACGCTCCGCGATTCTTCCGGGAAGATCCTGGCCGACTTCATCATCGGCAAGGAGATCCCCGGCACCGAGCGCGGCAAGGATGGCAAGGGCAAGCAGCGCTATGTCCGCGTGCCCGGCCAGAGGCGGACCTACGGCGTGAACGTGAACGCCGAGCTCACGACGAAGTTCGCCGACTGGATCGAGACCAACCTGCTGAAGGTGGACACCGGCAAGATCCGCAAGGTCGTCTTCGACAACTACAAGATGCGGGAGGCCCGCTCCGAGGACGGCCTGCCGATCGTCGTCCCCGAGCGCGGCGAGCGAATCACGGCGACCCGCAAGGAAGGCTTCGGCCCGTGGGCATTGACGATCCAGAAGGCCGACCCCAGGACGAGCCAGTGGGCGACCGTCCCGATCCCCGCGAACCAGGAGGTCAACGAGGACCGGCTCCGATCGTTCATCGACGCGCTCGGCGACCTGAAGATCGTCGGCGTACGACCCAAGCCGCCGGGGCTCACCGACCCGAACGATCCTAATCTCCAGCTCACCAGGTCGATCGCGCTGTCCCTCCAGAACCGGGGGTTCTACCTCTCGCCCGGGCACGGGCTGTTCTCCGACCAGGGGGACGTGATCGTCACGACCGACGAGGGCGTCGTGTACACGCTCCGCTACGGCGGCCCGGTCTTCGCCACGGGCGATGAGCTGAGCGCCGGCACGCCCGACGCCGCCGACAAGAAGGACGACGCCGCCGGGTCGAAGAAGGACGCCGAGCGGAAGTCGAAGGGCGCGCAGGAGAACCGTTACCTGCTGCTGACCGTCTCCTTCGACCCCGACGCCATCCCGAAGCCGGCCGACGACAAGGCTGTTGACGAGGCGAAGACCGGCGGCTCGAAGGAGCTGCCCGACGACGTCTTCGCCCACGAGACCCAGACGGCCGAGCAGAAGAAGGCCGCCGAGGAGAAGGCCAGGCGCGACAGGGAAGAGTACGAACGGAAGCTGGCCGACGGCAAGAAGAAGATCAAGGAACTGGCCGACCGCTTCGGCCCGTGGTATTACGTCACGCCGGGCGACAGCTTCAACCAGATCAACCTCGACGTTAACGCCGTGCTCCGGCCCAAGGCGCCCCCGGGCGCCGCGCCGGCCGGCGGCGGGATGCCCGGCGGGATGCCCGCGGGTTTCCCCGGCGGATTTCCGGGCGGCCTCCCCGGCGGCATGAGACCGGGCCGGTAGCGAACCGGATCCGGCGGCGGGTGTCCTCAAGTAGGTCGGGCATTCCTGCCCGACGCCCCGATCCCGCCGGATAGAAATGCCCGACCTGCTCTGGGGCCGAACTGTCGGGCAAGAATACCCGACATCTTTGGGGCCTGGGCGTCGGGCAGGAATGCCCGACCTACTTTTTGACCGTGGCGATCAGTGGCGAATGGCGACGAGACGGGCGGCGAGGTGTGGCGAGGACTTCATCCTCGCCGCTCGCCGCCTCGTGAAAGGGGAGCGATCGATGGCGGGGCAGTCGGATTCGGGGCGGCGGCGGCACGTGCTCTCGGCCCTGGTGCAGAACAGGCCGGGCGTCCTGGCGCACGTCTCCGGGATGTTCGCCTCGCGGGGCTTCAACATCGACAGCCTGGCGGTCGGCGAGACCGAGGACGCCAACCTGTCGCGGATCACGGTCGTCGTCATGGGGGATGACCGCCACCTCGAGCAGGTCCGCAAGCAGCTCGAGAAGATCGTGACCGTGGTGAAGGTCCACGACATCTCGAGCGAGGACTACGTCGAGCGCGACCTGATGCTGATGAAGGTCAACGCACCGCCGTCGGTCCGCGGCGAGATCCAGGCCCTCGTGCAGATCTTCCGCGGCCGGATCGTCGACGTCAGCCCGGACCTGCTGATGATCGAGATCTCCGGCCAGGAGAAGAAGATCGAGGCGTTCATCGACCAGGTTCGGCCCTACGGCATCCGCGAGCTGGCCCGCACCGGCCGGATCGCGCTGGTGCGCGGCGCCCGGCCCCTCGAGGCCGAGCGTGACGACGACGAGACCGGGGTCGCCATCCCCACGGCCGCCGCGGCCGAGATGGACCTCGAGCCCGAGATCCAGGGCCATTCCGAGCTGTGAGACACCGCGGCCTCTCGAAGTCTGTCCCGAGACGGTCCTGATCGGGTGGGCGAGCCTCACGGCGAGCCGGGATATGGGGAGGCATCGCATCATCCCGGCTCGGCAGGAGCCTCGCCCTTCCACCTGCTGGAAAGCCCCAACCCCGCGGGAAGCATGACATGGCCTGGATCCGAGCGCTCGGATGGTCTTCGCTGGTCGTGGCGCTCCTCGCGCCGGTGCCAGCCCCGACCGCCCGCGCGCAAGAGACGCGGCCCGACTCCGGTGCGGTTCCGGTGCGCCTCGAACGGAGGGATTCCGGCTTCACGCTGATCCGAAACGGCCGGCCGTACCTCATCCAGGGCGCCGGTGGTGACGGCTCGCTCGAGCTGCTGGCCGCCTCCGGAGGCAACTCGGTGCGGACCTGGGGCGTTGAGGGCCTCGGGGCGAAGCTCGACGAGGCGCGGCGGCTGGGGCTCACCGTGGCCGTCGGCATCTGGCTGGGGCACGAGCGGCACGGGTTCGACTACAACAATGCCGACCAGGTCGCCGCCCAGCTCGAGGCGGCCCGGCAGGCGATCCTGAAATACCGGGACCACCCCGCCGTCCTGCTCTGGGGCATCGGCAACGAGATGGAGGGCCCCGGCGGCGACAACGCCGCGATCTGGTCGGCGGTGAATGGCATCGCCGCGATGGCCCACCGGCTCGACCCGAACCACCCGACGATGACCGTCATCGCCGAGGTCGGCGGCAGCAAGGTCAAGAACCTCCACCGGCTCTGCCCCGAGATCGACGTCGTCGGCATCAACAGCTACGGCGGCGTGGCGACCCTGCCCGAGCGCTACCGCAAGGCCGGCGGGACGAAGCCATACATCCTCACCGAGTTCGGCCCGGCCGGCGCGTGGGAGACGCCGAAGAACGCCTGGGGCGCCGCGCCCGAGCCGACGAGCACCCAGAAAGCCCTCGCCTACCGCCGGGCGTGGGACCGCGGCGTGCTGGGCTCGGGCGGACTGGCGCTCGGCGGCGACGCATTTACCTGGGGCCACAAGCAGGAGGTCACGGCGACGTGGTTCGGGATGCTCCTGCCCGACGGGAGCCGCCTGGCCGCCGTCGACACCATGACCGAGGCCTGGACCGGCCGGCCCCCGGCCGACCGCTGCCCGGCGATCGAGTCGCTGGCCGTCGAGGGCAACAATCACGTGAAACCGGGTGAAACGGTCCGCGTCCGGCTCCGCGCGAGCGACCCCGAGGGCCAGGCGCTTCGCGTGCAGTGGGTCCTCCGGCAGGAGTCGACGGCCGTCTCGGTCGGCGGCGACGCCGAGGCCGCGCCGCCGAGCTTCCCTGACGCCGTGGCCGAGTCAAACCCCGACGGCGCGACGGTCCGGATGCCCCGGGGCGGCGGCGGCTATCGCCTGTTCGCCTACCTCCGCGACGGCCGCGGGGGTGCTGCGGTGGGCAATGCCCTGCTCCGCGTCGACGGCCCGGTCGAGATCCCCGCCGCGCCCCGCCCGGCGCTGCCACTGGTCGTCTACGACGAGGCCGATCGCACCCGTCCGCCGTATGCGCCCTCGGGCTGGATGGGGAACACCCGGGGCCTCAAGCTGGAGCTCGACTGCCGCGAGCGGCCCCACGCCGGCAAGACCTGCATCCGCGCGACATACACCCCGGGCAACGAATGGGCAGGCGTCGTCTGGCAGCACCCGGCAAACGACTGGGGCGACGTCCCGGGCGGGTACGACCTGAAAGGTGCCCGGCGGGTCACCTTCTGGGCCCGCGGCGAGGAAGGCGGCGAGACAGTCAATTTCGGCCTCGGCGGCATGGGCGCCGGCAAGAAGTTCCCCGACACGGGCAAGGCCGCGCTCGACGGCGTCCGATTGACGCGCGAGTGGAAGTCGTACGCGATCGACGTGTCGTCGGCCGACCTCGCGCGGATTCTGTCGGGCTTCGTCTTCTCGCTCGCCGGCCAGGGCGCGCCGAAGACCTTCTACCTCGACGACATCGTCGTCGAGTGAGAATATTACACCGGCATGAAAGTAGGTCGGGCATTCTTGCCCGACGTAGGCTGAGAGTCTGTCCCAGAAAGGTTCCGAACCCCCGACAGGGGGCGGTCGGACGTAGCCGGGGGGCGTCAGCCCCCCGGGGTCGCACCGCGGCGCCACATACCCAATCCTCTCGATGGACCCTCCCGGCCGCGACCCCGCGACGCGGGGTCGCGGCCGGGAGGGCGACACGATGGCGGGGAGATGAGGGTTCGTCTGGCGGTCCGGGGGGCGGACGCCCCCCGGCTACGTCCTGACGCCCACTTCGTGGGCTTCCGGGACAGACTCTGACTGTCGGGCAAGAATGCCCGACCTACTTGAAGAACTCCACAGCCGGGGCAATCCCGCCCGGTGCCGGGCGCAAGACCTAGTGCCGCCGGGGCGTCCGATCGGTTAGGATGCGAGGATTCGCCGGCACCCGTCCCGGGGCCGGCCGCGGCGGGAGAGAGGACTCCCGCGTGTCGTGCGATGGATTGATTGATTGTCCCTGATGGTTGAGATTGACTGTCCGAGAGAGGATTTGCCGATGGCTGCGAAGATGTTTTACGACCAGGATGCCGACCTCGCCCTGCTCAAGGGGAAGACGATCGCGGTGATCGGCTACGGCAGCCAGGGACACGCCCAGGCCCAGAACCTCCGCGATTCGGGCTGCACCGTGGTGATCGGCCAGCGGCCGGGCTCCGCCAACTACGACGCCGCCGTCCGCGACGGCTTCAAGCCCGTCTCGGCCGCCGAGGCCGCCGAGGCCGCCGACCTGGTGAACATCCTCCTGCCCGACGAGGTCCAGGGCGAGATCTACGCCAGGGACATCAAGCCTCACCTGCGGCCCGGCAACCTGCTGCTCTGCTCGCACGGGTTCAACATCCACTTCGGCCAGGTCGTGCCGCCCGAGGGCGTTGACTCCGCCCTCGTCGCCCCCAAGGGGCCGGGCCACCTGGTCCGCAGCGAGTTCGTCAAGGGCGGAGGCGTCCCCTGCCTGATCGCCACCGCCGATCACTGCACGCCCGCCGGCAAGGCCCTGGCGCTGGCCTACGCCAAGGGGATCGGCGGCACCAGGGCCGGCGTCCTCCAGACCACCTTCGCCGAGGAAACCGAGACCGACCTCTTCGGCGAGCAGGTCGTCCTCTGCGGCGGCGTCAGCGCCCTCGTCAAGATGGCCTTCGAGACCCTCACCGAGGCCGGCTACCAGCCCGAGAGCGCGTACTTCGAGTGCCTGCACGAGCTGAAGCTGATCGTCGACCTGATGTACCAGGGCGGCCTCAACTACATGCGCTACAGCATCTCCAACACGGCCGAGTACGGCGACTACACCCGCGGCCCCCGCATCGTCACCGAGCAGACCCGCGCCGAGATGAAGAAGATCCTCCACGAGATCCAGACCGGCCAGTTCGCCCGCGAGTGGATCCTCGAGAACCGCGCCAACCGCCCGGTGTTCAACGCCACCAAGCGGCGCGAGCGCGAGCACCCCGTCGAGCAGGTCGGCAAGCGCCTCCGCGGCCTCATGCCCTGGATCAATGCCAAGGAAGCTTGATGGTCATTAGTCATTGGTCATTGGTCATTGGTCATTGGTCCCTGGCCCCGTTCCCTCCTTCGGCCTTTCTTACATCGCCGCGATCGCAGAGAGCCAGCACCGGAAACGGCGGCGAGGTGGGAAGTGCTCGGCCACCGGACTAATGACGAATGACCAATGACTAATGACGAATGACGGAGAGACGACGATGCCTGTCCGTGTCCGATTGCGACGAGCCGTCCTCATCGCCGCCTGGATGATCGCGGGGGCCGGGCTCCTTGCGCCCGGTCCCCTGCCCGCCCAGGAGGCCGGGCCGGGCGAGACGGCGAAGACCGCGCCGGACGCGCCCGATCAGACGGCGAAGGCTGCTTCGGGCAAGCCGGCCGGCGCGGCCGTGCCGGGCTCGACCTCGCAACGGCCGGGGGTCGGGCGTTCGAGCGTGCTCCGGCTCCTGATCCACGCCAACCCGATGCTCTGGCCGCTGGTTCTCTGCTCGATCGTCGCGGTGGGCTACGTGCTCGAGCGGGCCATGGCGTTGCGCCGCGACCGCATCATCCCGCGCGAGTTCGCCGACCGGTTCCTCGAGCGGCTCGCCGGCGGGAAGCTCGACCGCGAGCGGGCGCTGGAGCTCTGCCGCGCGCACGACTCGCCCGCGGCGCGGGTCTTCGCCATCGTCGTCGGCGCCTGGGGCCAGCCGGGCGTCACGATCCGCCAGATCGTCAGCCACGACGCGGCCGGCGAGGTCGTCGAGATGAAGCGGAACCTCCGGGTGCTGAGCGCCCTGGCGACGCTCGGCCCATTGATCGGGCTGCTGGGCACGGTCTTCGGGATCATCCAGGCGTTCGACGCCCTGGGTGGCCGCGTGGGGCCGTCGCGGGGCGAGATCCTGGCGCAGGGCATCAGCCTGGCGCTGGTGGCCACGGCATTCGGCCTGGCGATCGCGATCATCTCGGTCGCGTTCTACTACGCCTTCCTCAACCGGATCGACGTCCTGGTCCGCGAGCTGGACCAGCGCGCCCGGCAGGTCATCGAGCTGGTCGCCGCTGAGGCGCAACGCCCCGGCTCGCTCGATCGGCGCCACCTGCCCCTGCCGTCGGCCGAGCCCCTCCGCCAGGAGTCGCGCGTCCCCTGACGTGCCCCGGGACGGGCCGGCCGTCAGTGCAGCCAGGATCCCACGGCGAACAGGCACCCCCACGCGACCGGCCAGGTCCACAGCAGGCCGATCGCCACGACGTGGGTCCACGACCACTCCAGCCCCGCCGCGCCCCGCTGCTTCAGGTCGATCGCGCGGGCGAGCACGGCCGTGAGCGGCAGCAATCCAAAGAGCATCGCGTCGGGCGTCCGAAACGAGGGAATCCGCACCGCCAGGACGAACAGCCCCAGAGCCGTCCAGTAGATCCCCACGAACAGCCAGATCAATTCGGCCCAGGTGTGGGTCGGCCCCGCGGCGCCCGTCGATGACGGCCGGCGCCCGTCCGGCGCAGGCGGCGTGTCTGCCGCCACCGGCCGCCGCCGGGCCAGCAACACCGGCCCGCTCATCGCCAGTCCCATCCAGGCGTACAGGATGGCCGCCGCCGCGAGCACCCACGCCGGAAGGGCTCGCTCCGGCCAGAACGCCCGGAACAGAGCCGCCGCCATCGCGTACCCGACCACCATGCTGAGCACATCCCGGATCGCCAGCCGCAGGCGAGGGTGGGCCGGCCGCGTGGTGGAAGTTGCGGGATCCATGCGGGCCTCATGGTCGGATCGGACCGTCATGCGGACGGGCTCGCCCCGTGTCTCGCGATCATCGCTCACTCATTCAACTTAGCACGACCAGCCCGAGGCCGCACTGGATCGGCCAGGTGATCGCCAGCACCAGGCCCACGCGGTTCGTCCACGGCGACGCCTCGACGCGAGCGGCCTGCCCGGGCGGCACGACGACCCAGCTCGACCATACGACCCCCAGCGCGATCATGCACGACAGCCCGAGTCCCACGACCAGCGTGGTGGCGAACAGCGGGTTCTGCCGGGGCTCGGATCCTCCCGTGGTGGCCGACTGGATGACGGCCGTCACGAGCCAGGGGATGCCGAGCATCGCCCAGAGCCGGTCGCCGACCCCGGGATAATCCGTCAGCCGCCGGCCGAATCGCCGGGCCAGGTAGAGGAACGGGCCGGTCGCCGTCACGGCCACCCAGGCGAACGTCACCCACAGCATGATCAAGCCGGCGCCGGTGAGATCGCCGCGCATCACCCGCAGCACGTGGATCGACGCGATCGCCGATCCCATCACCAGCGCGACGCCGTCGAGGACGCTGAACCCGCTCCCGGTATCGATACGCTCCATGCGTGCCGGCCCTCAGCCCGTCTCGGGTTGACTCACCCTCGCCCCCATCGCCCAACCGTCGGATTCGACTCATTTTAGGCTTCCGGATCAAGTTTTTCCTGCCGGAATACGATGGCTCGATTTGCCGGACCGATTCCGAAAGCCCTATAATGCGATGAATCGGGACGAGAATCCCGATTCCGATGGTCACGGGGTTGGTGCTGAGCCCGGCCGGCCCGGCCTCGCGAGGGCGATCGGCCGACCGGTCGCGTGACGCTCCCAGCCGCCCCGCTGCTTCCGTCCCCCTTACCCACCCCCAGCCGCCGGACGCGGCACCACCCACGACGGGTGAGAGGATGCGATGGCACTCCCGAAGGTCGTGATCGTCGGTCGCCCCAACGTCGGCAAGTCGTCGCTGTTCAACTGGCTGGCCGGGCGCAGGATCGCCATCGTCGACGACATGGCCGGAGTCACCCGCGACCGCGTCGGCACGCTGGTCCAGATCGGCGACGACCTGGACCCCCGGTTCCTCGAGCTGATGGACACCGGCGGCATCGGCATGGTCGACCGCGACGACCTCAGCGACGACGTCGAGCGGCAGATCGACACCGCGATGAACGAGGCCGACCTGATCCTCTTCGTCGTCGACATCCGCGACGGCGTGATGCCGCTCGATGAAGAGGTCGCGCAGCGGCTCCGCTACCTGAAGACCCCCGTCATCCTGGTGATGAACAAGGCCGACCACCCCGATTTCGACAACCGCGGCGGCGAGTTCTACAAGCTGGGACGGGGAAAACCCGTCGCCGTCTCGACCCACCAGGACCGGAACAAGAAGCAGCTCCTGAAGCACATCGAGCAGATGCTGCCCCATGCCGACGCCGGCCCGCCCGCCGACGCCGTGATGAAGATCGCCGTCGTCGGCCGCCCCAACACGGGCAAGTCCACCCTGATCAACACCCTGGCCCACGCCGAGCGGATGATCGTCTCCGAGCGACCCGGCACCACGAGGGACTCGGTGGATGTCCGCTTCGAGCTCGATGGCCTGCCGTTCATCGCGATCGACACCGCCGGCGTGAAGCGCAAGGCCAAGATCCGCGAGAGCCTGGACTTCTACTCGGTGCACCGCGCCGAGCGGTCGATCCGCCGCGCCGATGTGGTCCTCTTGTTCCTCGACCCGACGCAGGGCATCAGCCGGCTGGACAAGCAACTGGCCGACTACATCGCCCAGCAGCACAAGCCCTGCATCTTCGCGGTCAACAAGTGGGACATCATGGTCAACGACCCGAGCGACCCCTCGCAGGGCCACATGAGCCGCTTCGCCAACCTGATCCAGCACGCCTTCCGCACCATGAGCTACATGCCCATCGCCTTCATCACGGCGAAGACCGGCAAGAACGTCAAGGCGATGCTGAACCTGTCCCAGTCGCTGTTCAAGCAGGCCCAGCGGCGCGTCGGCACCGGCACGCTCAACCGCGTGCTGCGCGAGGCCGTCGAGGCCCACCCGCCAGCCTCCCGCGAGAACCGGACGCCGCGAATCTACTACGCCACCCAGGTGGACGTCGCGCCCCCCACGATCGTCCTGTTCGTCAACAGCACGCGGCTGTTCGACGCGACCTATCAGCGCTACCTGCTCAACGTCTTCCGCGAGAAGCTCCCGTTCCACGACGTGCCGATCAAGCTGTACCTCCGCTCGCGCAAGCAGGAGGAGCCGGGCGCCCGCTCCGGCCGCCGATCGGACGCGGGCGACACGTCCGTCGACATGGACGTCGCCGTCGACCAGCCCGCCCGCGCCCACGCCTCGGTCGCCGGCGACCCATCCGCCCGCTTCCTCCACCACGAGGTCAACGAGCTCCTGGCCGACCTGGACGATTGACAGCCTTCTTTCCGACCCGGGACTATCCAGGCGCTGGGTCACCTGGATTACCGCCCCCGGCCCGGCACACCGGTTGCTCCCATGTCTTTCCGGGCCGTCGCGGCAACCCGCCCCCGGCCCCATTTGCATTTCCCCGGACACAGGAGCTTCCATCATGACCCAGGATCCGGTTTGCGGGATGGACGTGCAGCCCGAGCAGGCGGCCGGCCAGAGCGAGTTCCAGGGGCGGACGTTCTACTTCTGCTGCCCGACGTGCAAGGAGAAGTTCGACAAGGAGCCCGAGCGCTACGCGAAGCCGTCTCAATCGGCGATGGCCGGCAAGTCCTAGAGCGCATTGCCGTTGCGTGGCGCACGGGCGAGAGCCGGAGGTTCGAGTCGGTCCCGAAAAAGCCCACGAAGTGGGCGTCAGGACGTAGCCGGGGGGGCGTCAGCCCCCCGGACCGCCAGACGATCCCTCATCTCCCCGCCATCGTGTCACCCTCCCGGCCGCGACCCCGCGTGGCGGGGTCGCGGCCGGGAGGGTCCTTCGAGAGGATTCGGTGTGTGGCGCGGCGGTCCGATCCCGGGGGGCTGACGCCCCCCGGCTACGTCCGATCGCCCCCTGACGGGGGCTCGGAACCCTGTCGGCACCGACTCCTGGCCGGCCCGGCCCCTCCGTGGGCCACCCAACTGCAATGCGCTCTAGGCGACCGGCGGAAGATAAATTGCCCGCCCCCGCCGGAGTCATACGAGGACACTCCTCGCCGAACACCACCTGGTTCGGGCCCGGCATGCGCGGATCGCTGGGACTGGGCGAACCGGCGACGTGAGTCGCCGGGTCCTTCCTCTCAGCCTGATGACCCGGCGACTCCCGGACCGCCCGGAGGTGGCGAGCGGTGTCGCCCGAACTCGCGAGTCCACCCGGCGACTCACGTCGCCGGTTCGCCGGAATTCCCCGGGCGGGTTCTGTGACGGTTTCCTGCCCAGTCGCCTCCTGGGTAGAACTTCCCCAGCCGGTCGCCTTACCCCGATTTCGCTGCAAGGTCACGCCGAGGGCTCGTCCGCCGCGAGCCACTCGTCCCAGGTGTTGGCGTCGAGGATGCGCTCGCTCAGGAGGTCGAGGCGGGCGAGGTCGCCGATGCCCGCGATCCTGGCCAGGATCTGCTCGTCGGGCTCGCCCCACTTTTTCCGGCCCTGGCGGATCAGGATGGCCCGCGCCTCCTCGGCCTTGCCCCTGGAGAAGATGCCCTGATAGACCGATGACTCCTCGAGTCCCTGAATGCCCAGGACCATGGTCGTGATCTCCTCGGTCAGTTCCTTCACTCGTTCTTCGGGATGGTTCAGCCCCAGCGGGATCTCGGTCGCCGCCCACAGGGTCGTCTTCAGCTCAGGGCCGGCCTCGTCCCGCAATCGTTCGGCCAGGGCCGTCAGCACCGTGGGCAACTGCTCGGCCGCCACGTTCGAGACCGTCGCCAGCGGCAGGAGCGGCAGGCCGGCCTGGAGGAATCGCTCGGGTGGCAGTTGCCAGACCCGCACGACATCGTGGTGGAACACCAGGCTCGGACCCCGGCCGGGGAACGTCCGCTCGTACATGCCCGTTAGCCCGGGTCCGGTCCGCCGCGGCGGAGCAACTTGTCGGTCTCGGCGGACACGGTCGAGACGTTCGAGTCGATCACCCCGGCCAGGTCGGGATCGAAAAGGAGACTGGTTTCGCGGCTTCCCGCCGGCACGGGTGTAACGTCTCGCCGCCGGCCCCTTATCCTCCACCAGGCCCGACGATCGTTCCCTTGACCCGGAGCCCCAGCCATGAACCCGACCGACCGCTGCCCCGAATGCGGCGCCGAGCGATCCGCCGGCATCTGCCCCCGCTGCCTGATCCGGCTGGGGATCGACCGGGCCGGACAGGTCGACGCGACCACCCCGCCCGCCGGCATCCTGGACTCGATCGCCGCCACCATCGGCACGGTCCCCCGCGTGTTGCTCCGCGACACCGCGCCCGGCGAGGAGCCCGGCCCGATCGTCCGGCCGCGGGCGGGCGACGATCCCGCCGGCTCGACCATCCGCTACCGGATCGACGGCGAGATCGCCCGCGGCGGCATGGGGGCCGTCCTGAAGGGCCGCGACCCCGACCTCGGCCGCGATGTGGCGCTCAAGGTCCTCCGCGACGACCTTCGCGGCAATCCCGACATGGTCCGCCGCTTCGTCGAGGAAGCCCAGATCGGCGGCCAGCTCCAGCACCCCGGCATCGTGCCGATCTACGAGCTCGGCACCTTCGCCGACCTCCGCCCCTTCTTCTCCATGAAGCTGGTCAAGGGCCATACCCTGGCCCAGTTGCTCGACGGCCGCACGGACCCCGCCGACGACCGGCCGCGGTTCCTGTCGATCTTCGAGGCGATCGCCCAGACGGTCGCCTACGCGCACGCCCGCGGGGTGATCCACCGCGACCTGAAGCCGTCGAACGTGATGGTGGGGGCATTCGGCGAGGTGCAGGTAATGGACTGGGGGCTGGCCAAGGTCCTGGCCCGCGGCGGCGTCGCCGACGACGAGAGGGCGGGCAGGGACAATCGCCAGGAGACGGTCATCGCCACGGCTAGCAGCGGCTCGGATGCGCCCGGCCTGTCGCGCCCCGGCTCGGCGATGGGGACGCCGGCCTACATGGCGCCCGAGCAGGCGCGGGGCGAGGGCGACCGGATCGACGAGCGGGCCGACGTGTTCGCGCTGGGCTCGATCCTCTGCGAGATCCTCACCGGCGACCCGGCGTTCCTGGGGCGGTCCGCGGGCGAGATCCTCCGCAAGGCGGCGCTGGGCGACCTGGCCGACGCGGCAGCCCGGCTGGATGGCTGCGGGGCCGACGCTGAGCTGATCGCCATCGCGAGGGACTGCCTGGCGCGCGAGCCGGAGGACCGTCCGCGCGACGCCGGCGTCGTGGCGGAGCGGGTGACGGCCTATCTGGGTGGCGTGCAGGATCGCCTCCGCGCCGCCGAGGTCGCCCGCGCCGCCGAGGCGGCGCGCGCCGAGGAGGCGGTGCACACGGCGGCGGAGGCCGACGAGCGGGCGCGGGTCGAGCGGCGGGCGCGGCGGTTCCAGGTGGGCCTGGCGGCGTCGCTGCTGGTGCTGGTCACGGCGGGCGGGCTGGGCGG
>DAIDHB010000523.1 GCA_027452145.1 Planctomycetales bacterium
CGTCGCGACCGCGACAACGGCCCAGCGGCCGCCCCGTCCGTCTCTCACGCCGCTCGACCCCCTCAAATGACTCACGCCGCAACCGCCCAGGTGTCGCTGGCGCGACCGAAAAAGTGATGCGCTATCCGACCGAAACCGACAGGGGTGGTGGGAGCCGCCGTTGAGCGACGCGTGCAGTTCGGCGGCGCAGCCAGTGCTCGAACTCGCCCGCGCGAGTCGGGGCGGTCCCGGCCGTATTCGCCGGACGACCTCGCTGGCACCGGCGAGGGTGCCGGAGTCGTCGAATCCTTCGCCTCGCCGGCTTAATATCGGAACACGTCAACACCTGTATCGTCGGTCTCCTGTATGACGTTGACCTTTCAGTTATCGTCTCACCAGCCCCGTCTGCCGCCACGATTGCGGCGGCTTCGTCGCACCTTCGGCCGCGGCCACTCGCCGGGGCTCTTCCCCTCGCCTACCTCGTCCGCCAACCGGTCCATCTCGTCGGCCTCCTCCCTCAGATCGGCCGCCAGCTCGCGCAATCGGCCGGCCGCGAGGAGGGCAGTCGAGACGAACCTCCCATGGCCGCCCGGGGTCCTCCGCTAACGCAGGGTCCCAGGGCGAGCGAGCAAGATCAGCGTGCGCCGAATGGCGGTGGGCGACCTCTGGCCCCATTTCGCGCATCGAGTCCGCCAGGGTCGGCGTAGATTCGCCGGATGCAGGCGAGTCACTCGGTCTGGCGGACCGTGAGGGGCCCGGGCACCTTGCCGTTGGTGGTCATCTCCGAATACTTGTCGACATGGGTCACCTCACCGCTCCGGTTCAGACGTGTCGAGCTCGACGAGGAGCCAGGGGAAGGGTAGCGGGCAGCGCGCTTGTGCTTCAGGGCGCCGTGGTAGAGCATCACGTCCTTCGCACGGTGGATATGTCGGACCGACACCTGCGCAGCGGAGGGGTCGGACGATCCGCCGGCGGCCTCGCGAAATCGATCGCTGCGGCGATCGACGGGCGGATGTCTCTGGCATTTGCAGGCGACCGCGGCGTGGCCCAGGTTTGGATCGAGGTCCGCATCGGACGGCCGGGTACTCATCCGGTGGCCCGGCGCCTCGCCTCCGCTTCGCGGCGGAGTCGCGAGGCGCCGGCCTTTCCCCACTCTGCACTCGTGCCCGATAGTGACCGTCATGATAATCGCCGGTAGCCGTGTACCGGCCGGCCGAGGGCCGACGGAGACCCCCGATTTGTGTGTCAGCCGTCTCGCGCTTCGTTCCCGCGGACCCGGTTCGGCCCGGCGAGGGCGGCGCGGGTTGCCTGGGACGGGCCATATCGCTGGACGGCCCCATTGGCCGACTGGTCCAGGAACCCGGTCGCCCGCACCCGGACTTCACTAGGTGTCGTCGGTTATCGCAACAATGAGGCCGCTCCTTCCGGTCGGGTCGTCTGATACGCCGCCGGGCGACGGCTTCTTGGGGGGTGCAAGGGCAACTCCCGGCCTGCGGGAGCCCGGCCGACGCCGGGGCTCCCGACGAGGACGGCGTCCGCGAGCAATCCCCGGAGCTCCTCTAGCGGGACCGGCTTGACCAGATGGCGATCGAACCCCGCCGCCCGCGACATCTCCCGGTCCGACTCCTGGCCCCAGCCGGTCACGGCGACCAGCAGCACGTCCGCCGTCACGGGCTCGCGCCGCAGCCGCCGCGCCACCTCGCACCCGTCCATCCCCGGCAGGCCGATGTCTAGCAGGACCACCTCGGGCCGGAACGCCCGCGCCTCCTCCAGAGCGGTGGGGCCGTCGTAGGCGACCCGCACCTCCTGCCCGCAGGACTGCGAGAGCAGGCGCCCGAGGCCGTCGGCCGCGTCCACGTTGTCGTCCACCACCAGCACACGGCGAGCGGGTAGCTCCCCGCCCGGCGGGCCATCCGCCCGGGGGAGGAGCCCGCCGCCCGACGGCACTCGGACCGCGGCGGGCAGCCGCACGACGAACTCGCTGCCCCGGCCCGCCCCCGCGCTGCGCGCCTCCACCGACCCGCCGTGCAGCTCGACCAGGCTCTTGACCAGGCCCAACCCTATCCCCAGGCCGCCCCGCGACCGGTCCAGCCGCCGCTCGACCTGCACGAACAGCCCGAAGACCTCCCCCAGCCGCGACGGCTCGATGCCGATCCCCGTGTCCACGACCCGCACCACCGCCTGCCCACCATCCCGGCCCGCGCTCAGGCTGATCCGCCCGCCGGGGTCGGTGTACTTGGCCGCGTTGTGCAGCAGGTTGGTGACCACCTGCTCCAGCCGCGTCGGGTCGGCCTCCACCGGGACCGGCGCCTCGGGAACCGTAATGTTCAGCTCCTGTCGTCGCTCGGCCAGCAGGGGGCGCACCGCCTCGGCGGCCCGGCCGACGAGCGCCGCGAGGTCCACCGCCTCCTTGCGGAGGACGACCTTGCCGCGGCTGATCCGCGACACGTCCATCAGGTCGTCGATCAGCCGGGCCATGTGTCGCACCTGGCGCTCGGCCATCGCCCGCTCCTCCTCGATGGCCGGGCCGCCCCGCTCCCCCATGAGGTGCAACGCCGCGGCGATCGGGGCCAGGGGGTTGCGCAGCTCGTGCGCCAGCAGGGCCAGGAACTCGTCCTTGCGGCGGTCGGCCTCGTGCAACGCCCGCTCGGATCGCTTCCGCTCGGTGATGTCCTCGGCGATCCCCGCCACCCGCACCACCCGCCCGGCGCCGTCGCGGATCGGGAAGCCGCGGTCCCAGACCCACCGCTCCGTCCCGTCGGGCCGGATCACCCTGTACTCCTCGTCCATCCCCCGGCCCCGGCACAGGCGCCGGGCGGCGGCGAGGATCCGCTCGCGGTCCTCCGGGTGGACTGCCTCCAGGTAGGTCCGGGGCTCCCGGTAAAGGCTGCGGCAGGTCCGCCCCCAGACTGTCTCGTACGCGGGGCTGACGTAGAGCATCTCCCGCAGGCGGGGGTCGGCGATCCAGAAAACGCCGCTGATGTGCTCGGCGAGCTGGCGGAACCGCTCCTCGCTGTCCCGCAGGGCCTGCTCGGCCCGGCACCGCTCGGTGATGTCGCGAAAGACCAGAACCATGCCGGTGATCCGCCCGTCGTCCCCCTGGATCGGCGCGGTGGTGTGCTCCACCGGCCGGCTTCGCCCGTCGCGGGAGACGAGCAGGACGGCGTCGCTGGATCGCAGGACGGTCCCGTTGCCGACGACCTCGGCCACGGGCATCTCGTCGGTGCGGCGGGTCGCCCCGTCGACGAGGCGGAGGACCTCGCCGAGCGGCCGGCCGTCCGCCTCCCGGGCGGCCCAGCCCGTGAGTTGCTCGGCGGCGCGGTTCAGGCCGGTGACGCGGCCGTCGGCGTCGGCGGTAATGACGGCGTCGGCAATGCTGGCCAGGGTGGTGCGTAGCCGAACGCGCTCGTCCCGCTCGGCCTGCAGCGCCCGCCGGGCCCCGGCCTCCCTGGCCCGGGAGCGGCGCAGGGCTTCGCGCAGCGACCAGCTCAGGACGCCCACGGCCGTCCCGATCCCGGCGAAGACGGCGAGACCGATCCTGGGATCGACACCGGCGATGGCCGGGGAGCCGCGGGGCGGCAGGGAGTAGGCGACCGATAACCCGGCGAGCGCGAGGACCAGCAGCAAGGGCCCCAGGCCGCCGAACCAGGCGCTGGCCGCGATGACGATGCAGTGGAGCAGGAGCGGGCCGTTGTCGCCCGGGCCCGGGTCGAGTGCGTGCCGGATCGCGGCGGCGAGGAGGATGCCGAGCGCGGCGCCGGCGTAGCGCAATTCGGTGGGGGCAGATCTGGGCATGTCGTCGCTATCCGGGGTACGAGGGGGGAGTGGCCGGGCCATGCACGGCGAACTCCCCGGTGTGCGGAACGCCCTGGGCCAGAGGCTGTTCGCCCATTCTCGAGTCCCGCGCCGTGGCGAGGGATTATCCCTGCTGGGCCCTATGGGCGGAACCTACGACGTCGGGAAGGGCCGGTCAACTACCGGGTGATCGACGACGAGCATTCCTCCCGGCCCCGCCGACCCGTTCCGGCGCCCCGGCTGACGCCGACGCATGGTTCCTGGCCCAGCCAGGGGGGACCGGCCGCGGCGCGCCGGGGCGGCCGAATTCCGACCGGCCGCCGCCCACGATCCGAGGCCGTCCCCGCGTCCGGATCTCGCGCGATCCCGGCGCCGGTCGCCGGCATCGCGGCAGGGGCGGTCCGTCGATCGGCCGCTCGGAAGGCAGCGACCTCCTCATAGCTCACGGCAGGTCGA
>DAIDHB010000524.1 GCA_027452145.1 Planctomycetales bacterium
TACTTTCCCGGCCCGAGCGGCCTCTCCTGCACGCCGCGCTCGCCGTCGGCGACGCGCTCGCCGTGGCGGAACGCCTGGCCCGAGATGTCATGACCGCTGCGGCCGAAGTAGCTGACGACCACGCCGACGTGCCCGATCGGCACCAGGGTCTTGGGAATCGACTCGATCGTTGCGAACCATCGGTTGATGAAATAGGTGCCGTCGGTCAGCGGCACGAACTGAAGGCCCCGGCGCCCGCCGGAGCGGAGGAACGCCTCGGGGTCCTGGTAGTTGTTATGAAAGTCCTTTTCGTTCCGGTCGCAGCCGACCGCCGGCGCGATGATCTCGCCGGGCGGCAGCGACGGCCCGTCGTGCACCGTGACGATGCCGATACTGTCGATCTGCATCGTCTTGCCCGGAAGCAGCGGGTCGGGCGTCTCGATCGGCCCGCCGATGATGACCGGGTTGAACGCGTCGATCTCGCCCAGCTCGTTTTGCCAGTTCACCAGGGTCTTCAGCTCGCGCGAGCCGCCCGTTTCGAGCCGGTAGACGACATCCTCGGTGATGACGGTGAACAGCGCCAGGTTGATCGCGTAGACGCCCTCGCGCAGGATCGCCCGCTGCCGGCCGCGCTGGCCGATGACGGGCTCGTGCTCGGGACTTCCGGGCGCCCCGCCCAGGAACCGGCGCGCGTCCTGGAACTGGTTGCAGGCGATGATCTGGGCCAGGGTCTGGCTGGGTTGGAGCGCCTCGCCGTCGCGGGCGTAGACATAGCCGATCTTGCCTTGCGACACGGTGACCAGCGGGAGCCGGTGGATCCGGTACTGCCATCGCCAGAGCCCGAAGTGCATGCCGCCGCGCAGGACCTCGGCCTGGAAGCCAGCCTCGCCGTCCAGGGCGATGATCCGCCCCTCCGGCACCGAGCCCTTCACGGCCCACAGCTTCTCGACGATCCCCACCCGGTTGTTGGCGATGTAGCGCAGCCCGGCGAGCTCGGTGCAGACGAGCACCAGGACCAGCAATCCGAGCAGCCAGACCAGCGAGTCGCCGATGCCGGGAATCGCCGCAAAGATCCCCGTCGACAGGACTTCGGCGTACGAATTCCCGGATTGAGCCACTTGCAAAACCCATGGCGCGACCACGGTTGTTTCCTCGACGAACGAATTCGCCGCGGCTGCTCGAGCCGGACCGTCCCGGGGGAAGTGACAGCCGCGCAGGGTTGACCCGATCGTTCGGGTCCCCCGGGGTCGTTCGATCCCCGGGAGTTGACGGATATTCGCACCGCGGCCGGAATATTGGACGAAATCGCCCCGGGACGCGGCGGATGCTCAACGAGCGATGACGGCGGGATCAGCGCGCGGGAACGCTGGTGCAGGGGGTCTTGCGGTCGATCCGCTTCAGCAGGCCGGTGAGGACCCGGCCGGGCCCGACCTCGTAGAAGGTGTCGAAGCCGTCGGCGAGCATCCGCCGCATCGAGTCTTCCCACCGGACGCCCTGGAGGACCTGGGCGACGAGGGTGGCGCGGATGTCATCCGGTTCGGAGTGCGGGGCGGCGTCGACGTTCGAGTACACCGGGATCCGGGGCGGCGACATCGGTGTGGCGGCGAGGATCTCGGCGAGCTGCTGGTCGGCGGGCTTCATCAGCTCGGAGTGGAACGCGCCGGCGACGGCCAGGGGGACGACCTTCATCGCCTTGAGCTCCTCGGCGATCGGCCCGACCTGCTCGAGGGCGGCCTTCTCGCCCGAGACGACGATGTTGCCCGGCCCGAGCAGGTTGGCCTTCCAGAGTCGCCCCGTCGGCGCGACGCGACGGCAGAGCTCGTCGACGGCGGCCTCATCGAGGCCGAGGATGCTGGTCATCCCGCTGGGCGTCGCCTGCGCGGCGGCCTGCATCGCCTCGCCGCGGCGCCGGACGAGCCGCAGGCCGGATTCGAAGTCGAGAGCCCCGGCGAAGGCCAGCGCGGTGTACTCGCCCAGGCTCAGCCCCGCGGCGCCCTCGCACGCGGCGACGACGTCGGGATTCGTGACCTTCAGGCTCTCGAGGGCCGCCAGGCTGGCGACGAAGATCGCCGGCTGGCTGACGTCGGTGGCCTCGAGCGCGTCGGCCGGCCCGTCGATGCAGAGCCGGCGCAGGTCGATGCCGAGGATCTCGCCGGCGCGGTCGAACAGTTCGCGGACGGCGGGCAGCTCCTGGTCGAGCTCGCGGCACATCCCCACCGACTGGGCACCCTGGCCGGGGAAGAGGAAGGCGATCTTGGGCATGGCTGGCTCGGTTCTCTGTCGTCAGGGCCTGGATTGTCACGAGATGATCGGCGGGCGAGATGGATCGGACCGGCGGCCGGCCGGCCCGCCCGCCGGCTACTGGGACGACGGCGACCCGCCGCCGAGCTGCTCGACGATCCGGTCGCGGAGCCGTTCGGAGGCCATGGTTTCGGCGACGCGGAGGGCGTTCTTGATCGCTCGGGCACCCGACGCCCCGTGGCAGATGATGCAGGCACCCCGGATGCCAAGCAGCGGAGCGCCGCCGAATTCCTCGTACTCGAACCGCGACTTGAGGCCCTTGAGACCGGCGATGATCTTCTGGCCGGCATCGCCGGGCAACTCGGGCAACAGCCGGGCGAGTTCGGCCTTGAGCTGGGAGAACAGGAACTCGACGGCGCCCTCGCCCGCCTTGAGCAGGACATTGCCGACGAAGCCGTCGCAGATCACCACGCGAACGTCGCCGTTGTAGATGTCGCGGCCCTCGACGTTCCCCACGAACCGCGAGGCCCAGGGGCTCGACTGGTACGTCTCGAAGGTCGACCTGGTGAGCTCGTTCCCCTTCTCGTCCTCGGTGCCGACATTGAGCAGGCCGATCCGGGCCTCGTTGACGCCGAGGATCTCCTCGGCGTAGATGGCGCCCATGATGCCGTATTGATAGAGGTCCTCGGCCTTGGCGTTCACGTTGGCGCCGACGTCGATGATGACGATGGGCCCCTTGTGCGAGGGGAAGATCGCGGCGATGCCCGGCCTGCGGACGCCGGGCAGGAACATCTTGGCGTTGAAGAGGGCCGAGGCGACCATGGCCCCGGTGTTCCCGGCGGAGACAACGGCGTCGACCTGGCCGGAGGCCATCAGTCCCCAGCACTTCGATATCGAGTTGTCTCGCTTTTTCCGGAGCGCCTCGACGGGCTTGTCCTCCATGCCGATGACCTGGCTGGCGTGCACGATCGGCATCCGGTCGCGCGGGGCGGCCGGGGCCTTGGCCAGCTCGGCCTCGATCTGGGCCTGGTCGCCGACGAGATGGACCGTCAGCTCCGGCAGGTCGGCCACCGCCTCACAGGCCCCCGCGACGATCGGAGCCGGGGCGAAATCCCCCCCCATCGCGTCCAAGGCTACGCGCATCGCACCACCCCCACCATTGGGTTGGCTCCGAACCGGAGCCGGTATGAACTCGACGGTCTAAATGATGTCGGGATGCCGGAAACCAGGTCTTCCGACCGTTTCCGCATCCCGATGGGCACGGCCCGTTCGACGGGGCCCGTATCAATCGCCTCTCATCCTAGGTGGCGCCGCGCAGACGTGTCAAGCGTCGTGTAGGCTACCGCCGCCGGGCCCGGGCGGTTCGCTGCGCCCACGCGCGGTCGGAGGGGTTTTTCACCGTCGTCGGCGGGACGGAGTAGTCGACGAGGTCGACGTATCGTCCGCGATCGTAGGCGACGCTGAAAAGCTCGGCGAGCTCGAGGATCACGTCGCCGTCGGGCGGCGACAGGGGAATGGGAACCAAGGGGATGGGGTCGCGCAGGCTCCACGCGTAGACATCCGACTGGGGGCGTTCCTCGGCACGGCTCACCAGGGCGTAGAAATCCCCCGCCGGTAGGGGGCGGGCCATCGGCAGTCGGGTTCCGCGAAGCAACAGGTCGAGCTCGACGAGGTGGATTCTTCGCTGGATCAGTTCCCGTCGCTTCGCGAGGTACTCGGCCCGTCCGGTCCCTGTCTTGTTCGTCGGCGAAAGGATCTCGATCGACGCGACGATCTGCCTTCTCCTTCCGCGATGGATCTCGATCCAGGTGTCGCGGACCTCGACATACTCGACGGGCAGCGGCAGCCGGACAGGTTCGATCATGGCCGCAGTGCCCTCGGTTCGTCGCGATGCGCGGGTTCTGCCGGCGATTCGGTGAGAGCGCAGGACCGTGACATCGGGTAACACCGTGCGGCTGCGCCTGGCCGGCGCCTCCATCAGCCGCAGCTTTTCGCCGAGCTGAGCGACGTACCCCGCCGGAAGCTTCAGGTTGATCGCGTCGCAGGCGTAGGTCAGGAACCGCGAGTGGAAGTCCTGCCAGAAGTCCTGGGCCTCGATGTAAGGGTCGACGCCGGGAAACGGACTGGCCATGGCTGAGGTTCTCCGGGCTCGGCATCGCGACTCGGGAGGCTACCGCCGCCGGGCCCGGGCGGTTCGCTGCGCCCACGCGCGGTCGGAGGGGATTCTGATCGACGTGGGCAGGACGGAATAGTCGATCCGTCTTGCATAGCGGCCTCGATCGTACTCGGTCGCGAACACGGCGGCGAGGTCGAGCGCCACGTCCGGATCGCTGGCGGACAACGGGACTGGAATCGACGGGAGTGGGTCCCTCATCGTCCAGGAATACACGCTGCATTGCGGGCGCTCCTCGGCCCGCGAGATGAGCGCGTAGTAGTCGGCCTTCGGCAACGGATCGTCCATTGGTAGCCGCTCGCCCCGCAGGAGCAGGTCGACCTCGACGAGGTGGAGATTCTGCTCGATCAGCTTTCGGCGTTTCTGATTGTACTCGTAGAATCCCTCGCCGGATTTGTTGGTGGGCGACAGGACCTCGATCACCGCGACGGGGATCCGCCCCGGGATCCGCCGGATCTCGATCCAGACCTCACGGATCTCGGTCCTGGTCGTGGGCAGCGACATTCGCACCGGCTCGAAGGTGATCGTTCCGCCCCCGCCGCGAGCCGGTCGAGACGGCGAAGCGCGACCTCGCCGTTCGCGGGCGACATGGACATCGGGAACGACCGACTTTCCGTGGGATTCCCCGACATCGATCAGCCGGAGGCGTTCGCCGAGCTCCGCCACGTAATGCTCGGGGAGGATGTCGTTCAGGGCATCCCGGCAGTAGGTGACGAAGCCGGCGTGGAAGCCTTCCCACAACCCCTGGGCCTCGATGTAAGGGTCGACGCCGGGAAACGGGCTGGCCATTGCGGGGGTTCTCCGGACGCGAAACACCGGCTTGCGAGATGGCCGAGGGTTCAGGCGCACTCGGCCCGAGAGCGCCCGCCTCGCCGGCGGACGGGGCCCAGCTCAACGCGGCAGAGGGCTTCGGGGTGCAGGTGGGCCCGCGCGGCCTTGCGGACCTGCATGGGCGTGATGGCGGCGATCCGGTCGGGCCACTCGCGCGGCTCGTCGAGCGGCCGGCGCCACCGCTCGAGGTCCAGCAGGCGCTCGGCACGCTGCTCGACGCCCTGATAGTCGAACACCCAGGCCCTGGCCAGGTACTGGCGGGCGCGCTCGACCTCCTCGTCCGAGAACGCGCCCGACCACATCGCGCGGATCTGGTCCACCACGATCGCGACCACCCGATCGGACTCCGCGGGCATGGTCCCGGCATGGACGCGGAACAGCCCTGGCAAAAGGTCGGCCGAGTCGGTCATCCCTCCGCCGATCGCGTAGACCAGTCCCATTTCGTCGCGGATGATCCGGCCGAGTCGGTCGTTGAAGCCTGGCCCGGTGCCGAAGATATGGTCGAGGATCAGGAGCGCCTCGTAGTCGGGGTGGTTTCGCGCGACGCCCAGGTGGCCCATGTAGAGGTGGATCTGGTCGCTGGCGTGTGGGATCCGCCGCACCTTCGGCCGGCCGGAGGGGGAGACTTCTGGAAATGGCGGCCGCGACGCCGCGCGCCTCGGCCATCGGCCGAACTCCTCGGCAACCAGGCGCGAGAGCCGGCGCGGGTCGAAGTCGCCGGCGACCGCCAGGATCGCCCCCTCGGGCACGAAATGGCGGTGATGGTGGGCCAGCACGTCGTCCCGGGTGATCCGGGCCAGCTCGCGGCGGCCGCCCCGCGGGTCGCGGGCGAGCGGATGCGGCCCGTAGACCAGGCCGCGGAAGCTCAGCTCGGCCCGGAACGCGGGGTCGTCGAGGTCGCCGTTGAGCTCGGCGGCCATCCGCCGCGAGACCCGCCGGATCGCGTCCTCGGGGAACGCCGGGCGCTGGACCATGTCGGCCAGGAGTTCCAGCGTCGGGGCCAGGTCCTCGGCTCGGATGCGCAACGACGCGCCCGTCGCGCCGACCTCGAGCGATCCTCCGGCGTCCTCGATCGCTCGCGCGATGGACTCGGCGTCGCGCGAGGCCGTCCCTTCCTCGAGCAGCCGGCCCGTCAGCGAGGCCACGCCTGGGGTCGACTCGCGGACCATGCCGGCGTCGCAGTAGAACTCGAGCGACACCACCCCGGCTCCGGGGCGCCGCGCCCAGACGAGGCGCAGGCCGTTGTCGAGCACGACCCGCCCCGGTCGGTAGTCGGACAGTCGCGATCCGCGGGCGCGTCGGGTCGCGGCCGGCGCCGGGGCCGTCGCCGTCGCGAGGACCGGGCTGGCGGCCGATCCGCTCGTCGCCGCCGGGGCGGCGGGCGTTGTTGCCTTCGACCCGGCGCCGGCGTGCGAGAGCCCGAGCGCGACGGTCGCCGCGGGCGCGGATTCCCCGGCCTCGCGAGTCTCGGTCCAGCCGGCGGTCAGTCCCCGCTCGTCGAGATACGCGGCGGCCACGCGGCGGATGTCGCGGGCGGTGACGGCCATGGCGGCGCGATGTTCGGCCGGCCAGTGTTGCCAGTCGCCCCAGAGCGCGGCATGGCCCAGGCCGGACGCCAGCGCGGCCAGGTCGTCCCGCTCCCACCGCCAGGCGGCCTCGAGCCGGCAGCGCGATCGCGCCAGTTCCTCGGGGCGCGGCCCGTCCTCGGCCAGCCGCCGGATCTCGTCGAAGACCCGGGCCTCGACCTCGTCGCGCGTGGCGGCCGAATCCAGGTCGATCGCGATCACGAACTGCCCGCCCCGCTGCGCCGTACCGTGCGAGGCATCGACCCAGGTCGCCTGCCCGGACTCCTCCACCAGCGAGTGCCAGAGCCGCGACCTCCGGCCGAACGTCAGCAGGTCCGAGAGCACGTCGAGCGCCGCGGCGTCGCGATGCCCGCGGGGAACGGTCCGCCAGCCCAGGAGTCCGCGAGTAACTCCGTCCGTCTCGACGAGGACGAAGTCGCGCCGTCCAGTCTGCCGGGGCTCCGCCACCCGCGGCCGCGCGCGGGGCGCGCGGCCGGTGGGGATGTCCTGGAATGCCGCGGCGATCCGGTCGAGGGCCCGGCCGGGTTGCACGTCCCCGGCGACGACCAGCACCGCGCCATCGGGCCGATAATGGCGACGGTAGAACGACTCGAGGTCCTCCGCGCGGATCCGTGCCGCGTCCTCGGGCCAGCCCAGGACCGGGTTGCGATACGGGTGGCGCAGGTACGAGACGGCGAGGTGGTTCTGGTCGAGCCGCCCCTGCGGCGAACCGAGCTCGCGCGCCCGCTCCTCGCCGATCACGCGACGCTCCAGCTCGACCTCTGCCGGATCGAACCGCGCGTGATTCATCCGGTCCGCCTCGATCGTCAGCGCCTGCTCCCAGTGATCGGAGGGGAAGGTGAACCAGTAGTGGGTGCTGTCCTCGCCCGTCTCGGCATTGCAATGTCCGCCCATCGCCGCAACCAGGCGATCGATCTGACCCTTGGGGAACCGCTCCGTCCCCTTGAAGAGCATGTGCTCGACGAAGTGGGCCAGGCCCGAGAGCCCCGGCGGCTCGTCGAAGGATCCCACCGGATAATACAGGTCGACCACCACCACGGGCGTCCCGCGCCGGGGGAGCACCAGGGCGGTCAGGCCATTCTCGAGCCGCCGTTCCTCCACGGGCAGGTCGCCGCAAGCAGCGGGCGAGAGGCGGGCGGGAGTTCGTCGGGCCATGGGTGCCCCTCGCGATGTGAGCCTGGAATCCCCGCCTCGCCGCGTTCGTCGACTACGGGGCGGATCGGAGGGAAGGAAATCTGGGTCTCGGCGGATTCGATGAAAGCCGGCTGGCCATCGGGACCGGACGTTGAACGAGCGGACCTTGTTCCGCACGGCCAGGCCGGAACTTCATCTTCCAGTGACCCGGTTGACATTATATCACGGGCGGGCAATTCACAATCAGCGGAGCCCCCCGCCTCCCGACGCGGCCGAAAATGTGTGCGTGTGTCGGTGATTCAGGGCGGCCAGTGTACACCAGTCGATTTTCCGAGGTTGGACTTGAACGGGAGGCGATCGGGGCGGACAATGGGGCTTTGCACCGGCGTCCGCCGAGTGGGCGGGGGTCGAGGTGAGCCGGGGGGGACCCGGGCAATGGGGGCTTGTGAACCTGGTCAGGGCGGGAACGCAGCAGCCATAAGCATCGCCTTCATGTGCCTGGGAGAACCTCCCCGGCTCACCCCGCCCCCCGCCGTCAGGACGGCCCGGGGCATCCAGGAACCGGGCCCCGGATGTCGTGGCGACGAGTCCGGTCGGCCGTCGCGTCTCGGGCCGGTCCGTTCGAGCGGGTGATTCGCCGCGGCCGGTCCGCATCAAATTCAATCGGCTCGATGGAGCGCGCCCGGGTGCCCTCACCTTCACATCGCGGGGCCAGTCAGGTGGCGAACACGCCGAAGTCCGGGACCGGGTCGGACGGTCAGCCCAACCCGCCGGAAGCGGCCGGGCAGCCGTACACGGTCGTCGCCCGGCGTTACCGTCCGCAGCGCTTCGACGACGTCGTCGGGCAGGACCACGTCGTCCGGGCGCTTCGCAACGCCATTCGTATGAACCGGATTGCCCAGGCGTACCTCTTCTGCGGCACCCGTGGCGTCGGCAAGACCACGATGGCGCGGATCTTCGCCAAGTGCCTGAACTGCGTGAAGGGCCCGACCGACGAGCCTTGCCAGGTCTGTGATATCTGCCAGGCCATCGCTCTCGGCCAGGATGTCGACGTCATCGAGATCGACGGGGCGAGCAACAACGGCGTCGAGCAGGTTCGCGAGCTGCGTCAGAACGCCGGTCTGCGCCCAAGCCGTTCGCGGTTCAAGGTTTACTACATCGACGAGGTTCACATGCTCTCGACGGGGGCCTTCAATGCGCTGTTGAAGACCCTGGAGGAGCCGCCGCCACACGTGAAGTTCTTCTTCGCGACGACCGAGGCGAACAAGATCCCGGATACGGTCCTCTCGCGCTGTCAGCGGTATGACCTGGCCGGGATCGCGCCGCAGATGATTGCCAGGACGCTTGGCGAAATCTGCGAACAAGAGGGGGTCCAGGCCGATCCCGAAGCGCTCCACGTTGTTGCACGCCGGGCGGCGGGCTCTCTGCGCGACGCGGAATCCTTGCTCGACCGACTGCTGGCCTCGGGCAGCGGGCGGATGACCGTCGAGGTCGTCCAGGGCCTGCTCGGCACCGCCAGCGACGAACGATTACTGGATCTGCTTGAGGCCCTCGCCGACCATGACGCGGCCGGCGCGCTGCGACTGCTCGACCAGGCGTCCGACCAGGGGGTCCAGCCCTCCGAGGTCCTCGGCGGCCTGCTCGATTTTCTCCGCGACGCGATGGTGCTGGCCCTGGGAGCCGACTCGATCCTGCTGGCCGTCACTCCACGGCAGAAACCCCGGCTCCAGAAGATCATCGAACGATTCCCGGTCGACTCGATTCTGACGGCCCTCCAGATCCTGGACCAGCATCGGACTCGTCTGCGCGGCAGCCTGCACGGCCGTCTGCTCGTTGAGATGGCACTTGTGCGCGTGGCGAGGCTCGAAGATCTGGAATCCCTCGATGCTCTCATCGATCGTCTGGGCTCCATCGAAGGCGGAAGCCCAACGCCGCGCCGAGGTGATGGTGCGGCTGCAAAAAAAAAAGGCTTAGTGGCTGAAGCCGCGAGCAGGACAGCCGTTCATTCCCCCATTCCTGTTGAGGGAACGAGGGAGCCCGCCGCAAACGTCGCGGGCAAGTCAGGCGAACCGGTTGTAACGGCGGAATTGCCCAGGCAGCAGGCGAACGGACCACCGCGCGAGGCTGTCGCGGCCGGGGCGGGTGCCCTCGACTTCGAGGCTGTGCGGCGGAGGTGGTCCGAGGCCTTGCCCAAGGTGGCGGCAACGCTTCGATGGCGGCTCACTCAGGTTGAGCCGCTACATCTGCAGCCACCGGATATCCTGATCGTCGGCCCGAAGCCCGGTGCGGCCGGGACCGAGGCTGTCTGCACGTCGGATGCCCTGGAAGCGATCGGCCAGGCGCTGGGGCGACTCATTCATCATCCGATCGTGCTCCGATTCCAGCCGTCGAGCGGTTCCGAAGCGGGTGCAGCGGATGGGGATGCGAACGAGGCCAGGCGAGCCGATGTGCTGGCCGCGGATCCGCTGGTGCAGAAGGTCGTCGAGATGTTCGAGGCCCGGGCCATCCAGTTGGATTTTGAGGATACGGACGCCGGTTCCCCGGCATAGCGCGGCCGGGCGGGCCCGGCGCGCCGTGTGCGGCCCGGTCGCTCCGGTGAACTCATTGACAGACTTCCGGGTCCAGCCCGGCCGGGCTCTATCGGGTCGGGCGCCCGACCTCCAGACGGGATCGAGACTGACGTGTTCAACAAACTGGGAATGCTCGCGGACCTGATGGGCAACGCCGGCAAGCTGCGGCAGGCCTTCGATAAGGCGTTCGAATCGCTCGGCCAGGTTGAGGTCGAGGGTTCCGCCGCTGCCGGTTCGGTCACGGCGAAGGTCAACGGCCGCCTCCAGGTCGTGTCCGTCCACATCGATCCCAGCCTGCTGCGGGACGGTGACGCCGAGCTGCTCGAGGACCTGGTGACGGCTGCCGTCAACGACGGGATGACGAAGGCGCGCGAGGCGGCGGCGAAGTCGCTCACGAGCCTCACCGGCGGGCTGCCCCTGGGCATGTTTCCCGGCTTCGGCGGACCGCCCGGACCGGGTCCGGACCCCGCGGGCGCGGGATCGACCACGCCGGGAGGTCCCTGACCATGGCGGCGACGGGATACTCCGCGGTGATCGACCGCCTGATGAATGCACTCGGCCGGCTACCGGGCATCGGCGCCCGCTCGGCCGAGCGGCTGGCGCACCACCTGCTGAAATGCCCGCCGGAGGAGGCGCTCGAGCTCGCCGAGGCCATCCGCGCGGCGAAGGATCAGGTCCGTCACTGCGAGGTCTGTTTCCACCTCACCGAGGCCGAGCAGCCTCTTTGCTCGATCTGCCGCGACCCACGCCGGGACCAGGCGACCGTCTGCGTCGTCGAGCAGTCCCGCGACCTGATCGTGATGGAGAAGGCCGGCACGTTCGCCGGCGTCTACCATGTCCTCCTCGGCCGGCTGGCGCCGCTTTCGGGCATCGGCCCCGAGCAGTTGACGATCGACGCCCTTGCCCGACGGGTCGAGTCCGGCGTCATCCGCGAGCTGATCATGGCGACGAATCCCAACCTGGAAGGGGACGGCACGGCCCTCCTCGTCGCCAATCGCCTGGGGCAGTCCGGCGTCCGGATCACCCGCCTGGCGCGCGGCCTGGCCACCGGGAGCACTCTCGAGTTCGCCAACCGCGACATGCTGGCCGACGCCATGGCCGGCCGACTCCCGCTCTGAGGCCGGCGGGCCGGATTCCCCGGCCGCCCGGCATGCTCTCGCCGGCGCCATCCGCAGGGTTGCCGGCGCCATCCGGCGGGACTGGGCTTCATTTTCTCGGACGACGTCGGCATAATAGTTGCTAGGAAGTGGGGCGCGACTCCATCGAATGTCGACGCCCTGAATCCGAGGCCATCCTCCAGCCGCCCGACTCGTAGAGAACGGAACCGCAGATAATGAGGCTCGACACGACCCAGCAGATGCGGACCGAGATGCGCCTTCGAATGGCGCCCCGCATGATCCAGTCCATGGAGATCCTGCAATTGCCGATCATGGCGTTGCAGGAGCGGATCGAGCAGGAGCTGAGCGAGAATCCGGTCCTGGAACTGAGGGAGACGAGCCCGGCGGACAACGACGGGGAAGAGTCGGCGCCCGTGGCGACCGAGATGGAAGCTGATGGCGAGCCGAACGAGTTCGATAGCCTGATCAACCTGGATGAGAACTGGAGCGAGATCTACGACGAGTGGCCCCGCCGCAGCCGGGCGGCGCTCAGCGAGGACTCGGACCGGAAGCAGGACGCGATGCAGAACATGGCATCGCGCCCCCGGTCGTTCCACGACGATCTGGTCGACCAGCTCAGCTTCTTCGACTGCGATTCCGAGGTCCAGGCGCTCGCCGAGTACATCATCAACAATCTGGATGAGAAGGGCTATTTTCGGCTTCCGTTGCAGGACGTGGTCCGCGACCTGAACGGTGCGGTGACGATGGAGCAGGCCGAAGAGGCGCTTCGCCTCGTCCAGCGGCTCGACCCGCCCGGCGTGGGGGCCCGCGACCTGCGGGAATGCCTGCTGCTCCAGCTCACGCCCGACATGCCGTGCTACGACGTGCTGTACACCCTGATCTCGCAACACCTCGACGATCTCGAGCATAACCGCCTGCCCGCGATCGAGAAGAAGACGGGGATCCCGATCGAGAAGATCAAGGAGGCCATCGAGCACCTGCGCCGGCTGAATTTCCGCCCGGGGGCCTCGTACGACGTCGACAACTCGCATTACGTCGTGCCCGACCTGCTCGTCGAGCACAACGACCAGGGCGGATACGACGTCCGATTGGTCGACGAGAACACCCCGCTGTTGTCGATCTCGCGGTCGTATCAGAAGATGCTGCGGAACAAGCAGACCGATCCCAGGACGCGCGAATACATCCAGAAGCGCATCCAGTCGGCGCGGTGGCTGATCGAGTCGATCGAGCAGCGGCGGAACACCCTGCTGAAGGTCGCCCGGGCCATCATCGAGCACCAAAAGGACTTCCTCGACAAGGGGCCCGAGTCGATCGAGCCGCTCAAGATGCAGCAGATCGCCGATCGCGTGGGCGTGCACGTCACGACGGTCAGCCGGGCCGTCGATGACAAGTGGGTGCAGACGCCGCGTGGGATCTTCCCGCTCAAGCGATTCTTCGGGGGCGGGACCACCACGGCCGACGGCGACGAGATCGCCTGGGATACCATCAAGCAGAAGCTACTCGAGATCATCGCCAAGGAAGACAAGCAGAACCCGCTGTCCGACGAGGAGATCGTCGAGGAAATGGGCCGTCAGGGCCTGAAGGTCGCGCGCCGCACTGTGACGAAGTACCGCCAGAACCTACTGATCCCTTGCAGCCGCCAGCG
The DNA here is from genome assembly GCA_027452145.1 of Planctomycetales bacterium. GTDB lineage: Bacteria > Planctomycetota > Planctomycetia > Isosphaerales > Isosphaeraceae > JAKAUH01. The sequence goes on from DAIDHB010000524.1 coordinate 13,278, forward strand.
CCGGCAATTCTGATCGGAGTGAAGCGGGCCGATGCAAATCACCCTGCCCCGGGAGAATCGGTCCCCCGCGGCAGGGCATCCGGGCCGGTCGAATCGCGCCCGCCCGAGGCCGAGCTCAGCCGGTGGCCGTGCTGGCGCGGGGCGGGGATGTGATCGACGCGCCCGAGAGCGTCGGCGCCGGTCGCAGCTCACCCCCGTTGTCCCTGTCGATCTCGATGATCGGCTTGGCGCCGATCAGGCGGCTCATGGCCACCTCGTATCCGAGGAAACGCACATTCTCGAGGATGGCCACGACCTCGGCCGCGCCAATCTTGTGCGCGAGGTTGAGGACCTTGCGTTCATCGGGCGACATCAGGTCCCCCGACTGACTGGCGTCCATGTCCAGCGACTCGTCGGCGAGGAAGTCCAGCGAGACATTCACGGCCTTGGCGAGCCGAAAGGCGTTGTCGAGTCCCGGCCGGGACTTGCCCTGGAGGATCCGGGAGATTTCCGAGTCGCTCACCTGGGACAGCTTCGCGAGCTTTTGCCCGTTGAGGCTGTGGCGAGCCATCAGGATCTGGAGCTTGTCTTTAAGTCTCATGGTTCGACCATACGACGCCTCCCCCATTCGGGGAACCGACGCCTCTCTGTTTTTGGCAAGGAATCCCGAAGTTGATCCCGAATGACCGCCGCATCGGGTCCCCGCTCGTCGCGGCCGCGAATATCATCCCGAGGAGGCAATGACAGGCCTCGCTTCGCGTGGACCTCTTGTATGATAATAAATACGTCACGGTCTTCAATTCAAGTAATTGCAAGAATTGCGGCGCGGCGACGGGATGTGACGGCGGCGACGGTGGGGAAGGCAGGCCCCCGTTTGCCTCTGATTTGCGAGCCCGCCGATACTTTCCGGCCGGCCCGGGAGGGCGAAGCTCCGTCCGAGCCGCGGGGAGGGGCTCGGACGGAGCCTCGCCCTCCCACGAACCAGGCGGCGTCAGCGGGTCCCCGTATCAGGACGAGCGGCGGACGACATACTGGGCCAGGAGCCGCAGGATCTCCCGGGCATTCGAGTCGGCCAGGCCGTCCAGGGATTCCAGCGCCTGCTTCACGTGATGTTTGGCGCATTGCCAGGCGCGTTCGATTGCCCCGGTGCTCTCGAGCAGGGGACGGAGCTGCTTGCGGCTCTCGGCGTGCCCCGCTTCCAGCATCCGGCGGACCTCGGCGGCGTCTGCCGGGGGGGCGAGCTGGAGGAGGTAGATGAGCGGCAAGGTGAGCTTCTGCTTCTCCAGGTCGGTGCCCAGGCTCTTTCCCGTGACGCGTTCGTCGCCCCAAAGATCCAGGACGTCGTCGGCGATCTGGAAAGCGATGCCGAGCTCCCGCCCGTAGCGGTCCATGGCCTCGACGCGGGCGTCGCCCGCCCCGGCGTAGGACGCGCCGAGGCGGCAGGAGACGGCGGTCAGCTCGGCCGTCTTGCCCTCGACGATCGCGAAGTACGAGGCCTCGTCGAGGTCGAGGTTGCCGCGGTGATGGACCTGTTGCATTTCGCCCTCGCAGACCTTGTTGGTCGCGTGGCCGATCCAGCGGCAGGCGCGGGTCGAATCGAGCGAAGCCGCCAGGTGGAAGGCGTGGGTGAAGAGGAAGTCGCCCAGCAGCACCGCCGTCTCATTGCCCCACTCGGCGTTGACGGTGGCGGCGTGCCGGCGGACCATCGCCTCGTCGAGGATGTCGTCGTGGACGAGCGTCGCGGTGTGGATCATCTCGACCACGGCCGCGATCACGCTGTGGGCGGGCGTCACCCGCCCGCAGGCCCGGCCGGAGAGCAGGACGAGTGCCGGCCGAAGCCGCTTGCCCTGGAAGTCGGCGCAGTGGTCCACCAGGTGCTGGACAAACGGGAACCGGCTCGACAGCTCCTCCTGGAAGATCCGCTCGGCGTCGGCGAGCTCGGCCGCAATCGGGGCATACAGGTCGGCCAGGGCGAGGCGCCCCGGGCTCTCACCGGACTCTTTCAACGTTCGTGGCGACATCCGACCTCTCCTCCCCCACCGGCCCGATCGTCAGGACAAGCCTTGCGCCCCGGCGACGGGTCGCGCCGCGGGCCCGGGCCCGCCACCGCCCTCGGCCGGTCCGGCCGCCTGATCCCTTCGATAGTGTCCGCGCCGACCGCCGCTCTTCTCCTCGAGCTGGATGGCGCCGATCACCATCTCGCGATCGATCCCCTTGCACATGTCGTAGATCGTCAGGCAGGCCACGCTTATCGCGACCATCGCCTCCATCTCGACCCCCGTCCGCCCCCGGGTCGTGACCCGCGAATCGACGCGGATCCCGTCGGGCTCGACTGGCGAGAATGAGACCTCCGCCGCGTCCAACCCCAGCGGATGACAGAGGGGGATCAGTTCCCCCGTCCTCTTCGCCGCCATGATCCCGGCCAGCCGGGCGACCTCCAGGACGTCTCCCTTGGAGAGGCGGCGATCACGGACCAGCTTCAGCGTCTCGGGCCGCATCCTTATCACTCCGCTGGCCCGGGCGGTCCGCAGGGTGGCTTCCTTGTCGGAAACATCCACCATCCGGCTCGCCCCGGACTCGTCGAAGTGGGAAAGCTCGCCCATGTTCCTCATTCCGATCGCGCCGGCCCAGCCCCGCACGAAACCCGAAGCCTGCCGGGCTGAGGCCGTCGAAACACCAGTCGGCCGACCCGGGCGCGACTCGCACGGCCGGCCGTTTCGTTCAATTCATTCTGAAAGTATTCTACGAATCGTCGCCAAAGAGGCTAGAGGGAAGCCGCCGAAACGCGAGGACGACGAGGTCCGCTGCCGCCGCAAACCCTGACGCGACGGGTGCCGATTCGGCTATGATCGAGGCGCGGGAACCGGGGGTAGGCGCTACGAGGTTCATCGTCGCGGAGCACGGATTGGCTCGGCCTGAGGCTCGTCGAGGACGATTCGGGAGGATCTTTGGCCATGATTTCTCAGCTCATCATCCTCGCGATCCTGGGGCAGGCGGACGGCTCGGCCCCCGACGCGGCGGCCCTGCTGGAACGGCTCGGCTCGGCCAAAAAGGCTGAACAGGAGGCGGTCCGGTCGCTGGAGATCCTTGGGCCGAAGGCCCTCCCGGCCCTGCGGGCCGCGCTCCAGTCGAAGGACCCGCAGCTCCGGGCTCGCGCGCGGGCGATCATCCACACCATTGAGGGTGGGCTGCTGACGAAGGAGTCGATGGTCCTGCTCGACTTCCAGGATGCCACGCTTGGCGAGGTCGCCAGGTCAATCACCCAGCAGGTTGGGTTCGAGGTGGGGCTCGGCGCAGAGGGCCCCAGGGCGGGCGCCCCCCGAGTCACGATCCATGAGCGGGCCCCCATCCCTTTCTGGGAGGCCGTCGAACGACTCTGCGAGGCCGGACCGTTCGTCGTCGACTGGCAGGTCGGGCCGATCCGGGCGGGTAGGGTCCAGCCGTCGCTCGTGCTGATGTACCGCGCGGACCCGGTCATCCCGCCCAGCTCGAACCACGGGCCCTTCCACGTTACTGTCGAGTCGCTGCTGTTCCGGAGCCACGTCTCGTACGAGGCGGCCGCGCGTCCGTCCGAGCCGATGTTCCCGAACGCGGCGGGACCGCCCGCGCGGCCGGAGCCGGCGGTCCCCGGCCGCGCCGAGCCATCACCGGGAATGCCGAGGCCCGGCCGCGTCGTCCAGTTCCAGGTGCATTTGCGGGTCACGCCCGAGCCGAGGATGACCATCCGTCACGTCGGGATGCTCCGTCTCACCGACGCCGTCGACGAGCTGGGCCAGTCCCTCCTGCCGCCCGCCGGAGAGAGCAGTCCGCCGCTTTCCGGCGGGATGATGACAGGAATGCCGAATCCCTACATGCGGGGCGGGGCGACGAATCTGACGGCGAGCCTCCATCGACCGGAGCGTCCCGGCAAGCTCATCAAGGTTCTCAAGGGATCCGTCGATATCAACGTCTCGGCCGCCCGCTCGAACCCGCTGGTCATACCCATCGTCGGCGCCGGGGACAGGACCTTCGAGAATGACGACTGGCGCATCACGGTGAAATCGGTCGACCGCGTCGCCGGCGGCCGCCAGACTGTCATCGCGCTGCGGGCCGACGACCTGGAGGCAACCGCCGGAGCCCAGGATCCGGCGAGGCCGGCCGGTCCGGCCCGCGGACCGTTCGGCCGGGCCTCGGCGTCTCCCCTTGATCCGGACGGCCTGGGGCTCTCGATCCAGGCCATCACGACCGACGGCCGCAATACCTCGTACCATGCTGCGGTGGCCGGCGGGACCGGGGACATCACGTTGCGGGTCAACACGCTGCCGCAGCAGGGCGAGCTGAAGGAGCTGCGGATCTCGGGGCGGATCAGTGCCTCGGCAAAGGTCCCGTTTGAATTCCGCGACCTGCCCATGCCCTGAAGCGATCGCTCTCGTCATCGCACCGCCCGGGATGGGCCGGGAGTAATTCCTCCGGCCGGCGATCGCGATGGCTTCGCGGGCGGGAAATGCCAGAGCTCGGCAAGCGTCACTCCCTGCCGGGTCCTGGTGGAGACGAGCCGGCCGTGGCCTGTTAGCATCCGTTCACGCCAGGCGTCCGGCCAGTAAGCAGAGCGGCGAGACACCACGACCCACTCGGCCGTCGCGGCAGACTCCTGGTCGGCCAACACAATCCCTCGGCGGGCCAGCGCGCGGTTGAAGCCGGTGGTCAGGATGCCCTGGCCGGGATAGAGCGTCGGCATCATCGCGGCCTGGGCGTCCCGCGGGGCGGACCTCGCGAGTCGGTCCAGCAGGACGTCGTCGATCGCGTCGCTCCAGTAAGTGACCTCCAGGCCCAGCCGCTTCGCCCCGGGCAGCCCGCCGACGAGCAGGTTGTAGTGGGAAAGCCCGAACGGGTGGATGAGCACGACGCCCAGCCCCTGCAAGCCCAGCAGACCGATCGCGAACCGGCGGAGCGTAACGGTCGGAAGGCGCTCGTAGATCCGGCCGAAACCCAGCCCGGCGAGCAGCGCCCAGGCCGGGAAGACGTGCAGGAACAGGCGTTCGCCGTCGTAGACGGGCACGCGGGTGCTGAACAGGACCAGGAAGAAGAGGATGCTCGCGGCCAGCAGGACCGGCAGGGGTTCCGTGCGTCGGAGCTTCCAGCCGTGGACCAATCCGAAGAGACCCAGCGCGTGCAGCCCCACCGGTACCGTCACTGCGAAGTAGAACCAGGGATAATGCCACGGGACGTCGCGGTCGGCGTAGATCTCGCCGAAGTAGAGGACCCGGATCGTGGCGCGAGCGACGCCGGTGCCCCAGTAACGCGTGATCCTCTCCCACGAGTCGTGCCACAGCCAGGGCCAGCCGAGACAGAAGAGCGCGATCCCGGTGACGACCCAGCCTGCCATCGCGACCGAGGCTCGCCGGATGCCCAGGCGCCACGACGACCAGACGCCCAGGATCGGCAGCAGGAACCAGGCGTGGATCTTGGTCAACAGGGCCAGCGACCAGACGGCCCCCGCGCCGATCATCGCGAGGAATGGCCGGCGTGAGCGAATCGCCCGATCGCCGACGAGCAGGGCGGCCGTCCAGGTGAGCGACAGGAACGTGTCCAGAGCCCCGAGATGGGCGTGGGCGAAGACCCTTGGCATGGCGGCCAGCGCAAATGCCGACGCCAGCCCGGCCGCACGGCCGAAGCGGCGAATCCCGACTCCCGCGATCGTCGCCGCCAGAACGCCGAAGGCCAGCGCAGGCGCCATCCGGCCCGCGAGGACGTAGGAGTCGGTTGGGTCAGGTCCCTTGAAGAGGACCTCGAACGGCTCGCCGAAGACTGAGGCGATTCCCAGCAACCAGCGCCCGAGCGGAGGATGCTCGGCGTTGTCGCGGTAGACCCGGTCGATGACCCCGCGGTCCAGAAAATGCCGGCCGGTCTGGCGGAGGATCTTCAGGTAGTTGCGTCCCGGCCGCACGTCCAGCGGCTCGTCGACGGTCAACCCCGGGCCGTTCAGGGTGAGGATCACCGCGATCGACGCCAGCAGGCCGCAGAGGACCGAGAGCCGCCGGGCGGGCGCCTCGGAGTCGGTCTGAGCGTCAGAGGACGAAACGTCCAGGCGGGGGGCGATGGCCAAGGCCGCGTGCTCCGGAGTGTCCGATGGGCCAGTCGCCTCGTTCCGCTTCCCGGACCCGTCGGGGCCGCGGCCTGGGGACAAGGTCGGCCGGCGACGAGCGAAGTCATCTTAGCAAGCGGTCGGCCACGCCAGAAGATGCGCCGCACGGCTGTCGCCCCCGATCCCGCCGGCGGTTAAGATGACTCCTCCCTTTTTGACTTCGCCGCCTTCCTGCATGCGAGTATGCGGTCCGGGCAATCCCGGGCCGGGGATGGGACGTGGCGGACGCCGGGAGATACGCGGTCATGGTCCAGGTTTCGCTCTCCGACATCCCCCTGATCTCCTGGTACATCCTCGTCCTGGTGTTCCTGGAGGGCCTGCTGAGCGCCGACAACGCCCTGGTGCTCGCGCTGATGGTTCGCCACCTGCCCAAGCAGGAGCAGCGGCGAGTTCTGCGTTACGGCATCTGGGGGGCGGTCGGATTCCGCGTCGTGGCCGTGCTCCTGTCCGCGGTCCTGATGAAATTCTGGATCTTCAAGATCCTGGGCGGACTCTATCTCTTCTACCTGGCCCTCAAGCACTTCCTCCACGGAGAGTCGGGCTCGGACGAGGGGCGCGTGGGATGGGGCCGGACCTTCTGGGGGACGGTGACCGCGGTAACCGTGACCGACATCGCGTTCTCGATCGACTCGATCCTGACGGCCGTCGCGATGGCCGTCGACTTCCCTGACCGCTTCGGCGACTTCGGGAAGATGTCCATCGTCTTCGCCGGCGGCGTACTCGGGATCATCACGATGCGGTTTGTGGTGCGCTACTTCATCATCGCGCTCGATCACTTTCCGGGACTTGCGCAGGGCGCCTATTTTCTGGTCGCCTGGATCGGGCTGAAGCTGGTCCTGAGCGGGCTCGAATCGGCCGAATACACGGACTTCGCGATCCCGGAATGGTTATTCTGGTCGGTTATGCTGGGGATTATCGTGATCAGCCTGGTGGTGAAGCCTCGGAAAAACCCATCCGAAATGGGCACCAGCCTCGAGCTTTTCGACGAGGAGGAGAAGCTGCTGGCCGACGAGAGCCTCGACGGAGAGGCCGGCACCAGGCCGATCGACACCGGCAAGCCCGCGGAGGGATCGGCGAACGGTTCGGCCGACGACGGGCCGGCGAACCACAGCAAGGGCCAGGCCGATACGGCGAGCAAGCCCGTCGAGGGAACTTCGACCTGACGGGCTGATTCTCGGCCGATTCTCAGTTCAGCTCGTGATCGATCAGGGCCTCGCGGAGCTTCTGGAGCACCCGGGACTTCTCATTGCTGACCGTCTTGGGCGCCACTCCCCATTGCAGCGCGATCTCGGCGGGGGTCTTGCCCTGGAGCGTGTCGTGGATCAGCGCGGCCTCGCGAGGGTTGAGGGCGTGCGTGATGGCGTCCTGGAGCGCGGCCCGAAGCGCCGCCCGGCCTCCCGCTTCCGAGGGCGGGGAGGCGATGTCCACCGAGTCGAGCGACTGGTGGAACTTCTCGCGCTGGGCTCGCTTCTTGACCATGTCCACGGCCCGGAAGAAGGCGATGCCTTCCGAGGTCTCGCGGGTGAAAACCTCGCGGATTCCCGACTTGCCGACGTCGGCGACCAGCGTATCGAACTGCGACCGGCCGAGGTTCTGGAGCAGCGTTGCGTACACCGCCTGCGAGCTATCGTCGTGGAGCTGGGTCGGAATTCCCGCGCGGTACCAGGCTCGACTGAGGTAGCGGTCCAGTTGCGACAATCCCGACGTCACCGCGGCCGGATCGGCGTTCGCGTCGGCCGGCGAGTTGGCGGCGGCAGGGGCAGCGGACGTGCCGGGACCGGACAGGAAGTCCGTGAGCCTGGTATTGCCGAGGGCCGCGTCCCAGGCGTCGTTCGACACCGACGGCAGCGGGGCATCCTGTCCGGGAATCGCCGGGGCGCCCGGCGCGTCGGAGAGCAGGCCGCGCGCGGCCATCATCCCCGGCAGGACGTGGGCCGCCGCCGCGGAGAGCATCCGCAGAGCTTCAAGCCCCTCCACCGTCGGGCGGTAATTCCGACGCGCCCGTCCCCGATTCTCGCCTCCGCCGCCTCCCAACCTTCCGCCTCCTCATCCAATCGGGGTCCGATCGCCCATCGCTCACTCTATACGATCCTCATTGCTGAATCGTCTGGGGCCGGTCAGGCTTTCCACCCCAATTGCGCGGATTTCCGGGCTCTTGCCGGCCGGCGAGTCGCGATCGCAGCCGCTCGTTCCAGCAATATAGGACGTCGGCGCTCCGCTGAAGTGGCGCGACAACTTAATCGAATCACCATCCCTCGTGGAGAGCAAATCCAACGCCACGGTCAATCATAGCAGCCATGCAGTTGGATTTCCAGAACCTACTGGTGCATGTATGTGCTTCTCGTCTGGATGGATCCTGAGCCTATCCCGGCCGGAGGCCCAGCACAAGGAACCGCAGGCCCGGTCGCAGGGCGCGATGCGCAGGGGGGACCGCGATGGCCCCTTGCAAACCAGTCGGGTTCGCCGACAATCGGGCGCCGCGGCCGCGAATCCGTCCTCAAATTCCCGCCCCCCGAACCGAACGGAGCGTCGCAATGATCCTGCCCGCCCGCCGACATTTCGCGCTCGTGGTCTTGCTGCTGGGGATGGCCCAGGCGGCGCCGCTTGCCGCACGGGCACAGGCCCCCGCGCCGGCCTCTCGACCTGCGGAGTTCGAGGTGGATGTCAGCAAGGACGTGAAGATCCCGATGCCGGACGGCGTGCGGCTGGCCGCCGACGTCTACCGGCCGGCGCGGGCGGGGAAGCCCGTCGAGGGACGATTCCCGACGCTGCTGACGCGCACCCCGTACAACAAGAACGACGTGAAGGCCGAGGGGCCCTATTACGCCTCGCGCGGGTATGTCGTGGTGGTCAACGACGTCAGGGGCCGGTACGCCAGCGAGGGGACCTGGCGGCTGATCGCCGACGACCCGGCCGACGGCCGCGAGGTCGTCGAGTGGATCGCCGCCCAGCCCTGGTCCGACGGGAAGGTCGGGACCTTCGGCACGAGCTACCCCGGGGGCACGCAGCACGCCCTCGCCGAGATGAACCCGCCCCACCTGACCACGATGGTGCCGGTCGACTCGGTGTCGAACTGCGGCGTCAGCGGGATGCGGCACGGCGGGGCCTTCGAGCTGCGGTTCATGAACTGGATCTTCCAGACCGGCGCCCCGAACAGCCGGGCCGCGCTGGCGAATCCGGATCTGCGGAGGGCCCTTGTTGAGAACGGCCGGCGGATCCGCGAGCACGTCGACAGCCTGCCGGTTCGCCCCGGCGACACGCCGCTCCTCGCCGCTCCAGAGTATGAGGCCTGGCTGGTAGAGGCGATGCGGAGCGGGCCGGAATCCCCCTTCTGGCACATCAAGGGGATGTCGGTCGTGGATCACGTCGCTGATTACGCGGATGTCCCGGTCCTGCACGTCACGGGCTGGTACGACTCGTGGGCGCGGCAGGTGACGATGAACTACGAGGCGCTCAGCCGCGCGAAGCGCTCGCCGCAGCGCTTGCTGATCGGGCCGTGGGTCCATGGCAGCCAGCACCTGAACGTCTCCGGCGAGGTGGAGTTCAGCCGCGAGGCCGGCATCGACCTGATGGGCGTCCGCCTGCGCTGGTACGACCGGTGGATGCGGGGCGACAAGAACGGCGTGGATGACGATCCGCCCGTGCTCGTGTACGTCATGGGGACCGGGGACGACCGCCGGACTCCGAAGGGTCGCCTGAACCACGGCGGGTACTGGCGCGCCGAGCGAGAATGGCCGCTCTCGCGCGCCCGGCCGTTGGCCCTCTACCTGAGCGCCGGCGGCGGATTGTCGGCCGCGGCTCCGTCGGTCGAGGCGAGCGGCACGTCGTACACGTTCGACCCCCGGCACCCCGTGCCGACGATCGGCGGCAACATCTCGTCGAACCAGGGATTGATGACCAGCGGAGGTTATGACCAGCGGCCCAGGGACGACACGCACGCCGCCGGCAACCGGCTACCGCTCAGCGAGCGCCCCGACGTCCTGGCGTTCCGGACGGCGCCGCTCGACGCCGACGTCGAGGTCACCGGGACCGTCGAGGTGCGGCTGTGGGTCGATTCCTCCGCTCCCGACACCGATTTCACCGCCAAGCTGGTCGACGAGATCCCGCCGAATCCCGATTACCCCCTCGGCTTCGCGCTCAACATCGGTGACTCGATCATCCGGGCCCGCTATCGCGAGGGGCTCGATCATCGGGCGCCGCCGCTCCGCCCCGGCCGGCCCGCGCTGGCGACGATCACCCTGTACCCGACGTCGAACGTCTTCAAGAAGGGGCACCGCATCCGCGTGGACGTCTCGAGCAGCAACTACCCCCGTTTCGACGTGAACCCCAACACGGGCGGTCCGCTCGGCGAGGACCGGCGGAAGGTCACGGCCGAGAACACCGTCTATCACGACGCCACCCATCCGTCGCAGGTCGTGCTGCCGGTCGTGCCCGCGTCCCGCTGAATCGCCCGGACCCGCACCCGCGGCGAAGAACCATGATCGCGATCGTCGAGGAACCGCTCTGGCCATGCCAGGAACGTTGTGGTAAGAACACCCTGCTCCCAGGGACGGGGGCCTGCGCCGATCGTTCGCCCGGCCTTCCGCGCCGATCGGGTCGTACTCCGATTCCTCCGCTCCCGTCCCGCCGGAACCCATTTCCGGGACGCCATCGACTGGCGTCCCAGCCCACTCAGGAGCTCCGCGCGATGGATCGCCGCCGCTTCGTCCCTGGTTCCGAAGGACTGGAGAAGCGCGCGCTCCAGACGGTCTATAACGGCGCCCTCAACTCGAATATCAGCGGGCTGTTCGGGTTCCAGCTCACGGCCAACCTCAATATCCCCATCACCTATCAACAGAAGGAATTGCGCGCCCAGCGGCTGCCCTACTACCTCGAGCACATCCTGCCGGGACGCTACCTACCGCCGGTGGAAACCCAGGCGATCTCGGCGGACTTGACGCAGCTCATCTCCAAGCTGCAAAAGCCCCCCGCCGCGGCGCTCAACGAGTACAACTATGGCCTGCGGCCGGTCACCAACCAGCTCTCGCTCTCGAAGGCCGATGCTAATGCGCTGAACAACAACTTCGGCATGGTCCTGAACGCCGCGAGCGCCTCGCCCTCGGTGATCGGCGACCTTCAGTCCAACCTCTACAAGCTCGCAACGCAGGTCGACACGGCCAGCCCGCAACCCGCGTTCCTTGCAACCAACGACTACTCGCTGGTGCTCCAGACCGCGCTGACGATCGGCCGCCCCATGCCGGCGCCGACCGTCCCCAGGATCGCCAGGAACGAGGGGATACAGGCCAATGTCAACCACATCAAGACGACGCACAAGAACCCGGCGCTGGTCGGGACCTACCACTTCCACACCCACGTCCAGGTCATCACCCCCAGCGGCGTCGTGGTCGGGACCGCCAACTGCAACAAGAACAACAACTACAAGGTCGTGATCAGCACCCCGCTCAATCCGGGCATCTACCAGTTCCGTCTCCGGGCCTACGACGACGGCGGCAACCTCAGCCGGGTCAGTCCCATCTTCGAGATCAAGGTCGTGCCGCGACCGAGCCACAAGGCCTGAACCCGGTCCGTGAGTGGCGATCAGTTCGCTGTGCCGCCCATCCCGAAGTTGCGAAAGGGCGAGCGGTTCCCGAGCCCGCGCTGGGCTGGGCGTCGCGCTCCCCCGGCCGCGAAGGGCTCGCTGGGACCGGGGTCGGGGGCCCAGAGGTAGGGGGCCATCATGCGGGTGATCTCGGGATTGGCGACGGCGTCGAGGAGTGTGTGCTCGTCGCCGAGCAAATCGTGGACGTCGTGCTCGGCATAGCGAGCCGCGACGGGGCCGAGGCGGGCGAAGTCGCGGTTGGTCAATCCAACGCGGCCGATCGCGTGGTGATGGTTGCTGCGGATGAGCATCGGGTAGAGCCGGAGCGCCTCGTCCTTGCGGTTGTAGAGGTTGAGCAATCCCTCGCAGCCGTGGAGGCACCTGTCCAGCCGGGCGCCCGGGTCGAGCCAGTTGTGGTCGCTGGCGGCGCCCAGGATGATCGCGCGGACGCGCAGGTCGGGCCGCGATCCGGGCAGGGCGACGTCGGGATCATGGTCCTGGCTATTCAGTGCCCCGCCGCCGAGCAGGTGGAGCGCCGAGGTGACCACCCGGCCGCCGTAGCTCTGGCCCAGCAGGGTGACTCGAGTGTTCGCGGGAAGCTGCTGGACAAACAGGGCCAGGTGAAACGCGGCGACATACGCGCGGCGGCCTTTTTCGTTGATGTCGCGGACGTCGTTGCGGTACACGCGCTGGCTGGGCCAGTCGAAGGCGATGACCACGGCGTCGGGCGGCAGGGCCCGGTTCCACTGGAGCCAGCTATGGCTCCAGAGCAGGCCGCCGAGCGCGACGTCGGGGGTGGTGAGGCTCCCCTGGACCTGAATAAGCACGGGCCGGCCGGCCGTCTGGGCGAGCAGGGCGGACGGGTCGAACTCGACAAGCTCGCCGTCGGCGTTGAAGTGGCGGACCTTGAGACACGGCCAGGGGTCAGTGCCCATGACCTGGGGACAGTCGCGGGTGCTGACGACCCAGAACCGCTCGACGCGCTCGGGCCTTGGGCGGAAGTGGTCGAGGAAGACGAACGGCCAGCCGGTGCGGGGGTCGAGGGCCCCGTCGAGGAAGTTCTCCTCGCCCTGGCTGATGCCGGGCCCGGTCGCGCCGGGGTCGAAGATGCTCCCCGGCCGGGGCCGGCCGCGGGCGGGCGGCAGGCCGGGCGGTGCCGTGGCGGCGTCGCCGCGCGGTCCGGGCAACGGGAGGACCTCGCCGAGCCGGCCGAGGACCCTGGGTGGATTGGCGGACAGCCCCGGGGTCCCGTCGCCATCCGGTAGCGGCGTCATCCCCGGGGCGGCCGGGGCCGCGGTCGGTGCGGCGGCCCGGCCGGGGCCCGCGGCCTGGGGCAGCGTCGGTGCGGGTGTCGGCGGAGCTCCAACACCCCCGGCCGGCGGCGGTGCGGTCGGATGCTGGGCCCACGCCGATCCTGAAAGCACGCAGATGGCAAGCAGCAGCCAGCCCGTCAGTCGGCCGATTCTCCGGGTGGTAACGATCATGACAGGCCCTTCCCTGGGCGATCGACGAGGTGAGCGGCGGGACTCCATCCCGCTCCACAGGATTATCGAGTTTTCCAGCGCCGAACATTGGCTCCGGCCAGGATCGAGCGCCGGGTGAAGGCTATGCTGGCGAACCGGCGACGTGAGTCGCCGGGTGAAGGCTGTCCTGGCGAACCGGCGACGTGAGTCGCCGGGTGAAGGCTGTCCTGGCGAACCAGCGACGTGAGTCGCCGGGTATGCGCGCCGCCGGTGTCGTGTCCTGGCGCACCGGCGGCAGCCGTCGCCGGGTCGTGCCGCGGGAGAAGCACCCGGCGACTGACGTCGCCCCTTCACCCCGGCGGACCTGCCGGTCGGGCCTGACTGCCCGCGGTCGGTCGGGTGACCTCCGTCGGGTTCCGGCCGGCGGCGTGCGGGGCTGTCCGGGTCCTGGTTGGGGCGGTGGCGCAGCGCAGGGCCCGGGCCGATCGGGGCGACGGCCCGGTCCTCGGGGCCCGCGATGGGACGAATGCAGAAGGAGAGCTACAAACTGATGCCGCTTTTCCCTTCGGCCATTCCGTCCGTGGTAAGTCAGGCTCTCAGCCTGACAGCGACGGGCGGGCGGACAGACGGCGGGCCCGGCCTGGCCCGGCCAGACCGGCCCGCGTCGGGCTGGAAAGCCCAACCTACTACAGACGGGCGGACAGGTCGGGCCGGCCCGCATCGGACTGAGAGGCTGACCTACCTCGGCGGATGGGCCGGGTCAGGCTCGCCGAGACCGATCATGATGGACGTGGCGATCCCCGCCTTGCACCGGGTCGGTCTTCCGCTGATCCTCGGATTCCGACGATCTGACATCGATCGCTCGACCCCGCACGACTCCATGAAGCCGGGCCAACCACCCTGGGCGCGTATCACGACCCCGGACCGCTTGATGAAAGAACGAACACCAACGCGCCTGCCAGACCCTGGCAGAATTGGCTTCGTTTTGCTCAAATCCACCCCCCGGCCGCCGTTTCGGCGCCGAAATCCGTCGAACGCGTATGAAGGAAAGATGAAGATTGGGTTCGTTCGCGCGATTTCGGGGTGTCTCGAGCCCTCAGATTCCCGCCCGGCGTGGCGATGCACTCATCTTGACCTTGTTGCAGGCAACAAGGCGCTGATCCAGCAGGCGTCCGCTTTTCGCCTGCCCACGACGCATGCCGCGAGCCCGGCCCCGCGTTTTTGGCGACCGTTCCGCGCACCATCGTGGATGCACCGCCATCCCGGGCGGGATGGCTTTTTAACCGTCGTTCAAATTGCCAAAGAGCGACCGACAGGACCGACATCAGATATAGACGCCGGCTGCGCGGTTTTATTCCCACCTTTTTTTTGGAATTCCTGGTTTTTTCTGGTCCGGTTGGGCCGATTGGGAGGGCGGGCAGATGGCGGCAGGCGGGCCGAGGCGGCCGGAAGTGCCCGAGTCGGGCGCCTGCGGCTTCGCAGGTGATCAGCCCCCGGCCGGTCGGACCCCCGGGGGCCTAGAAAGGGCGCTTTTTCGTAGCATTCTGCTGCCGTGGTCGCGGGACTGCATGGGGGGCCCAATGGCGGTGATATGCCTGTCCTCTCTGGCTTTTCTGGCTTGGGGAGGCGACCGGCCGGCGGGTGACCGGCGATCGCGAATCTGGGCCGGTCGCCAACGCTGATCGCCGACCAATCCCGCTGGGCCTCCCTGCCATTGCCCGGCGCGCGGCAAGGCGGTGTCCGCTCGCCGGGCCATCCATGACGCCCGGGAGCTGATACGGGGCCGGGCAGAGCTAGTTTCCTCTGGCCGGCTCCGGTTCGATTCGCCTGGGAGGCCGGCCCTCCGGTCGGATCGTGTGCCCCAGGCCGAGCTCCGTGACCGTCTGCTCGACCCACGACGGCTCTCCATAGGGCCGCCCTCGTTCGATGCTCGTCCGCAGCCGCCTCAGCTCGCCGGCGCTCACCGGCGTGTTCACCCGACGCAGCCAATCGCGCGGGCGTTCCACTGGCCAGGGAGCAAGGATTGACCGGATCGTTTCATCCTCCTGCCTCCGCGCCCAGAGGCTGCACCATCTCCAATCCTCGGCTCGCTCGACCAGTCCGGCCCCCAGCGCGTTGCGCTCGACGTAGCGCAGGACGGTCAGCAGGTGTCCGTCGCTCTGGACCGGGAAGCTCTTGAACCTTCCCTGGTACAGATGCCCATGGCCCACCGTCCGATGCGCCACCCGCCATCGCATCGCGTGGGTGTGAGCCAGCCAGCGGAAGTAGTCGGTCACCTCACCATCGGCTTGCGGCCAGACGACGAAGTGCCAGTGGTTGGAGAGCACGCAGAACGCGAGGATGCGGATCGGATGCCGGCTGTGGGCCTCGACCATTACCCGCTGGAACGCCTGGAAGTCCTCGTCGCGGCCGAAGAGGTGCGCCTTTCCGACGGAGCGGTTGAGGACGTGATAGACACGGCCACCAGGTGCCTTTCGTGCTTCTCTCGGCATCCAAGCGAGAATACGCGCGGGGCCCGGCGGCTGTCAATACTAGCTGCGTCCCCGTTTCGGGGTCCCTAGCTGCGTCCCCGTTTCGGGGTCCGAATGGCGGAAATCCGGGCATCCTTGAGATCTGGCTGGGACTGCGGAGAAAAGGGCGTGGATTCCTACGCCTGTTCAGTAAGCGGCTTCACGTTAGGTTCAGGAGGCGCCGTGCGGTGGCTGCCAGGGATCGACGTATCGACTTCGCAGCCCGCCCTGATCACTCGGCTCAACGAACGGTGCAGCCGGCCCGGCTTCACACCTTTCGAAGCCTTGTGCCTGAGCCAGCGGGTAGGCAAGGACTTCCTGCGCTCACCGTTCTTCGCCGCCGAGCGGTTCCTGGTCTACTACGAGCGACACGACTGCCCTCGGCTCAATCGGCTTCATCTGGTGCCTCGCGATGAGTTGGTTGCGTTCCTCGATGACCGGATCCGGCCGGAGCGCGGGGAAGGCGTGGACCTCATCATCACGACGTTCGAGATGGAGGAGTTCCTCGTCACCAACCACGACGGCGATCTGTTCTACCGTCGGCCGTCGGACTGGCCCACGGCCGGATAATGGCGGGCCTAACGATCATGGATTGGAGTCCGCGCAAGACAGATAGAGGACGGGCATTTTACCGCCGCTGACGTCTCCGTGCAATCTGGCGAGAATGGTGGCCAAAGCGACGGAAAAGTGCCTGTCCTCTTGGGGTTTTCTGCAGTAAATCGGCCCCGAGTGGCAGTAAATCGGCCGCAAATCGGCCTCTGGAGCCCGGTTTTTAGGGGCTTTTGGCACCTGGTGGCACCTGGTGGCAAGTTTTTGGGACCTCGAGCCTCCGCCGGCGTTGGGTTGCACGGATTGTGACGATGGTCCGGGCACCGCCGCCGCAGGGCCCGGGGTGTCGACGTGGTTCTTTCGTCGAGGCCCGGCGAGTTCCGACGGCGTCAGCCGGCTGGATCCGCCGTCCGCCCGTCCGCTCGGGAGCAGAAGGGCTGCGCCATCGAGTGATCGGCCCGGGCCGAGGCCGGCCTGGCCAGCCGCGCCGGGCTCCGGTTTCCCGGTTCGGAGACCTCGCGGTGACCGCCCTTTTTTCTCCCCCTACATACATGATGTATCAGGTCCGCAAATTCTGTACGACCCCCCCTGGCAAAAAGAGGCAGAAATCTGCCGTAACCCGATGTCAAATGCGGACTTAAAATTCCATCTGTTTTTCCAAGATGTAACCGTTCAGTGCCTTGATTATCCGAGCATCTTGGGGGCGGGTTCGCCGTTGCGATGAGCCGTAATCGCCTGCTCCAGGTATCCCAGGACCGACTGACGTCGCAGCCGGAGCGTCTGCACCACTGTCAGGATCCGTTCGGCGAACCGGCATCCCTCGTCGCTGTGGCAACC
>DAIDHB010000525.1 GCA_027452145.1 Planctomycetales bacterium
AGCGGGGAGATCAGCGTTCGCGTGGCGGTCCGGGGGGCTGACGCCCCCCGGCTACGTCCTGACGCCCACTTCGTGGGCTTCCGGGGCAGGCTCGAACCTCCATCTCTTGCCCGTGCGCCATGCAACCGCGATGCGCTCTAACAACATGAAGCAGCTCGGGCTGGCGATCAACAACTACCATACAGCCGTCAACTCGCTGCCGTGGGGCTCGGGACATACGGACCGGAAATACGGGTGGTGCAGCTCGTCGACCTTCTCGCGGCTCTTGCCGTACCTGGAGCTGAGTCCGCTGTTCAACGCGACGAACTGGTGGTGCCAGTGCGGCAGCTACAACCCCAATGCGTTCGACCCGGTCAGCCCTTTCATGAACAGCACGGTCAACTGCACGGTCCTGGGCGTGCTGCTGTGCCCCTCGGACCAGGACCGGATGTCGCCGATCCAGCCGAACAACGTCCCGCCGATCCCGGCGCCCGGGCATACGAATTACACCTCGAGCTGCGGCACCAACCCGGATTGCTACGACTCGCACAGCGGCCCATCTGCCGCCGACGGGGTCTTCGGCTGCGTCGACGTCGTCCGGCCGATCAACTTCGCCGCCGTCACCGACGGCCTGAGCAACACGGCGGCGTTCAACGAGCGGGTGCTGGGGATCGCCGCCAGCTACAACAACGCCTCGACCCGGCAGACGCTCGACTGGCTGAAGCCGACGTCATCGCCCCGGGCCGCGCCGACGAGCGGGGAGTCGACGATCTACGAGAATAGCGCGCCGATGGTGGCCGACCAGGCGTGCAAGTTCCGGTGGCGCCGCGGGATGGCGCCCTTTCCTGACCTGACGCCCCCGGCGAGAAGCCCGGATCGGCGGTTGCAGGGTGGGTGAAACCCACCAGGGATAGGTCCTGGCCAATCGTGGGTTTCACCCACCCGACATGTCTCTGATCGCTCGTTTCGCGACAGGCTCTCAATCCTTGAGCAATTCGAATGACTCGATGAAGGCCCTGGCATCCTCGCCGTTGGCCTCGGACGGGGGGACATCGACGAACACCACGTAGGTGTCCTTGCCGTCGACGATGATTCTCGTGCGGCGGAACCTGTCGTCGTCGTTGAACACGACGTCCCGGGCGGGGCGCTTCTTGAACGTCAGTTCCTTCTCCTCCTCGACCTTGTTTTCGAGCAGGCCCCACTGAAGCTTCATCTGCTTCTTGATCTGCTCGGCGGGATCGGGCGGCGATTCGTAACGCTTGTGCCGGACGGCGTAAGCCCTCGGTTTGATCTCGACCCGGTACATCTTGTCCTCGAGCAGGTGGTCCGGGTTGGACGGCCCGAAGTCGACGATCTTCGGCTCACCGGGGAACTTCGCCTGGAACGAGCCGTCCGGCGATTTGTACGGCTTGAAGTCGGCGGCCTTCGGCGCCGGCGGAGTGGGCGGCTCCGGCGCATTGAGCCGGGCATTGATGCGATCCAGGTAATCCTTCTCGGCGGCCTTCGCCCCGGCTTCCTTGCCATCCCCCGCGCCACCCGAGCAGCCGGAAGCCGCCACTCCCGCAAGCAACAACCATGTTGAGATGTTGAATCGCCGCACGAGTCGGCCCTCAGTTTGAACTTGATGAATGGAAAGCCAACCGGCATGAGAACGTCCTGCGACGGCGTCGATCGCCGAGGCAGGATCATCGGCGCGTTTCATTAGAACAGGCGCACCCAGGCATCGCAACATTTGAAATGCTTGGATGGCGACGGAGCCCGGGCAAACCAGCGGCGTCGGGGTTCGGCCGCGTTCCCGTTCGGCTGGCATCCCTGTTCCGGTCCTCCGACCCCGATTACCGAAGGCACCTTATCCATCCAGGCGGAGTTCTGGACACGCCTCGGTGAACACCGCCAGGCCGAGCGGGTGGAAGCTCCTCGATCCGAGTTGCAAGACTCCCCCTCATCCGCCCTTCGGGCACCTTCTCCCGCCGGAAGAAGGGGAAGGCGGTCCCCCTCGCCACGCGACAGCGGAGGTGTTTCGCCACCAGATGCCAAAAGCCGGCAAAAGGGCCCCGATTTACTGCCACTTTACCCCGATTTACTGCCACTTTACCCCGATTCATTGAGACCGCCGTGGGAGCCGGACCCCGCGGACCGGGTCTCGCGACGGGCCGGACCGGACCGGACCGACCGGATCGGTTCAGGCGGCGTCACCCCGGAAAGGCTGACCGACTTCCGACCGCCCGACCGGCGACACCGCCGCCCGCGACCTTCGGCCCGGTCCCATCGAGCCGTCGCGGCCCGTTCCCGCGCCGCACGGCGGCCCGTCCGGCGCGGGAGACGACCGGCCTCGCATCGCATCGCATCGCGTCGCATCGCGGCTCGATCACTCGTACGTGCCGTAGATGTCGTTGTTGCTCGTCGAGGCCCGGTTGAAGGCCACGACGGTCTTCTTCAGCGTGGTGGTGCTGCCGAGGGCCAGGTACAACCCGCCGCCGATCCCCTGCCCGGCCGCGGCCGTGCCGCCGTCTGCGGCCGCACCGCCCTGGGCCACATTAGCGACGACCAGCGAGTCGGACAGGTTCAGCGTCGCGCCGGGCTGCGTGGGCGCGTAGTACGGCGGACCGGCGTTGAAGATCGCGCCGCCTTCGCCATCGCCGCCCGGAGCGCCGGTCCCCCCGGTCGCCGCATTGAACGAGAACAGAGAATCGGACACGTTCGCCGTCGAGTCCGCGCCATTGAAGAACGCGCCGCCCTCGCCGTTGCCCCCCGCCCCGCCATTGCCCGCGCCGACCCCCGCGCCGCCGGCCCCGCCGGCCGCGTGGTCGCCCAGCAAGCTCGAGCCCGAGATCGTCACGGTCGACGGGAACAACGTCGTGTTGAAGGACCTGGTGCTCCTATCGTAAGTCGTGCCGCCGCCGGCCACGCTGTAAAGGGCGCCGCCAGCCCCGGGGCCACCCGCGCCGCCCAGCGTGCCCGAGCCCCCCGCACCGCCCAGGGCGGAATCGCCCGAGGCCGTGGCATCCGTCAGGGTGATCGAGCCCAGGTAGTTGTAAACCGCTCCCCCAATGGCCGCGCCGCCCGCGGAGCCTGGGTTCCCGCTGCCATCGCCCCCGGCCCCTCCCAGCGCCTGGTCGCCCACGAGGCTGGTATTGGCGAGGGTCACCGACACGGGCACCGGCGTCAACTGGGTCTCACCGCTGACGTACAGGTAGCTCACAGTCCCGAAGGCGACGATGCCGCCGCCCTCGGCCGTCCCGCCGTCGCCGTAGCCGTACACACTCGGCAGGCCGCCCGTACCCCCGGCGCCGCCCGCACCGCCCCGGGCGACGTCGTTCGAGACACTCCCGCCGTCGACCGTCAGGCTCGCCGGCAGCGGAACGACGGTATTGCTGTTCGTCGTCGGATCGTAGGTCGTCGTGGAGCTGCTCTCGACGACCACGCCCCCGGCGTAGGCACTGCCGCCGAAGCCGCCGGCGCCGCCCGTACCACCGGCGCCGCCCATGCCGCCGATCGCCTGGTTATCCGTGATCACCGTCCCACCGTCGAGCGTCAGGTTCCCAGGCAGCGGAACGACGACATAGCTGCTCGTCGTCGGATCGTAGGTCGGCGTGAAGCTGCTCCTGACGGACACGCCCCCGGCTCCGGCACGGCCGCCGGAGCCACCGGCGCCGCCCGTACCCCCGGCGCCGCCCATGCC
>DAIDHB010000526.1 GCA_027452145.1 Planctomycetales bacterium
CGAGCCTCTCCCCGCGGCTCGGACGGAGCCTCGCCCTCCCGGACCGACCGGAAAGCATCAGCGGGCTCGTGAATGAGACGCCCACCACACCGCAAGCCAGTCGGCCCATTCCCTCCTGGATGGCAATCATGGTATCATGGATTCCACGAGAGGCAGCGGTCCCTTTCCGGCTTCCAGCAAACGCGGAATGATGGGGAGGGAGCGACCGGAGGGTCAACCGAGGGAGGACGGCGTGGTGATGTGGCTCAGGCATCTGGGTTTCGATTCGCTGCGACGGCTGGTGTCGAAGGTCTCGCCCGCGGGCGGCGCGGGGCCATTCGCGCGGCGGAGGGCGCTGCGGCTTCGGCCGATCGGCGAGCCGCTGGAGGCGCGCGTGGTGCTGGACGGCTCGATCGCGACCTATACCTGGATCGGCGCCGGGGACGGCAAGAGCTTCAACGACCCGAATAACTGGAGCCACCTGGACGTCGGCGGGCCTTATGGCGGGATCGGCATCACGGGGGTTCCGGCGCCCGGCTCGAACCTGTACTTCCCGCCCGCCCCGACGCTGCCGAGCAATAGCCCCACCACGATCAACTTCAACTCCAGTTACCCGAGCTTCCCGGTCAACCTGCTCACGATCGCGGATTCTTACACGTTTACTGGAAACGGCGTCACGACGAACGGCGGGATCGTCGTGGTGAACCCGCCGACGGGCACGGCGAGCGTGGTGGACCTGCTCCTGTCGAACGTCACGATGAATCGGCAGTCGAGCTACTACGTCCAGGGGAGCGCGACGCTCGAGATCGGCAGCGCGACCGACCTGACGGGCGTGCAGCTCGTCCATCAGGGCGGGGTCGTCATGCAGGGCGGGGGGCTGCTCGACATCAGCACCCAGGACATCGTCGACCCGCAGTTCAACTTCGCGCCCCAGACGTTCGAGGCGGCGCAGGGTACAGTGCTGATGAGCACGTCGACCGATTTCACCACGTCGATCCTCCAGGTCGATCGCGGCGGCGCGCTCGACGTCGCCGACAATGCCGGGGTGAAGGTCGGCTCGCTGTCGGGCGCGGGCTCGGTCGACCTCCAGGGCACGACCGCGGCGAACGACACGACGAGCCTGTCGATCCACACGCCGGGCAACCGGTCCGACACGTTTTCCGGCCCGGTGGTCGGCACGGGACAGCTCGCGCTGACGGGCCCCGGCACGCTTGCGCTGGGGAGCGTCGACTTCGGCGGGCAAGGGTCGGTGTCGGTGCAGGACGGGACGCTCGACATGGCCGGGCCGCTGAGCGCGGGCACGATCGTCGTGTACCAGCTCGGGACGCTCGGCGGCCTGGGCTCGTGGGGGTTCTCGGGGCCGTCGACGTTCCTGGCGGGCTCGACGTTCGATGTCACGCTGAACGGCCTGGTCCCCGGCTCGCAGTCGACCCAGCTCGTCAGCGGCGACTCGACCAGTGGCATCAACCTGGGCAATAGCCGGCTGACCGGGAGCGTCGGCTACGAGTACCAGGCGGGCGACGCGTTCACGATCGCCCGCGCGCCGCTGGTCCAGGGGGTCTTTCAGAACGTGGTCGCCGGGCAGGTGCTGCTGGGCAACAACGTTCCGTTCGCGGTGGCGTATTCGGGCACGTCGGTGATCCTGACGGCGCTGCAATCGATGTCGAGCACGCGGCTCAGCGGCCCGGGCGGGCCGAGCCATCCGGGCCAGGCAGTGACGTTCACGGCGAGCGTGGGCACGCGCACGGCGGCTGTCACCGGCGGGGCGGTCAGCTTCGAGGAGAACGGTGCCGTCGTGGCGACGGTGCCGGTGTCGGCCTCGGGGACCGCGACGTTCACGACCGCGACGCTGCCGCTGGGCACGACGAGCGTGGTCGCGGTGTTCGGCGGGGTCGCCAACATCCTCGGGTCGACCAGTGGGTCGGTCGCGCAGCAGGTCGTGCCGTACACGACGGCGACGGCGGTTTCCAGCTCGATGAACCCCAGCCGGATCCATCAGCCGGTGACGCTCACCGCGACCGTGACTGCCGACGGAATGGCGGTGACCTCGGGCACGGTGCACTTCACCCGCGGGAATCAGCTCCTCGGCACGGGGACGCTCGGCCCGGGCGGCACGGCCAGCATCACGATCGCCAGCCTGCCGCGCGGCGATGTCCGGATTCAGGCGGCGTTCACCGGGAACCCCGAGGATTACGGGTCGGTCAGCCCGATCTTCGTGCAGGCGGTCGCGAAGTACGACACCGCGACGACGCTCGCCGCCCGGGGCGTCACCCGGCCGAACGGGCAGATTCGCGAGGCGCTGATCGCCACGGTCGACGCGCTCGGGGCTGTGGGAATCGTGCCCGCGGGGATGGTTTTGTTCCGCCGGAACGGCCGCGTGATCGGCCGGTCCCGGCTGGCCGGCGGGTCGGCCACGTTCTTCCTGCCGAGGCACATGCCGGCCCGCGGGCGGTTCGTGGCGCAGTACCAGGCGAGCAAGGACTTC
>DAIDHB010000527.1 GCA_027452145.1 Planctomycetales bacterium
TGCCGGCCGTCGGGGGCGAACGCCACCGCCAGCACGCCGCCGAGGCTGCCCGGGATCGACGGCTCGAGGTCGCGGCCCGTGCCGGCGTCGAGGATGCGGACGCGGCCGGAGTTGTTGTAGTCGTTGAACCGGCCGCAGCCCGCGGCCAGCGTCCGGCCGTCCGGCGCGAAGGCCAAACAGAGGACCTGGCCGCCGCTCTCCCTCGCCCGCCAGACTTCCCGGCCATCCGCGGCGTCGAGCAGGTAGACGACCGCGCCGTTGTCGTCCGGCGTCGGCGAATAACCGTGCGCAATCGCCAGCCGCCGGCCGTCGGGCGAGTAGGCCACGGCCTGCACGGCCCCCCTGAGCCCCCGTCGAGCGAACACCTCGGCGCCGGTGTCGACGCGGCGGACCGACAGCTCGCCCGTCGGCCCATCGCCCACGCCGCCCCAGGGTCCCGTGCCGGCGGCGATCCGACTGCCGTCGGGCGAGAAGGCCACCGACCAGACGTCCAGCGCGCGCTCCGACGCCACCCAGCTCTTCAGCTCGGCGTGGCCCAGGCGCCTGGCGTAGAACCATTCCCAGCCCTGGAGGTCGCGCGGGCAGTGCTCCAGCAGGTCGTCGGCCAGCGCGACATTGTCGTCGAGGTACTCGCGATAGGCCAGGTTCACCCGGTTGACGGCGTCCCGGCGCCGGAGCGACTCGGCCCGGCGGGTTGCCTCGTCCGACTTGCGATGGGCCAGCTCGCTTTGCCTCTCGGCGCGCCGGCGCTGGAGCTCGGTACGCCGCTGCTCGCGGCCGACGACGACGATCCCCGCCGACAGCGCGGCCAGGGCCGTCAGCATCAGCACGACGAGGCCCGCGACGGCCGGCCGGTGCCTGCGGCCCCACCGCGCCAGCCTCGCCGCCGGCGGCTCGCGGAACGCGGCGACCGGCTCGTCGCCGAGCCAGCGCTCGATCTCCCTGGCCAGATCGGTGGCCGAGGCGTATCGGTCCTCAGGCCGGTTCTGCATCGCCTTGAGGCAGACCGACTCGAGCTCGCGAGGCACGCGCGGATTCACCTTCCGCGGCGGAGGGAACTCGCTCTGCCGCACCCGATCCATCAGCGCCGTGACGTCGCACCAGACGTAATCGAACGGGGGCTTGCCGACCAGCAGGGTATAGAGCATCGCCCCGAGGCTGTACACGTCGCTCGCCGGGCCGAGCTGGTCGAGCCGGCCGCCGGCCTGCTCGGGGCTCATGTAGGCCGGCGTCCCGAAGGCCGTCCCCGCCGCGGTGTCGGTCGAGCTCGAGAAGCCCAGGGGCGGCTCGGAGGACGGCGGATCGGTGCCGCCCTCGGCCCGACTCGCGGCCCCCGCGCCCGCCCTCGCCGCGGTCGCCGGGCCAACGGCAGAGGCCCCCGGATCGTCGCCGATCTCAGCCGTCGAGGCGGCCGCGGCAGCGGCCACGCGCTCCGACGGCGGCTCACCCCCGCCCCGCCCATAGACCTTCGCCAACCCCCAGTCTACCACCAGCGACTCGTTGAACGGGCCGAGCAGGATGTTCGCCGGCTTGAGGTCGCGATGCAGCACGCCGCGACTGTGCGCGTAGGCCACCGTCTGGCAGACGTCGACGAACCGATCGAGCAGGTGACGCAGGGCCAGCGACCGCTCGCGCGGGTCGCGCTTCGGGTCCTCGTCCGCCTTGTGAAACGTGCGGATCGCTTCCTCGAAACTGGTCCCCCGGACGAACCGCATCGCGTAGTACGGCTGCCCCTCGACGTCCATGCCCAGGCCGTAGACCGGGACGATCCCCGGATGCTCAAGCCGGCCGGTGACCTCGGCCTCGAGCAGGAACCGCGCCCGGCTGTCGGCGTCGTCGGCGCGCTCGGGGCGGATCTGTTTGAGGGCCACCTCACGCTGGAGTTCGGCGTCGTAGGCGACCGAGACCTTGCCGATGCCGCCCTGCGCGTGGGGGCGGATGATGCGGAACCGCGCGCCCTCGGACGTCGTCTCGCCCACCGACCAGGCCGCGTGCCGGGGTTCGAACGGCTCCGCGACGTCATCGGACGTGACGAAGGCGCCGGGCAGGAACGAGTCGTCGATCTCGCCGGCCGGCCGGTCCGCGTCCTCGCGCGCCCGGGCCCGCGACTCGCCATTGATCGGCACCGACGGCAATGTGGGGTTGGTCGCGCCGTCGCGGTCGGTCCCGCCCTGGATGCGGTAGCGTTCGAGCTCGCCGCGGATGCGAGCGAAGCCCGCCAGCGCGTCGAGGCTCCGTCGAGCGCTGCCATGCCGGCCGACCAGACCTTCCACGAGCGTTTCCAGGACGGCGCACTGCTCGGCCGCGAGGAAGCCGCCTTCGACCAGGGCCCGGCCCAACGGGCGCGCGGCCAGCGCCGGATCATCGCCCCGCCGTTCCAGCTCCAGTTCGCGCAGGACCTCGCGCGACACCAGACCGAGATGAACGGCCAGGGCTCCGAACAGCAACTCGCGGTCGGCGCGCTCCCCAGTCACGGCGGCGGCCCTCGATCGGCGAGGGGCCCGGTCCGGACCGGATCGAAGTGCATCGCCCGTCCCTTCGCCGCCGTCATCGTATCACGCGCAGCGTTCGCGGGCCATGGGCTATAACGCCTTGATTCCGTCGTCGCATCGGGATCGGCCCGGAGTGCAGATGTCTCGGAGGCCGGCCGAACGGCAAGGGTCAGGGCCCGATCGCCATCTCCTCAAGAAAAACGTAATTTGTTCGGCTTTCCCCTTGACTTCGCCAAGCCCACCTCGCTATCAATATCCCCGATCTGACTCGCATCGGCACCAATACCGGGCCATCGCCGTTCGGCGACGTCTCCCTGGCCCAGCGATCGCCGTTCCGTTCGGCTTACCTTCAGGCTCGGCTTCCTTCGCCCTTGAAGTGAACTGTCGCGTTCCGCTCGCTTCGCCTCAACCGGCACCCAGGGACCGCACCGATGAGCCGCACCCCTCGCCCCGGCTTCACCTCGCGTCGTCGCCAGGCCCTCACCCGCCGGTTCGCGCTGGAGCGCTTCGAGCCCCGCTCCACGGCCACTCCCGTCAGCCTCGCCGCTTTCACCGTCGGCGTCTCCCCGATTGTGGCGGATATTGCATGCGCGAATGCAAACGGGAGGGGGGGGAGGGAATGACCTGATGGCCGCCGTGGCGCCGGCTGGCGGGATGGGTCGGGCGAGCCTCGCGCACCGGCCGATTGAGCCGGCATCCGGCACCGAGTCGATCGCCATCGTGCCTCAGGGAGCAGGTGCAGGTGGCAGAGGGGCCCTTCCCGACGTGCCCGCGGTGGCGGGATCACCCGTCGGCGGGACGGCGAACGCGGGCGAAAACGCGATCGCGCGGATTCACTCCCTGGGCGCGGCCGGAGACGGTGCCGGCTCACGGACGGGCCTGTCGTCTCCGTGGAAGCCGGCCCGGTCCGTCGGGGCCGGCGGCGGGGCCTTGCCGCCGCGGGGCGGCTCGGGCGGCGGGTCCGGCTCCTACGCTCGATTGCCGCGGCCGACGGGAACGGCCGGCCTGGCAAGCAACTCGGGGGCCTCGTCGTCCGCCGCGTCGGCCTCGGCCGCCTCGGCCCTGCTGTCGACGCTCGGGCTCAACGGTTCGGCCTTGTCATCGGCCCCCGGCACCACGATCACCCGCAACGCCCCGGCCGCGAGCCTCCGCAGTGGTCCGGCGCCGGCGAGCTCGCCGACCGGCGGCGGCGGGATCGTCCTCACCCCGATGTCGGCCGCCTTCACGCTGGTCACGCTCGACTACAACGACGGCTCCGTCTTCGTCCCCGGCGCCGAGCAACTGGCCACGCCCGGCGGCAGCGTCGACCTCCGCGCCCAGGTGATCGACAGTGCCTCGGGCACCTACACCTACTCGTGGAACACCTCGGGCCTGACCGACGCCGGCAGCATCAGCGGCACCAGTAGCTACGACCTGACCTTCCAGTGGAACACCGCGATCTCCACGGCGAAGGCCGAGTCGGTCACGCTCACCGTCACCGATCCCAACAGCAACCAGGTCAGCCAGACCTACACCTTCTGGGTGCCCGCGACGACCGGAACGGCCACCGGCGGCACGACCTGGCCGTCGTCGCTGGATCCGGGCCTGATCTCGGCCGGCGCGCCGTCGGTCGCCAGCAAGAACGTCTCGGTCGCCTCGGCCACCGGCGCCGCGATGACCTCGATCGACCTGCCGAGCTTCAACCCCAACGTCGCGCCGGTCTCGCTGGCTTATAGCTCGCTCTCGGCCAACGCGCTGCCGATCGTCGATGTCGAGCACCCACTCGACCCGACCAAGACCACCCCCTCGCAGGTGACCGCCCAGCTCGATTTCAACGGCACGTACGGCTCGACGGCGTATTACAACACCGGTTCCTACACGCCCGGCGACATCATGCAGATCGGCCTCCAGGCCAACGCGTCGAGCCTCAGCACCGGCCGCTACAGCTACTCGGCCTCCGTGGTGGATGAACGGACCACGCCCACGACGACCACCTACAGCCGCACGGCCACGGTCATCAACGAGGCCAAGGATCCGACCTTCTCGGCACTTGGTGCCGGGTGGACGATCTCGGGCCTGGAGAAGATCATTTCGGCGAGCGGCGGCGTGATCCTCGACGAGGGCGCGGGCGCCGGCGAGTGGTTCAGCGGCAGCTTCGGCTCGGGCGGCGGGACGTACACCAGCCCGGCCGGCGACTTCAGCACGCTGGTCCTCAACAGCAACGGGACGTATTCTCGCACGCTGACCGACGGCACGGTCGAGAACTTCAATTCCTCGGGCCTCGAGACCACGGTCGTCGACCGCAACGGCCTGACCACGACATTCGGCTACTCGAGCAGCCGGCTCCAGACGATCACCGACCCGTTCAACGAGGTCACCACGTTCACCTACAACGGCAGCAACCTGCTCCAGTCGATCAAGGACTCCGATAGCCGCCTGACGACGTTCACCATCTCGGGCGGCGACCTGACAGCCGTCGAGTACCCCGACGGCAGCACCTGGGATTACGGCTACGGCGCAAACCAATTGACCAGCGTCACCGAACCGTCCTCGGCTGGCGAGCCCGCGAAGATCACGACGATCACGTATGACTCGGCCAACCGGGTCGGAACGATCACCCGCGCCGATAGCACGACCGAGGAGTTCTCGGCCGCGCAGGAGCAGGGCTGGTCCACGGGCAGCACCTCGGGCAGCCCGGCCACGCCGACCCTGCTGGGCCAGGTCGGGTCGACCTATACCGACCCCCTGGGCAACGTCACCACCTCGCGGCCCGACTGGCGCGGCATGGGTCTGACGAACCAGACGGTCGACCCGCTGGGCAACGTCGCCACGGTCGACCGCGATGCCAACGGCCTGGCCACGATCTCGGTCGACCCGATGAACCGGATCACCCAGACCGCCTACGACAGCAAGGCGAACGTCACGAAGGTCGTGAATCCCGACGGCAGCACCGTGACCTACGGCTCGTACAACAGCTTCGCCGAGCCGTCGTCGATGACCGACGAGCTGGGGCGGATCACGACCTACACTTATGACTCTCACGGCAATCGCACGGTCGTCGAGGACCCGGCCACGAACGTGACCACGTACACCTATTCCTCGACCCAGCCCGGCATGCTGACGGCGCAGACCGCGCCGGCTCCCGCGGGTCATTCGAGCTACACCCTGTTCGGCTACCAGTACGATTCGAAGGACCGCCTGACGACGATCACCGACGCCGACAGCGACACCACGGTCAAGGCGTACAGCAACGCCGGCCAGGTGACGAGCATCACCGACCCGAACAGCAACGTCACAACGTATTCGTACGACCCGATGAATCGCAAGACCGGCGAGACCGACGCGGCCGGGACGGCGATCGCCGGCGTGAACACGTATACCTACGACGCCGCCGGCAACCAGGTCACCGCGACCGACCCCGACAACTACACGACGACGACGACCTACGACGCTCTCGACCGGCAGGCGACCGTCAAGAACCCGGACGGCGGGATCACGACCTACACCTACGACAACGCCGGCCGGCTGTACGTGCTGAAGGACCCGGTCGGCAACCGGACGACGTTCCTCTACGACTCGCTGGGCCGGCAGACGACCCAGGTCTCGCCCTCGGTCAACAGCAGCAGCGGCGAGACCTCGACCACGGCGTACGACGCCGACGGCGAGGTCA
>DAIDHB010000528.1 GCA_027452145.1 Planctomycetales bacterium
CCCACCTTCGTCGTCGTGGACCGCTCGGGACGCGAGCTCGACCGCACCAGCGGCCTCCAGCCCGCGGCCGTGCTCGAACAGTTCTACCAGAACGCCGCGGCCAAGGCCCGCCCGGCCGCCGCCGCGGCCCCCGACCAGGACGATGATGCCCCGGCCGCCCGTCGTCCCGTCGCGAGGCGCAATGACGACCTCAATGCCGACGCCGACGCTGATGCCGAGGACTCGCGCCCGGCCCGCCCCGTGCGCCGCATCCGGCAGGAACGGGTCCGCGAGGACCGCGACGCCGACGCGGATATCAACGCCGATGCCGATGCCGACCGGCTTGCCCCGCCGCCCGCCGCGGCGCCGCCCTTTGCGAATCCCCACCCGGCGCGGACCGTGGTGCGGATCAAGGTTGTCGGGCCGCACTCGACCGGATTCGGCTCGGGGACGATCATCTACAGCTCGCCCGAGGAGACGCTGGTCCTCACCTGCGCCCACATCTTCCACATCGAGGGCCAGGGCCGCCAGCCGAGCCCCGACCAGTTCCCGCACCAGATTGTCCTCGATCTGTTCGACGGCCAGTTGCACCCCCAGGCGTCGGGGACGCCCAAACTGAACTACGTCGAATCGTTCAAGGGGCAGGCGGTGGATTACGACTTCGACCGCGACGTCGGCCTGATCCGCTTCCGCGCCGGCCGGCAGCTCCCGTCCAGCCGGGTCGTCCCGGCGCACTGGCACCCGGCCCGGCCGATGAAGATGCTCACCCTGGGCTGCTCGGAGGGCCACGACGCCACCGCCTGGCACACGCGGATCATGAACCCGCACATGAAGGGTTTCCTCTCGGGCAAGCCGTCGTACGAGGCGATGGAGTGCGAGTTCGCGCCCAAGCAGGGTCGGTCCGGCGGCGGGCTGTTCACCACGGATGGCTATATCGCCGGCGTGTGCAACTTCGCCGAGCCGCAGGGGGACCACGGGCTGTACGCCACGCCCCGGTCGATCTACGCCCTGCTCGACCGCAACGGCCTGGCGTCGCTGTATGCCCCGGTCGTGCGCGAGAACGGCCCGGGCAACATCCTGATGGCCAACAACCGGGGCAACCGCCCGGCTCGATCCCGCGCCGGCGCCCCGCTGACCGGCGGCGACGCCCGGATGCAGTCGCCCGACAACGACGAGCCCCGCCCGCGCCGATCGTCGATCGCCAGTGCGGCTCCGGCTGACGACGACTCGGGCGAGGTGCTGCTGCCGCACTACCGCTTCCTGGGGATCAAGGACCCGGTCGGCACCGATGGCGACCGCGCGGCCTCGGCGCCTCAGGCCGCCTCGAGCTCCGGCCGCCGCGTCGCCTGGCTCCCGCCCCGCGACGGCTCCCGGCCGGCCGCGTCCGGGACCGAGCTGAATCCGGATCAGGAGTCGATGACCTCGGAGGGCGGTGACGAGCCGGCGACCATCGGAACCGGAGCCGGAGCCGAAACCGGTGTCGCGATCCCCACGGCGACGGAAACCGCCGCGACGACCCGGACCGGCGCGAAGCCCGCCTCCGGCCGGACCCACTGGCGGACCGTCAGCGCGGCGGCCGGGTCGGAGGAGTAAGCCACCATTGGAGAAGCCGGCGACGTCAGCCGCCGGGTCCGGCCTGAAGACAAAAGACAAGGAGCCCGCGACTCACGTCGCCGGTTCGCCAGGCAGGTCACAGGCCCGGGGACATCGTCCCCGGGCTTTTTTGTTCTGGACTCGCCTCCCGAATTCTTGCCGCCGTGGTGTCCGTTCGCGACGCGATCTGACAATTCCCTGACAGGGCGACACGATGCCGACGCTTGGCCGATCCCGACGGCCGACCGGCCCGCCCCGACTTGCCCTGCCGATTTCCGCGAAATCCGGAACAACCGAAGGCCACGGCCCGACGGGCGGACGATCGACGTCCGGCCGCCCCGATCGCCGTGCGTCCAGCAAGCGACCCAGGAGACCTGACGATGAACCTGCTGCTGCCGTTCTCCAGCCTCCGCAAGACCGACCGGGGTGCCCTCCGCAAGCAGGAGCGCCGACGACGCTTCCAGGTCGAGCCGCTGGAGGGCCGCCAGGTCCTCTCCACCTTCACCGTCACCAGCCCCGCCGACAGCGGGCCGAACACCCTCCGCTGGGCCATCACCCAGGCCAACAACACGCCGCTGGTGAACAACACCCCGAATCTGATCAACTTCGACTTCAACGCACTGAGCGGCGGCAAGCAGGCCACGATCCAACTGCAATCGTCCCTGCCGACGGTCAGCCGCCCGGTGAAGATCGACGGCAATCTCGGCACGACGGGGCCGGGCGTCGTCCTCGACGGCTACGTCCCGCTGGGCACGAATGTCGGCCTGGACCTGGCGAGCACCGCCCCGAATTCCGAGGTCACCGGCCTGGTGATCGAGGGGTTCGGCGGCGGCGGCATCGTTGTCGACGGGGCGCATGACCTGATCCAGGGCGATGAGATCGGCGTGAACGCGGCCGGCGCCCCCTTGCCCTACCCGCTGGCCGTCGGCGACGGCCCGTTCGGCGTCCAGATCAACGCCGGCGCGACCGGCACCACGCTCACGGGCGACACCATCTCCGACAGCACCACCGGCGTCGACATCAACGGAGCCAGCAACGTTCAGGTGCTCAATTCCTTCATCGGCACAAGCGCGGCTGGCACAGTCGCCGCGCCCAACACCCAGGGCATCGTCCTCGAAAGCGGGGCGACCCACGACACCATCGGCCCCGGCAACGTCATCTCGGGCAACTTGCAGTATGGTCTGGTGATCGAAGGGCCCACGACGGTGCACAACGTCGTCGCCGGGGACTTCATCGGCACGACGAACGGCGGCTCCGTCGCGCTGGGCAACGGCTTCGCCGGTGTTCTCGTCCAGACCAACACGACCGACAACACGATCGGCGGGGCCACCGCCGCCGCGGCGAATGTCATCTCCGGCAACGGCATCTACGGTGTGGACATCCAGGGCTATGGGACGACGGCCAACGTCGTCGAGAGCAACTTCATCGGCACCAACCTCGGCGGCACCACGAGCGTCGGGACCGACGGCCGATCGCTCGGCAACGACGACGGCGTCGAGATCAGCCTCAACGCCACCGGCAACACCATCGGCGGCAGCCTGCTGACCTCCAGGAACGTCATCTCGGGCAACGGCGGCGACGGCGTCCAGATCTCCTCCGGCGCCTGGAGCAACGCGGTCGCGGGGAACTTCATCGGCACCAACGACGGCGGCATCTACGCCATTCCCAACGGCCGCAACGGCGTGACGATCCAGAGCGGCGCCCATCAGAACACCATCGGCGGCCTGGGCTCCGGCGAGGTCAACCTCATCTCCGGCAACGGCAATGACGGCGTCTGGCTCGACTCGGCCAGCGGTAACACCGTCGAGGCCGACCTCATCGGGCTCAACGCGTACGGCACCGCCGCCATCCCCAACGCCGGCAACGGGGTCTGGGTCGACGGCGGCTCGACCGGCAACACCGTCGGCGGGACCAGCTCGCTCGCCCGCAACGTCATCTCGGGCAACAGCCAGCTCGGCGTCGTGATCGCCGGCTCGGGCACGTCGGGCAACGTGGTCGCGGCGGACTACATCGGCGTCTCCAGCGACGGCGGCGCCGCGGTGCCCAACGGCCTCAATGGTGTCGATATCCTCTCCGGCGCCACCGGCAACACGATCGGCGGCCTGTCGTTCGCGGGCGCCGCGAACATCATCTCCGGGAACACGTACAACGGCGTCGTGCTCGCGTGGTCCGGCACGTCGAACAACACGGTCGCGGGGAACATCATCGGCCTCGGTGCCGGGGACGCGGTCATCCCCAACGGATCCGACGGCGTGGTCATCCAGGGCGGCGCGACCGACAACGTCATCGGCGGCACCGCCTACGGCGACACAAACACGATCTCCGGCAACGGCCAGCAGGGTGTCGAGATCACCGACACCGGGACCAGCGGCAACCTCGTCGCGGACGATTACATCGGCATCGGTTCCCTGGGCCTTTCGACCGTCAATTCGGCCGGCCAGCACCTGGGCAACGGAGGCTACGGCGTGCAGATCGCGAACGGCGCCAGCGGGAACACGATCGGCGGGACCTCGGCCAATGCCTCCAACGTCATCTCCGGAAACGAACTGGGCGTGGACATCATCGGGTCGGGCACGTCGAGCAACGTGGTCGAGGGGAACTTCATCGGCACCAACGCCTTCGGCACCGCCGCGTTTCCCAACGCCCTCAACGGGGTCGACATCGTCCAGGGCGCCTCGAACAACACCATCGGCGGCACCACCCCCGGCGCCGGCAACCTGATCTCGGGCAACACCTACAATGGCGTCGCAATTGCCTTCGCGGGGACCAGGGATAACGTCGTCGAGGGCAACCTCATCGGGACCAACTACAACGGGACCACCGCCCTGCCGAACGGATCCGACGGCGTGGTCATCCTGGCCGGCGCGGCCGACAACACGATCGGCGGCACCACCTTCGCCGCCCGCAACGTCATCTCCGGCAACGGCGTGAACGGCGTGGAGATCGACAACTCCGGCACCGTGGGCAACGTGGTGCAACTCGACCTCATCGGCACCGACGCCGCCGGCACCGTCGCGGTCCCCAACGCCGGCAACGGCGTCGAGATCGCGTCCGGGGCAGGCTCCAATTCGGTGCTCAGCAGCGTGGTCTCGGGCAACGTCCAGCAGGGTATCCTGCTCGTCGGCGGCGGGACCTCCGACAATCTGATCGACGCCGATTCCATCGGCACCGACATCAACGGGACGAACGCCGTGCCGAACTGGGGGAACGGCGTGCTCATCGAATCCGGCGCGTCGTCCAACTTCGTCACCGCGTCCACCATCTCGGCCAATGGCCTCGACGGCGTGCTGATCACCGGCATTGGGTCGGACAGCAACCTCGTCGAGTACGACTACATCGGCACCAATGCCGCCGGGACCGCCGACATCCTCATCCCCGGCCGCGGCTACAGCAACCTCGACGGCGTGCAGGTGAGCGCCGGTCCAGCCGGCACCGCCATCGAGTCCGACGTGATCTCCGGGAACAACGTCGGCGCCGAGATCGACGGCTCCGCGACGGGCACCTCGGTCCTGTGGAACGCCATCGGCACGGTGACAATCAACGGCGGGACCATGGGTAACCTCCAGGACGGCGTCGAGCTCAACAGCACCTCGGGCAACAACGTCGACGACAACACGATCGCCAACACCAGGAATGGCATCCTGATCCTCGACTCGTCCACCTCGCAGGACGGCGGGCACAACGTATTCCTGGGTGATACATACATGTATTAATTGGTGTGGCCGGCGCCGCCGTGCGGCCCCGGGCTCCCGCCCGCGGGCCGGCCGCGGCGGCAGCAATGACGCGAGAGCAGGACGGACGGCCGGCGCCGGGGACAGAGTTCCTCGGCGCCGGCCATTTCGCTGCGCGCGGAGCCGATTCCCTCACGCCAGCGGCGTCCCGTAGGCGGCCTTCCACTCGGGCCGGCCGGCCAGGTCGAGGCCGATCCTCGCCAGCGCCAGGTCCTCATCGGGCGAGAGCGGCCTCGCCCCGGCCACGACGGCCGCCGCCTTCTCGAGCTCGGCCGTGTTCTCCAGGCCGATGACGGCGACCGAGATCCCGGGGACCGACAGCGCGTAGCGGATCGCCTGCTCGTAGTGCTTCTCGTCGAGCTTGAACCCGCCCTCCTCTCGCGCCGCGCCGCCGAGCACCTTCATCGCGACGAGGCCGAGGTTCATGTGCCGGGCGCGGCTCCAGACCTTATGCTCGAAGTCATACGTGTGCCGCACCACGAAGTTCACCGCGTTCATCAGAACGTCGATCTCGCCGCCGTCGAGCGCCCGGTGGAACCGCGTCGGGTGCAGGTGCCCGCTGGCCCCGATGAACCGGACCACGCCCTGCTTGCGGGCCTCGCGCAGCGCGGCCATCGCGCCATGCTCGCCGAAGACCGTCTGGTCGTCACCCCAGAGCTTCTCGTCGCCGAAATTGTGCAGGTGGACCAGGTCGAGCCGGTCGGTTCGCATCCTCTTGAGGCTCTGGCGCAACAGCTTCCAGGTGCCGTCGTAGCCCGGTTCCTCGGTCTTGGTGACGAGGAACACCCTCTCGCGGATCTCGGCGATCGCCGGGCCCATCTTCTCCTCGGCGAAGCCGGTCTCGGCGCTGCCATACGTGGGCGCCGTGTCGAGGTAGTTGACGCCCAGCTCCAGCGCGCGGTGCAGCGTGGCGCGGACGTCGTCCGGCGTGACCCGCTTCCGCCCGAAATACGCGCAGCCGATCCCCAGCCGCGAGACCTTCGCCCCGGTCCGGCCGAGGACGACCTCGGGGACCTTCACCGCCGGCGGGACCGCGCCCGTGGCCGCGGTTGCACCTCCCACGGCGGCAGCCCCCGCCGCAAGCCCGCCGAGCACGGCCGAGCCGCCCTGGACGAATTCCCGCCGCGACAGTGCATTCCGCTTCTCGCGCATGGCTTTCTCCAGTTGGTGACGAGTCCCAAATCGATCAATGCGAGGCGGCGGGATGTCGTAGGGTGGGCATCGCCCACCGATCGAGGCCATCGCCGGTGGGCGATGCCCACCCTACCAGACGACCTCGTTGCCCGCCGCGACAGACGGCTACTGTACCAGACGGAGCCCGGCCGTCCGACGGGATTCACCCGCCCGACGCCGATCCGGCCGCACCCTACTTGACCGATTCTCCGTCGAAATCGATCGCCAGGCCGAGCTCATCCAGGGCCCTGCGCAGGGAATCCACGTGCTCGTCGGGAATCACGACGGCGGTCGGCCCGAGCCGCTCGCCCAGCCAGGGGCTTGTCGCAGGGTGCTGGAGCAGGCCATCCAGCAGGCCGGGGCCGGGCAGGGTGAGCACGCGCATCCGCGCGGCCTTCAGGCGAGGGACGCGCGGGGCCGTCGGCGAGGACGACGGGATCGCGGTCAACAGCAGGCGGACGGCCGGCGGCATCTCGCCGCCGGTCCGGCGGAGATACCAGTCGGCCAGGTCGTGCGGGGTGAGGCCGCGGTCGAGCCCCCGGCGCAGCGAGGCGGCGATCACGACGAACCGGCGGCGGATCGCGTCGGCGGCCGCCGCGGCCGAGTCGGCCCCCGCGCCCCTTCCAGCCGCCGGCTGTTCGTCGGCGAACCGGGCGAGCTCGGCGTCGATCAGCAGGTCCGCGCGGGCCGGGTCGAGCACCAGGGTGATACCGTCGGGCTCGACCGTCATGCAGACCTCGGGCGGCCGGCGGTAGTCGCGCGAGCCGGCCATGCGGAACCGGTCGAACGGGATCGTTCGCTCGTCGTCCACCAGCAGGAACCGTTCGCCGACGGCCGACGGCGGCTCGTGGCCGCCGTCGCGGCCGTCGCCCGAGCCAGCGGCCGACACCGACGGCCAGGCCGCCAGCGCCGCGTCGCGGTCGGCGCCCGTGGCGAATTCGATCAGGGTGGCCGCCGCGTAGTAGGTCACGCGCTCGCGGCGTGTGGCCCAGGTGCGCACGGCGTCGACCACGCCGGCCGGCAGGGCGCGCTGGCTGTGCCGCGTGAGGAACTCGAGCATCGCGTCGGCCGTGAGTCCCGATTCGAGCCCCAGCACGATCGACTCGCGCGTCAGCCGCAGCTCGAGCGCGGCGCCGACCCGCGACCACCAGGCGAATCGGCTCAGCCGGCCCGCGAGCAGGGGCGTGAGCCCCTGGCGGTAGGCGATCACCTCGAAGTTGGGCTGGACGAACAAGAACTGCTCGAAGGTCGGCCGGGGCGGCGGCGTCGGCCCGGCGGCCAGCACATAGCGCCCCAGCGGGGTGAGTTGCACGGCCCGCCGCCCGCCGCCGGATTCCTCGCCGGCGCGGACCAGGCCCAGCGGATAGGCGACCCCCAGCAGGATCGACGCCAGCAGCCCGGCGCCGCGCGGGGCCTCGGCCTCGGCGCGGCCGCGCTTGCGGGCCGCGGATGCTCGCCGCGCGGCCGTCGCGGAGGTCGCGCCCGCGGCCGCGCCGGCCCCCGCGGCATCGCCGCCGGCGACTCCGTCATCGGCCA
>DAIDHB010000529.1 GCA_027452145.1 Planctomycetales bacterium
GGGCGCGACGGTCTGATCCGGATGGTCCAGGACGCCGAGACCGACCGGGTCTTAAGCGCGATCGTCGGGGCCGAGGGTCTGAACGGGACCTGGGCGGCGGTCGAGGCGGGCAAGATCGTGGCGCTGGCGAACAAGGAGACATTGGTCGTCGCCGGCCCGCTGGTGATGGAGCTGGCCCGGGAGCGGGGCGCGACGATCCTGCCGGTCGATAGCGAGCACTCGGCGATCTTCCAGGCGCTGAAGGCGGGCGGTCGGGGCGAGGTGCGTCGGGTCGTGCTGACCTCGTCGGGCGGGCCATTCCGCGGCCGGACGGCGCGCGAGCTGGCCCGGGTGACGCCGGATGAGGCGCTGAGGCACCCGACCTGGCAGATGGGGCCGAAGATCACGATCGACTCGGCCACGCTGATGAACAAGGCGCTCGAGGTGATCGAGGCGCGGTGGCTATTCGGGCTGGAGCCCGAGCAGGTCGAGGTGGTGATCCACCCCGAGAGCGTGGTGCACTCGTTCGTCGAGTTCGTGGACGGCAGCGTGGTGGCGCAGCTCTCGCCGCCGGACATGCGGCTGCCGATCCAGTACGCGCTGACCTACCCCGATCGGACCGACGGCCCGAGCCGCCGGGTCGACTGGGGGAACGGGTTCGCCCTGCACTTCGAGCCCCCCGACCGCGAGACGTTCCCGGCGCTGGACCTGGGCTTCGAGGTCATGCGCCGCGGCGGGACCGCCGGCGCCGCGCTGAACGCCGCCAACGAGGCGGCGGTCGCCCGGTTCCTCCGGGGCGAGATCGGGTTCCTCGACATCGCCCGCGCCTGCCGCGCGGCTTTGGATTCCCACACGTATGATCCTCGGCCCGAGCTCGAGACGCTCTGGAGCGTCGACGCGACGGCCCGGCGGGAGGTTGAGCGTTGGCGACCCTGAGCACCGTGTTCGCGATCTTGCTGGTGGCGCTGGGCCTGGGCTTCGTGATTTTTATCCACGAGCTGGGGCACTTCTTGCTGGCCAAGTGGAATGGCGTGAAGGTCGAGAAGTTCTCGATCGGCTTCGGGCCGACGCTCCTGGGCTTCCGCCGGGGCGAGACCGAGTATGTCCTGGCGGCCGTGCCGCTGGGCGGATTCGTCAAGATGCTGGGCGAGGGGGAGGAATCGGGCGAGGAGGCGAAGACCACGGATCCCCGCGCCTACCCCAACAAGTCGGTCGGCGCCCGGATGGCGATCATCTCGGCGGGCGTGATCATGAACATCTTTTTGGGCCTGGTGTGTTTCGTCTACGCCTACGGCCACGGGATGGACGAGACCCCCGCGATCGTGGGCGGCGTCGTGCCGGGGGCGCCGGCGTATGTCGCCGGGATGCGGCCGGGCGACGAGATCGTGTCGATCGACGGCCGCCGCGACATCCGGTTCAAGACGCTGCTGATGATGGTGACGCTCAGCGGGACCGACCAGGTTCTGAACTTCGTCGTCCGCCGCCCCGGCGTCGAGGCGCCGATCGAGATGGCCATCCACCCGGTCCGCCAGAGCGGGAGGGACGCTCCGGCGATCGGCGTCGGCCCCACCGAGTCGCTGCAAATCAGCAATTTCGGCGCCCCGGCCGGGGTCGCGAAGCCACCGGCCTATCCCGACGTGGAGCGCGTGAAGAACGACGAGGTCTCCGACACCCTGACGGCCGCCGGACCCGACGGGGCCGAGCCGCGGCCGGTGTCGGGCATCCAGGACTACAACGCCATCCTCTCGGCGAACATCGACCGCCCGATCCGCCACGTCATCGAACGTCGGAATTCCGAGGACGGGCCGGTGCGCGAGCGGATCACGTTCACCGCGCCCCCGGCGCCGTTCCTCGATTTCGGCCTGAGGATGTCCCCCGAGCCGGTCGGCGCCGTGCGCGCCGGCTCGCCGGCCGAGAAGGCCGGTTTCCGCGCGGGGGACCGGATCCTCAAGGTCGACGGCGACGCCGAGTTCGACCCGATGCGCCTGCCCGACCTCTGCCGCCGCAAGGCCGGCCAGGCGATGGCGTTCGAGGTCGAGCGCACCGGGGCCGACGGCGGGCGCAAGGCCCAGACCCTCGCCGCGACGCCCGACGCCTCGTTCCCCTGGACCACGATCGGCTTCGACCCGGCGCAGCAGCTCGACGTCCCTGGGCTCGGGCTGTGTTTCCCCGTCTCGACGCGAGTGGCCGGCATTCGACCGAGTTCGCCCGCCGACAGGGTCGGCATCAAGCCCGGCGACGTGATCAACAGCATGACGCTCAGGCAGCCCGTATCGCCCACCCGCAAGAAGGCGGGCGATCCGACGACCCTCAAGTTCGACGACAACTCGGCCTCGTGGGTCCATGCCTTCGGTCTGATCCAGGCGGTGCGCGACCTGGAGGTCGAGCTGGTGGTCAACAAGGGCTCGCAGCCCCGCAGGGTGCAGCCCGAGGCCGCCGCCGACTGGTTCTACCCCGAGCGGGGCGTGTCGTTTCTGGGGCTGCGGCGCAAGATGCCGCCGCAGCCGATCGGCGCGGCCCTCCGGCTGGGGTACGAGGACACTTTTGAGAACATCACGACCATCTACGCGACGTTCCGCAGCCTGGCCACCGGCCGGGTCGGCCCGGGAGGGCTGGGCGGGCCGATCCGGATCTCGGGGATCGCCTACAGCATGGCGAGGATGGGGTTCGTGTACCTCATCTATTTCCTGGGGATGCTCAGCATCAACCTGGCGGTGCTGAACTTCCTGCCGATCCCGCCGCTGGACGGCGGGCAGATGACGTTCCTCATCGCCGAGAAGGTCCGCGGCCGCCCGCTGCCCGAGTCGGCCGTCGCCGCCGGTACGTATCTCGGGCTGTTCCTGGTGCTCCTGCTGATGATCCTGGTGACGTTCCAGGACATCATCCGGACGTTCTTCTGATTCACGAGCCCGCCGGTGCCTTCCGGTCGGTCCGGGAGGGCGAGGCTCCGTCCGAGCTTCGCCCTGCGGCTCGGACGGAGCCTCGCCCTCCCGGGAAGCGGCTCGGACGGAGCCTCGCCCTCCCGGGAAGTCGTCCCGCGGCTCGGACGGAGCCTCGCCCTCTCGGGAAGTCGCCCCGCGGTTCGGACGGAGCCTCGCCCTCCCGGATGCGGGCCGCATCAGCGGGTTCGTGGATCAGCGGGCCGGGACGGATCGCACCCGACCGGACCCGATTGTCAGTCCGCGATCTCCGACACCCGGATCTCCAGGTTCATCCGGCCGCTGATCTCGTCGAGGCCCGATTGCCAGCCCTGGGCGGCCAGGTCGGGCGGGACGGCGACCTCGGCCGTCATGGTGAATAGCGGCGAGCCGCTGACCGGCGCCGCGGTGGTCTCGGAGTCGACCGTCTCGATGTGGATGCCGCGCCCGGCGAGATAACGCGCGACCTCCTGGATGATGCCCTCGTGGTCGGCGCCCTCGACCTCGATGCGGAAGGGCACCCAGCCGGGCCGGGCCTCGGCCGGGTGGGCCGCCGAGGTGGTCACCTTGTAGCCCTGGGCGACCAGCCCTCCCAGGTCGGCCTCGAGCGCCTCGACCTGGTCGGCCGGCAGCGAGACGAGCATCAAAATGGCGAACTCGCCGCCGAGCCGGGCCATCCGGCTGGTTTCCACGTTGCCGCCGCGCCCGAGCAAGATGCGGGTCACCCCCTCGACGACGCCGATCCGGTCGGGGCTCGTCAGGGTCAATACGAGGTCGCGCTGCATCGGATACGGCCTTATCTCGGTGGCTGCCAGGCGGTCGGGTAGTTTGCTGGAGCGATGCCGGACGGGGCCTCGCCTGGTCGGCCCTCGCCCGAGATCCCGCGCCATGACGGCGCGCGTCCCCGGACATCATATTACTCCGGCAGGGGACGTCCTCAAGTGGGTCGGGCATTCTTGCCCGACGAGGCCTGAACGTCGGGCAAGAATGCCCGACCTACTTGAGGACCCGGCCGGCGGGCTGGAGAGCCCGGCCGGCTTCGATTCCGGCGTAATCATCCGTTCGGCGGTCTGCGCGAATGATCAAAATCTCTCTTGGCACGCATGCGTCCCCTCGCGCATACTACTCGGCACACCGATGACGTGCGTCGTAGCTTGCCGCCACGGTTTCGGACGGATCGACCACCCCGACCCTTTCTCGCGAGGAGACTCCCGATGGACGCTGAGCGCCGTCGTGCTTTCGCGGCCCGCGCCGTCGCGGCCGGGCTGATGCTGATGCTGATGGGATTATCCGGCTGGATGGGATCGCCCGGGGCGATGGCCCAGGCGCCCAAGGAGCAGCCCGGCCGTCCGCCGGTACTCGACTTCTTCAAGGACGGCCCGATGAAGGGCGACCTGGGGACCGTGGCCCAGATCGACGTGCCCAAGGGCTTCGTGTTCACGGGGGTCGAGGGGACCCGGAAATTCCTGGAGCTGACCGAGAACCCCGTGGGCGGCAAGGAGCTCGCCGTCCTCGCGCCGGAGTCGCTGCTGGACGGGAGCGGCAACGGATGGTTCATCGTCTTCGACTTCGACCCGATCGGCTACGTGCCGGACAAGGATTCGAAGGACCTCAACGCCGAGACGGCCGCCACGATCCTCGAGGCGATCCGCAAGGGGACCCAGGCGAGCAACGAGGAGCGGAAGCGCCGGGGCTGGACGACGGTCGAGATCGTCGGCTGGGAGCGGCCGCCGTTCTACGACCCGGCGACCCACAACCTCGTCTGGGCCATCCGCAGCTCGGCCATGGAGAACGGCAAGGTCGGCTTCGGGGTCAACTACAACACGCGCATCCTCGGCCGCCGCGGCGTGCTCGAGGCGAACCTCGTCGTGGACCCGAACAAGCTCCAGTCGGTGATCCCGACGCTCGACAAGCTGGTCAAGGGGATCACGTTCAAGAAGGGCGAGAGCTACGGCGAGATGCGCGCCGGCGACAAGATCGCCGAGTACGGTCTGATCGGACTCATCACCGGCGGCGGCATCGCCGTGGCGCTCAAGACCGGGATCCTCACCAAGTTCCTCAAGCCGATCCTGATCGGGATCGTCGCCGCGGTGGCCGCGGTGGGCAAGGCGTTCAAGAGCCTCTTCGGCGGCCGGTCCGCCCAAAAGTAGCGTGTAATCGACTTGACTCGACAGGACGAGGCGGGGTGTGCCAAAGTCGAAGGCGCCGCTGCCCTCGTCGTC
>DAIDHB010000530.1 GCA_027452145.1 Planctomycetales bacterium
AGCCGGCCGTCGGCGGCCAGGAAAAACTCGACGCAGAGCACGCCCACCGT
The DNA here is from genome assembly GCA_027452145.1 of Planctomycetales bacterium. Lineage (GTDB taxonomy): Bacteria > Planctomycetota > Planctomycetia > Isosphaerales > Isosphaeraceae > JAKAUH01. Next base: position 51 of record DAIDHB010000530.1, read on the forward strand.
TCCGAGTGCCTGCGCGACGCCGAGCGCCAGGTCATGCGCCTCCTGGCTGACGGCCGGGCCGACCGGCGCGGGCATGACGGTGCTGTCCAGGATGTGGCGGTGGTGACGATTGAGGCCGACGGGATAGCAGGCGGCCAGGCCGTCGGCGCCCCGGGCGACGATCACGGAGACCTCGGCGGCGAAGTCGACCCACGCCTCGGCGACGCAGGGCGCGCGGCCAAGGTCGGACCAGGCGCGGGGCAATCCGTCCGCCGACTCGACGCGGACCTGGCCCTTGCCGTCGTATCCGGAAGCGGCCGTCTTCAGAATCAGGGGCAGTCCGAGCGCCCGGGGCGCCTCGTCCAGCTCGGCCGGGGTGCGAACCGGACGCCACGGCGCGTGGGGAATTCCGTGGAGCGAGAGAAACGTCTTCTCGCGCAGGCGGTTCTGCGCGACCCAGACCGTCCGCCAGCCGGGGCGAGTCGGCCGATGGCGGGCGAGCCATCGCAGGGCCGGCGCGGAGACATTCTCGAACTCGACAGTGACCGCGTCGGCCCGTTCGCAGAACGCCTGAAGCGACGCGAGGCGATCATCCCGGCCGATGACGGTCCAGTGGGCGACCTGCGCGGCCGGCGTGTCCTCGGCCTCGCTGAGCACCCCCGCGCGGTAGCCCATCCGCTGCGCCGCCTGAATGAACATCCGGCCGAGCTGGCCGCTCCCCAGCACGCCGAGCGAGGCGGGCGGGTACAGCGGAAATGCCTGCCGCGGGTCGCACGCCTCATGACTGGCGCTCATACGGGCGACTCCCCGACGGCGTCGGTCTGCTTCTGGCGAAAACCCGCGAGGGCCTCGCGGATCGCCGGATTTTTGCGCGCCAGGATCGCCGCGGCGAGGAGCCCGGCGTTGGCCGCGCCCGAGGCGCCGATGGCCAGGGTGCCGACCGGCACGCCTCGCGGCATCTGCACGATCGAGAGCAGCGAGTCGACGCCTCGCAGCATCTTGCTCTCGACCGGCACGCCCAGGACCGGGAGGATCGTCAACGAGGCGAGCATCCCCGGGAGGTGGGCCGCGCCGCCGGCGCCGGCGATCAGAACCTCCAGGCCGCGCCCCTCGGCCTCGCGGGCGTAGCGGAACAATCGCTCGGGCGTCCGGTGCGCCGAGACGACCTTCGCCTCGTACGGCACGCCCAGCTCGCCCAGGACGTCACAGGCGTGCCGCATCGTCTCCCAGTCGGATCGGCTGCCCATCACCACGCCGACGATCGGGGCTGGAGGGTCCTCGCTGCTGGCCATGTCACCTTCGCGGGCTTGGGGGACTCGGAGGGATTCCATCCGGGCGATGCGATCCGCCGGCTCGACGCGGTTCGTTGCGATCGCTCAACGGCGGCGCGGGCGCTTCGGCTCGGCCCATCGGTCGGCAAACGCCAGGAGCGCCTTCACGTCGAGGACGAAGCCGGGGAGCAGGGGGGATTCGTAGGTCTGGCCCTCGGGGATCAGGTGCTCCTCGTCCTCGGGCCCGCCGAAGACGTACACGGTCAGACTCCGTCGGAAGCGATCGATCACCCAGTATTCGCGCATGCCGGCCGCGCGGTACTCGCCGCGCTTGACGACGTAGTCGCGCAGTTGGTCCACCTTGCCGGCGGAGACAAACTCGACGGCGATCGTCGGGGTCTCGCCGGGGCGCGGATCGCGACCCAGCCCGCACCAGATCGCCCGGTCCAGCCGCCGGCGGGTCGGGCCGATTTCGATCTCCTCCTCGTGGAGGGTCACGTCGAGCGCGGAGCCGCGGGGATGGCCGGCCTGGTATTGTCGCAGCCAGTAGCCGAGCTCTTCGTTGGGATGACGCTCTTTGCGGGACGGAGTAGGCGACACAACAAGGACTCCGTTGATCAGCTCATAGCGCCAGCCGGGAACGCCGCGGGCGCGGTCGAACTCGGCCGGGGTGAGCAGCATCCCGGCGGAGCGCGGGCCGAGCCGGAGTCGCCGGGCCTTCACCGGCTTCGACGGGGCGATCGACATCGCGGAACCTCGCGGAAAACCATGTCGGGGGTCGATGATCCCACGCAGGGCATTCTACCTGAAAGTCGCGGCCGGAACGATCCGACTTCGATGGCCCGGATTGGCCGGGCGAACGGGCAGGCCCTTCCCACCGGGTCGGATTTTTCCTCTACTACTCGTGACGACAACCGCGCAAGACCTTGCGGATCGCGGAGACGGCAACGAAGGGAGTGGACGCATCATGAGCGAGGGAGAAATCCGCGTTGGCGTGATCGGCTGCGGGGGATTCGGGCTGTATGCCCTCCAGCAGTTCGCGCAGGTGCCGGGCGTGCGGCTGGCGGGAATGGCGGGGACGCATCGGGAGGCCTCGCTCGCCGCGGCGCGCCGGTTCGGCATCCCCGACGTGGAGGAAGTCGACCGCCTGCTCGCGCGCGACGACGTCGACCTGGTGTACATCGCCACGCCGCCGTTCCTCCATCACACCCAGGCGATGGCCGCACTGGCGGCCGGCAAGCACGTCATCTGCGAGAAGCCGCTGGCGATGACGCTGGACGAGGCCGACGCCATGATCGCCGCGGCCCGCCGCGCCGACCGGATGCTCGTCGCCAACCTGATGCAGCGGTATAACCCGGTGTATGACGCCGTCGAGCGGCTCATCACGTCGGGCGCGATCGGCGAGGTGCTGCACGGGACGTTCGAGAACTATGCGTCCGACGAGAACCTGCCGCCCGAGCACTGGTTCTGGGACCGGTCGAAGAGCGGCGGCATCTTCGTCGAGCACGGCGTGCACTTCTTCGACCTGTTCGCCGGATGGCTGGGGCCCGGCACCGTCGCCTCGGCCCAGCGCGGGATCCGGCCGGGATCGGATCCGCCGATCGAGGAGCACGTCCAGTGCGCCGCCCGGTACGCGCCGGACATCCTGGTGAACTTCTACCACGGGTTCCACCAGACCGGCCGGATGGACCGCCAGGAGCTGCGGCTGGTCTTCGAGCGGGGCGATGTGACGCTCTATGACTGGGTGCCGACGCGCGTCCGCCTGCACGCGATGGTCGACGAGGCGCAGACGCGAACGCTCTGCGAGCTGTTCCCGGGCTCGCGGCTGGACGTCTCGGCCGTCTACTCGCCCCGCGACCGGGCCTGCCGCGGCCGGCACAAGGCAATCGACGCCTACCAGGTAATCGAGATGTCCTGGGGCGACGGCGTGAACAAGTCGCACCGCTACGGCGAGCTGCTCCGCGCCATTCTGGGCGACCAGCTCGCCTGGGTGCGCGATCGGTCGCACCGCCGGAAGGTCACTGAGGCCAACGGCCGCGACTCGCTGGCGATGGCGGTCGCGGCCGACAGGATGGCGACGATTTGAATCGGCCGGACGCGAAGGCTGACTGCGAGTGTCCCAGGAATGGGAAGGCGAGGCTCCGGCCGAGCCGGGATGAGGCGAGGCGCCATCCCTGTCCCGGCTCGCCGGGAGGCTCGCCTTCCCAATTGAGATCCTGAAGGGGTAGTCTCTTACTTCACCGGGATCTCGTAGCGGAGGAAGCCCAGGACATCGCCGACCTTGCGGTCGCCGTGACACGCGGCGCACTGGGCCATGACCACCGGGACGGCGGTCGCGGCCAGCAGGCGGCGATCCTTCCCCACGCCGACCACCCGGTCGAAGTAGGTCTCGCCCGCGCGGATGCGGCCAAAGGCTTCCTTCTCGAAGTCGGTCTTCGGCGAGTTGAGGTCGCTGAGCGGATCGCCCGTGGCGTCGACGAGGCGGGCCGAATGCCATCCCTTCTTCTTCATCGCGGCGAAGACGTCCTTGGCGATCATGATCGCCGGCCGGTCATCCTGCTTGTTAACATACGTCTTCGTGATCGAAACGACCGCGTTCTTGTACAGGTCGTCGAGCATCTTGACCTGCTCGCGCGCCCGCTCGACCGCCGGATCGTCCGCGGCAGCGGCCCCGGCCGCCGGGGCCGCGGGTCGGGCCGGCTTCTGATCCTGCGCCCGCGCATCGCGGCCTCGGGCCATCCCGATCACGCCCGCCAGGGCCGCCAGAACCACGGCGCCAAACAGCAATCCCCGCCGGCGATTCATCATCTCCATCAATCTCGCTCCCGACTTTGGTGTGAAATCCGATCCGACGCGCGCACCGCGATCCCGCCGCGGCGAGAGCCCGGCCTCCCGAATCAGGCCTTGAAGACCGCCAGGTCGAGGGGCCTCGGCAGAAGTCCCTCGAGCGTGACTCCGTTGAGGTAATCCATCTGTATCCGCTCGGCCTCGGCCAGGACGACACGCAGCGTGCACCCCGGCTGGATCGCGCAGACGCCGGGCGTGCCGACGCACTCGAGCAGGTGCGTATTGCCCTCGAAGTCCAGCACGACCCTACCGACCGTGATCTCGGCGGCCGGACGCGCCAGCTCGATCCCGCCGCCCGGACCTCGACGGTTCCGAACGTACCCCAGCCGCCCGAGCTGATGGACCACCTTGCCGACGTGGTGCGCGGAGATCCCGAAGAACTCCGCCACGTCCAGCACCGTCGTCCGCCCCGTCCGGGTCGCCAGGAAGAGCAAGGTCCGCAACGCGTAATCCGTCTGCAAGGCGACTCGCATCGGCCCTCCGGACTATTCCTGAGTCAACGGTACAGAATATACAGGAATCCTTCGCACGTTTGCAAGAGGCGGTCGGGTCGGGGGACGGGCATGGCCGGATGTCGGGAGAGCCGGGGCGAATCGGGCCCGCTCGTACGACGGGCCGGGGAAATGTCCGACTCCGGCCAGGCTTCCGACCCGAGTTGAGTGGAGAGGAGTGTGGCCGGGGCCGACTCCGACCCGGGAAGGTCGCGGCAGAGGAAGGACCGCGGCTCACCTGGAGCGCCTCGCGATCGGGGGCTGACGAGCCCGGAGTGCCGGCGAGTGCCTTGCGTAAGCAGTCGGCGCATCCTCTCGCTGGTCCCCCGGGCTCATGGGACTCGATCGACCCTGGCGATCAGGCGGCCTCGCGACCCGCCGGCTTGACCACGCGGAGGGTCATCCGGACCTCGTCGATGAGGTTGTTGTAGATCTCGCTCTGCTGGACGAGCGTCTGGATGTCGTTCTTACGGTCCGGGTTGAGTCGATACCAGAGGTCGGAGGGCTTGAACTGGACGCCGACCATCTCGAAGTCGACTCCCAGATAGAGGCCCAGCGGTGAGTTGGCGATACCGTGGCGGGCCCAGTCCCGGTTGAGCCGCTGTGAGAAGAGGGTCATCCCGTCGGCTGTGACGGCGCGAACGTGAGTCGGGTCGTTGAAGAAGTTGTCGTGCCGGTGGTGGGGAACGATCACGTGGATCGCCGCGCCGTCCCGGCAGACCCGATACAGTTCCTTCATGACGCCCAGGTAGACCTGGGGATCGCGACCGAGGTGCTCCAGGACGTGGCAGAGGACGACCTCATTGGCCGAGTCGTCGGGCCAGGGCCAGGGAACGACTTCCAGGTCGTGCCGGACGTCGGGCTCGCCGAAGCGGTCGACGTTGACATAGCCGTCGAGGCGATTCATCCCGCAACCCAGGTTCAGACGCAACTCGTCCATGAGCCGGCTCCGTCCGGTCGGGTGTCCGTGTCCGTGTCCGCATCCGCAACCCGGCGGGACGGCCTCGCCCGTCGCTCGGGACCAGGCCGCTCGGAGGCGGTCGGATGTGTTCGTGGATGTGATGGCCGGCGTGGAACCGCCGGCGATGTGGGGAACGGCCCGGCAAAGCCGGGATGCCGGGCCCATGGACCGCGTCCGGACACCATCACGCCCCGGGCCGGCGGTCCTGAGTCGTCACGCCCGGGGAGAATACCCTCGAGCCGAATTCCTGTAAAGCGAAACCGTCCCCACCGACCAGGGCCAGGGCGTTGGGGACGGCGCTTGACGGCCGGTTCTCGGTAGGTTTAACCTGACAATCAGGCCGCCCTCATGGCGGGGCGGCGAGACCGGCGGCTATGGTAGCCCCCTCGTGCGGCGTCGACGGACGGCGGCACGGGCGGGGCGTTTTCGTTTTCACGGGGCGGGCGAGGCCAGGCGGGAGCGTTTGGCGATGCGGAGGCCTTTCCGGAATCGGGCCGAGGCCGGGCGCGTGCTGGCCGGGGCGCTCTCCGAATACGCGGGGCGATCCGACGTGATCGTGCTGGCCCTGCCGCGGGGTGGCGTGCCGGTCGCCTACGAGGTCGCCCGGGCACTCGGGGCGCCGCTCGACGTGTTCCTCGTACGGAAGCTCGGCGCGCCGGGGCACGAGGAACTGGCCATGGGCGCGATCGCCTCGGACGGCGTCGTCGTGATCAACGATGAGGTCGTCAAGGCGATGCGGATCCGCGAGGGGGACATCCGCGACGCGATCGAAAGCGAGCGGCGTGAGCTGGCCCGACGCGAGTCGGCCTATCGCGACGACCGCCCGCCCGCGGACGTCCGGGGCAAGGTCGTCATCCTGATCGACGACGGGCTGGCCACCGGCTCGAGCATGCGCGCGGCCGTCACCGCGCTGCGGCGGCAGGATCCGGCGCGGATCATCGTGGCCGTGCCGATCGGCGCGGCGTCGACCTGCGCCGAGCTACAGGCCCTGGCGGACGACTGCATCTGCGCCTTCACCCCCGAGCCGTTCCGGGCCGTCGGGCTCTGGTACGAGGACTTCACTCAGACCGAGGACGCCGAGGTCGCCGAGCTGCTCGCCCGCGCCGGGGGCGCGGCGAGCGAGCCGGGCGCGACCCGCGGCGCTCGGCGGGAGCCGGGACCATGAATCGCCCAGAGACTGCGGACGTGATCGAGCGAGAGGTGGCGATCGCCGCCGGCGGGCGGACGATCCGGGGGACGCTCCGCCTGCCCGAGGGCGCCTCGGGCGTGGTCGTCTTCGCCCATGGCAGCGGCAGCGGCCGGTACAGCCCGAGGAACCAGTACGTCGCGCAGGTCCTCCAGGAGGCCGGGCTCGCCACCCTGCTGCTCGACCTCCTCGAGGAGGACGAGGCCAACGACCGGTCGAAGGTCTTCGACATCGAACTCCTGGTCGATCGCCTCCAGGCCGCGGCGGGCTGGCTGGCCGACCACGACGAGACCACCGGGCTGCGGCTCGGCTACTTCGGCGCCAGCACGGGCGCCGGCGCCGCGCTCCTGGCGGCCGCCCAGGCGCCCGACGCGGTCGGGGCGGTCGTCTCGCGCGGGGGCCGGCCCGACCTGGCCGCCAACGCCCTGCCGCTCGTCACGGCCCCGACCTTGCTGATCGTCGGCGGAGACGACGAGATCGTCGTCGAGCTGAACCGCCAGGCCTTCGTGAAGCTGCAATGCGACCGCCAGCTCGAGATCGTCCCCGGCGCCACGCACCTGTTCCCCGAGCCCGGCGCGCTCGAGGAGGTCGCCCGGCTGGCGCGCGGGTGGTTCCGGCGCTACCTCGCGCCCTCCCGTCCCTCCTGACGCGGCATGGCCGCAACTCCCGGCTTCGTCGTCGAATCTCCCGCGGTGACGCGGACGGAACCCGATTTCACGCAGAGGCAGCAGAGACGCAGAGAAGCCCGGCGGGTGCGGAGCCCGGATCTTACGCGGAAACGCGGAGGGAACAGGGATGCGAAGAATCGGACGATCCGTCGATATCGGTTCGATTCCTCGGCTTGAGTGACTGGCCGGCGACCCCGTCGCCCGACCTTACCTCAACGAGTCCCTCTCCGTTCCCTCCGCGGCTCTGTGTGAAACTCCGAGGTCGTCTTCTCTGCGCCTCTGCCGTCTCTGCGTCTCTGCGTGAAACTCTTCTCCGATTGGTCATCTCCGCGGCTCTGCGTGAAACTCCGAGGTCGTCTTCTCTGCGCCTCTGCCGTCTCTGCGTGAAACTCTTCTCCGATTGGTCATCTCCGCGGCTCTGCGTGAAACTCCTCCTCCGCCAGATGCACGCACGGCGCAGAGATCCTACGAAGGAAGAGGCTAACACGCAGGAACCTCAATACAGTCAAGGTTGCTCATCCACCGGGCCGGCTTACCCCTGGTCTTAATGCCCCAGGTCGGCTATCCTATCTGTATCGTCCCGGGTCTCCGGGGCTCCATTGTGTGGGGCTGCGACTCTCCCGCCGGCCCCGCGATCCGCGTCACATCACTCGCTCCACCCATCCCTACCTTCACCTCGGTCCCGCGGATCCACGACCCGCGGGCGACGGGAGAGATTACGGCATGTTCACCATTTATCGCGATTTCGGGCGTGTTCCGCTGGGCCACGCCGACTCGATCCTGGGCGTGCTTCGGTTCGCCGAGTCGACCGGCGTCGGACGTTACGACGTCGACGAGAACGGGATGCGGGACAGGCACTGGGGCGCGGTGGTCCGCAACCAGGACGGATCTTTCATCCTGGTCCCGAATCGCTCGGCGGACTGGATCGCATCGCTCGACGGAAAGGCCGCGCCGGCGCCGGGAACCACGGGCCTGGCATTGTCCCGGTGATCGCCGGTCGCGGCCGGCCCGCGGCCATCCCGTCCGATCCGATCATTTCCGCCCGGCCCACTTCACGTAATAGAAGACGATCGGCTCGTCGCCCGTATTGGTGATCCCGTGCGGGGCGTTGGGGGTGGTGTACATCACCGAGCCCGGGCCGATCTTCGTGGTCTTGCCGTCGCAGAAGATCTCGCCGTGCCCGCGCTCGACGATCATGACCTCCTCCTCGACGTGGGTATGCGGCGCGTGCGGGGTCTTGCCGGGCTCCAGCACGAACCGGCCGGTGACGAACTTCGAGGAAGCCGGCGTGTCGCCGGCCAGGTAGACGCCGTTCTTCCCGACGGCCTGTCCCTTGTCGGAGAAGCCCGCCATCTCGACCTCGTCGAGGTTGATCGTCCGCGAGGCGAGTTCCGCGGCCCGCTCGCGCGCGAAAGCCACCTCGCGATACGACCACCCCGCGGCGAGGACCAGGGCCAGTCCGGCGAACCCCCAGCGCTTCCCGAGCTGCATGTCGACTCTCCCAGTTGAACCGGTGCATCCATCACGACGCCGGGCGACGTGCCCGGTGCGGGGTCATTGTACCCGATGGATGGCGTCCGATCGCCGAGGCAGGCGACCCGTGTTCAATCCCGGGGCGCCACCTTGCCGACGGTCGGGATCGTCGGCGCGCGGTAGGGGCGTTGCCGCAGCTCGTCGCGGACGGCCTCGGCGAAAAGGGCCTTCCAGTCGAGCCCGGCCCGATCGGCCGCGGTGAGTCGATCCCGGACCTCCTCGATGTCGACGGGTGTACGGCCCAGTGCGTCGGCCAGGTCGGAGCGGATCGCCGCCTCGCCGTCGCCGAGCCCGTCGCCGTCCTCCTGCTGCTTCTGCTCGACGTTCTGAGCCTCGAAGACGTGCTCGACCGACGGCTCGAGGAACTGCTGCGCGCCGAGCAGGGCGTGTCCCGTGCCCCGGCGCATGCGCTCGCCGGCGAGGATCCTCCGCCTTTCGGACCGGGAGCGGAAAGCGAACATCGCGAAACCTCCCCGGGAGACGAGACCGGGCACCGAGAATCACGATTCTCCCATGAGTCGCCCCGGTAAGCCAACGGACGGGCCGGCGGGCCGATCTCGCCGCCGCGGCGGGATCGGCCCGGACAGGCCTGCCCGGCCGGGGGCGCGAATGGAGTGGGTTGTGTCCCGGCTCGGCTCGACTACACTGGAATGCGAATCCGCGAGGCGGTGGACGCCACCGCCCGGAAGATCTTCGTGGCGGGCCGGGAGGGCGATGTGCAACTTCAGGAGATGAGCTGGCCGGCGGTGGCATCGGCGTCGAAGGAGACCCCGGTCGTCGTCCCGATCGCCGCGGTCGAACAGCATGGCCTGCACCTGCCGGTCTTCACCGACAGCCTGCTACTGGGCGAGGTGGCCCGCAGGGCGGCCGAATCGGTGGGCGAGCGGGCGATCTGGGCGCCGCTCATGTGGCTGGGGAACTCGCACCATCACCTCGACTTCCCCGGCACACTCTCGGCCGCGCCGCGAACATACCTCGACCTCCTGGGCGACCTGATCGATAACCTGATCATGCACGGCTTCCGCCGGATCGTGCTGTTGAACGGCCACGGCGGTAACATCGTGCCGTCGCAGCAGGCCGTCTTCGAGGCGCGGCAGCGATATCGCGAGCGGGCCGATCTCCTCCTCCTGGCGGCAACCTACTGGCAGCTCGGCCGCGGGCCGAACGCCGACGAGCCCTCGCTGGTGCAGACCGAGATGGGCCACGCCTGCGAGTGGGAAACGTCGATGATCCTGCGGCTGGCGCCCCGGCTGGTGGGCGACCTGGCGGCGCTCGAGCCGGTGTCGCAGTCGTCGTCGTTCACGCCGGCGTCGCGGGGCTGGATCACCCGCGAGCGGACCGAGCCGGGGCATATAGGGGATCCTCGCCGCGCCACCGCCGAGAAGGGCGAGGCCCTGTTCCGCATCTTCAGCCGCGACGTTGCCACCTTCCTGGAGCGGGTCATCGCCTGGGACGGCCGTTCCTGGGAAGGATGACATGCACGCCCACTCCGCGACGAGCGAGACGATCGACGTCCCGGCAGGCCCCACGCCCACGATGCGGGTCTGGTCGATCTGCCTGCTGATGCTACTGGCCACGATGCTGAACTACATGGATCGCCAGGCGCTGGCACAGCAGGCGACCGAGATCGGCCAGGCGCTGGGATTCAAGAACGAGGACTACGGGGGACTCGAGTCGGGCTTCGGCCTGGCGTTCGCGATCGGCGGGATCGTCACGGGGCTGATGGTCGACCGGATCAACCCGCGGTGGCTGTATCCGATGGTCCTCTTCGGCTGGTCGGCCGTCGGGTTCGCCACCGGGTTCGTGACGACCTACGACCAGTTGTGGTACTGCCGCGTGCTGCTGGGGTTCTTCGAGGCCGGCCAGTGGCCCTGCGCGCTGGTGACGGCCCAGCGCCTGCTGAGCCGTCGCGACCGGGCGCTGGGAAACAGCCTGATCCAGAGCGGGGCCTCGCTCGGGGCGATTGCCACGCCGATCGCCGTGCTGGCGCTGTCGTCCGGCGCGAGCGACGACTGGCGGCTGCCGTTCCGCGCGATCGGGGCCGTCGGCGCCATCTGGGTCGCCGTCTGGCTGCTGGTCGTCCGCTCGCGCGACCTGTCGCTCGGCGACGGGCTCGCCGCGCCCGAGCTGGCCGAGTCGCCCGTGCCGGCGATCGAGGGCTCGCCGGTCGAGGAGCCCGACGCCTCGACCGTCGCGACCGCGGGCTTGCCGGATGCACCGGTCTCCCGCCGGCGTTTATTGATCCGCCGGTTCATCGCCCTGGCGATCGTCGTGATCGTGATCAACCTTTGTTTCCAGTTCTTCCGCGCCTGGATGCCGAAGATGCTCCGCGAGCAATACGGCTACGACGAGCGGACGGTGCAGCGATTCTCGATCGCCTATTATCTGGCGACCGACGCCGGCTGCTTGGCCGTGGGCTTTCTGGTCCGGTGGTTGGCCGGGCGAGGGCTCGCCGTGCACGCGGCGCGGATGACCACCTTCGCCGGCTGCTGCGTCCTCACCGCGGCGACCGTGCTGGCGGCCATGTTGCCGGCGTCGTGGCTGCTGCTGGCCATCTTGCTGGTCATCGGATTCGGCTCGCTGGGCCAGTTCCCGACTTACTACGCCTTCACGCAGGAGCTTTCGGCGCGGCGGATGGGCCGGGTCACGGGTCTGCTGAGCTTTATCTTCTGGTTCGTGTATTCTCTCGTTCAAAAGCCGGTCGGGTCCTTCATCGACCGCACCGGTAAGTTCTCGCAGGTAATGCTGGTCGCCGGGCTGGTGCCGGCGATCGGGTTACTGGCCATGCTGGTCCTCTGGGGCGGGAGCAGGCCGAAGGAGTCGACGGGACCACGATCATGAGAAGCATCCGGGTACAAGCCTTTCCATCGCTGATCGCGGCCCTGGCCCTGACGGCCGGCCTAACGAACGCCCAGGCCCAGGGACCGGCCGCGCCGCCGCGGCCTCCGCGGGACGAGCAGGCATCCTTCGTGCTGGCCGACCCCGAGCTGACGATCGAGCTGGTCGCCTCAGAGCCCGAGGTGGCCAGCCCGGTGGCGATCGCCTGGGACGAGGAGGGCCGGCTGTTCGTCGCCGAGATGCTCGACTACCCGACCGCCGCGACCGCGGGCCGGATCCGAATGCTCGAGGACCGCGATGGCGACGGGCGCTACGAGCACGCGAGCATTTTTGCCGAGGGGCTGCCGTTCCCGAACGGCGTTTTGCCGTGCTACGGCGGCCTGCTCGTGACCGCCGCGCCCAACATCTGGTTCTTCCGCGACCTCGACGGCGACGGCCGTGCCGAGCAAAAAGAGGCCGTGCTGACCGGCTTCGGCGAGGGGAACACGCAGCTCCGGGTCAACGGTCTCACCTGGGGCCTGGACAACGCGATCTACGCGGCCAACGGCCGGAGCGACGGCGAGGTCCGCCGGCCGAACGACCCGCCCGACCGGGCGGTCTCGATCCGCCGCCGCGACTTCCGGTTCGGGTTCATGCCGCTGCACGCCATCGGCGACCCCTCGCCGCGCGAGGGGCTGGGCGCGCGCGTCCCCTGGGCGTCGACGACCGAGCCGATCGCCGGCTTCAGCCAGTTCGGCCTGCCGCATGATGACTGGGGCAACCGCTTCCCGTCGTGGAACACGATCCCCATCCGCCACGTCGTGCTCGAGCAGCAGGCGCTCGACCGCAACCCGTACCTGGCGGAGACCTCGTCGGTCGCCCCGATCCTCGACATGAGCGATGGCGGCCGGATCTACCCGATCAGCCCGCCGCAACCGCGGTTCAACCGCGAGTCGGTGGCGTACTTCAACGCGAGCTGCGGGCCGGTGATCGAGCGCGGCGGACTGCTCCCTGCTCGCTACCACGGCAACGCCTTCGTCTGCGAGCCGCTGGCGAACCTCGTGCATCGCCGCGTCCTCGAGCCGGCCGGCGTGACCTTCGTCGCCCGCCGCGCCGAGGCGGGGCGCGAGTTCCTTGCGTCGACCGATCCCGCGTTCCGCCCGGTCAACCTGGCGAACGGGCCCGATGGCGCCCTCTACGTCGTCGACATGTACCGCGAGCTGGTCGAGCACCCGCAGTTCGTCCCCGAGTCGGCGCGGTCGAGCGTGGACTTCCGCCGCTGGCACGACCGGGGGCGGATCTGGCGGATCCGCCCTCGCGCGGGGAACCCGTCCAACCGCCGGCCGAACCTCAACAAGGCCGACGACCGGGTGCTCGTGGCGTTGCTGGGCAATCGCAACGCCTGGTGGCGGATGACGGCGCAGCGGCTGCTGGTCGAGCGCTGCGTGTATCAGAACGTGGCGATCGGTCAGCTCGGACCGTCGAGCATCTCGCTGATCCTGAAGGTGCTGAGGGATTCGCCGAATCCGACGGCCCGGCTGCACGCGCTCTGGACGCTGACCGGCCGGGGCGCGGCCGACGCCACAATCCTTCGCCAGTTGATGCGCGACCCGAACCCCTTGTTGCGCGAGAACGCCCTGCGGGTCGCGGCCGAGGTGCAGCCGGGGCGGATCGGCGTGCTGGTCCCGACCGAGGAACTGATCCGGTTGGCGGACGATCCGGCGATCCGGGTGCGGCTCCTCGTCGCGATCCTGCTGGGCGACCGGTGCCTCGCGTCGCCGGAGGCGCTCAAGGCCCTCGCCCAGATCGCCGCGCGGGATGCCGGCGACCCCTGGATGCGCCTGGCGATCCTGAGCGGCCTCTCGGAGACCGCGTTTAACTTCATCGCGCTGTGCCGGCCGATCCCTCCATCGCCCGGCAAGGCCGAGCTCCTCTCGCAATCCGCGGCGATCGTCGGGGCGCGCGCCCGCACCCCGGAGCTCGCCGCGCTGTTCGGCACGATCGCCGAGGATGCGCGGGATCGGCGCGGCGATGCCCTGACGGTCCTCGCGGGCCTCGCCAGCGGCCTCGACCGGTCCAGCACGCCGCTCCGCGCGATCGTCGCGGCTCCTCCAGCCGAGTTGAAGCGTCCGCTCGAGGGGCTCGCGCCGCTCTGGTCGATCGCCGGCAAGACGGCCGCTGCGAGCGGACCCGTGCGCGAGCGGTTGCTGGCCCTCGACGTGCTGGCTCGCGGGCGGCCCGACCTGGCCGAGGGGATCGTGCCGGCCTTGCTGGCGGCCGATCAGCCGGCGGAGATCCAGCTCGCCGCCGCGCGGGCCGTGGCGAGGGTCGGCAAGCCCGCACTGGCGGATAAGGCCGTCGAGCGCTGGCCGTCGCTGGCACTCGCCACCCGGCGCGAGCTGGCCTCGGCGCTGGCCGGCTCGCCCGCGCTGGCCGGCTCACTGGTGACGGCGATGGAGAACCAGGACATCGCCCCTCGCGAGCTTGACCCGACCGTTCGCGAGTCGCTCCGCCACCTGGCCGACCCGGCGGTCCGGTCGCGCGCGGCGGCCGTCCTGGCGAAGTTCGCCCCGCCCAGCCGGGCCGCCGTGATCGAGCGCTACCAGCCCGCGCTCGGCCTGACCGGCGACGCCGGCCGCGGCCAGGCGGTGTTCGCCCGGAACTGCCAGACGTGCCATCAGCATCGCGGCCAGGGCCACCGCGTCGGGCCCGAGCTGTCGGGCGTCGTCGGCCGCGCGCCTGACGCGATCCTCTCGGATATCCTCGACCCCAACCGCAACGTCGAGCCCGACTTCATCGCGCTCACCGCCGCCACCCGGCGCGGCCAGGTGTTCACCGGCCTGCTCGCCGAGGAGACCGCGACCACCGTGAAGCGCCGCCGCGCCGAGGGACTGGAAGACGTCCTGCTCCGCTCCGAGATCCAGGAGCTCCGGCCGTCCGGGCTGTCACTGATGCCCGAGGGTCTCGAGCAGAACATCAACCCGCAGGAGATGGCCGACCTCATCGCGTTCCTCAGGCGCGGCGGATGATGGGCGAAAGCGAGTCCCGGCTCCAGCCCGGTCATTTCACGACCAGGCCGTCGAACTCGCGACGGATGGGTCCGTCGGCCTCGGTCGCGTGGTGCCGCGTCAGGCAGTAGACGTCGTACCGCGCGGTGAATGCCGACACTTCCTCCGATCCCGCGGCGACGACGCGATAGCGGTCGTCGAGGTAATAGCGCGCGGCCTCGACCTGCTCGCGCGGGAACCGCGGATCGCTCGGGTGCACGGCGACGACGATCCGATGCTCGACCGCGTCGGGATGTTTGCCGTCGAGCCACGCGGCCAACCCGCGCCAGTCGGCCTTGAGCGTCGGGCTGTACCCGTGCAGGAGCGTCATCGAGAGAAAGAGCCCCGCCGCGGCGAGCGGCCAGCGGAGCAGGGGGGTTAGCCGAGTCAGGCCGTGCGCCAGCAGCAGCAGGTACGCCGGGGCGATGAAGAGATGATAGCGGGAAGGCCCGAAGATCGGCTGACTCAGATAAGAGTACAGGTACATGCCGACCGGCGCGGCCGCCGCCCAGGCGAGCAGGATCGTGTTCTCGGTGGGGTGAGCGAGGAGGACCCTCGTTGCGCCCATCTGAAAGTAGGTCGGGCATTCTTGCCCGACGCTCAATCCCTGTCGGGCAAGAATGCCCGACCTACTTGAAGGCCCTTCGTCCCGGGGTGCTGCTCGCCCGTTTTCCGCCTCGCGAACCAGGTGAAACAGTCCCATCGCCACGACGGCCAGGCACACGACAAGCGCCAGACTGTTGCCGCCGACGTACTCGATCGGGACCGCCAGGAGGTACTTGATCGGGTAGCGCGGGATCGGGTAATCCGTGCCGTGATCGAGATAGCGCCGGAGCCAGGGCCCGATCGCCAGCGCGACGCCGAGCTGGATCACCAACCATCGACGGAAGCCCAGCGCCAGGGACCGACGAACCAGCAGAAATGCCAGCCCGTGCGCGGCGATCATGAACAGGCCCAGGGGATGGCTGTAGGCCAGCGCCGCGAGGATCATGGCATAGCCCACGCAGCGCGCGGTGGGCGCGTCCCGACGGAAAGACAGGAGCTGGCGCCACGAGACCGCCGTCACGAGCACCAGCCAGGCGTACATCCGCGCCTCCTGCGAATAGTACACCAATGGAGGGCAGACCGCGGTCAGCCAGGCGGCCCAGAGGCCGGTGCGTGCGTCGAAGGCGTCGCGGCCGATTCGATACACCACACTCACCGTGGCCAGGCCGCACAGGGCGCTGAAGGCGCGCCCCGCGAGATCCGAGGGCCCCGCCAGCGCCAGCCAGGCGCGCAGGACCAGCGGGTGCAGCGGCGCCCGGGTGCCGTCGATCCGGTCGAGCTCCGCGACCATCGCCGGGGGTCCCCCGGCGCGGGCGACCCGCATCGTCACGACCTCGTCATACCAGAGGCTCGACGCGTCCAGGTGCCAGAGCCGCAGGGCCGCGGCGACGGCCAGGATCGTCGCGAGGGTCAGGTTCCGCGTGACGGGCCTTCGCTCAAGCGGGGCACCCCGACCGGGCGGGGCGGCTTCCGGATCGACCATCGTGCAAGTCCCCCGGAGTTGAGTGATACTAGGCTTGCCGGAACGTTTTCAAGTAGGTCGGGCCGCATTGGCCGACGGGGCCTGAGCGTCGGGCAAGAATGCCCGACCTACTGACTACCGGCGCAATAATCGGGCGGCGGCGGGGCCGGATCAAGGCGAGGGTCTTGCAATGAATCGACTCGCGGGGAAGGTTGCGGTGGTCACGGGTGCGGGCATGGGGATCGGCCGGGCGACGGCCGAATTGTTCGCCGAGGAGGGCGCGGCCGTCGTCATCGCCGAGCGGGACGAGGCGGCCGGCCGGGAGGTCGAGCAGGCCATCAAGGCGGCCGGCGGCCGCGCCATGTTCATCCCGACCGACATCTCGGATGAGCCGAGCGTCGAGCGGATGGCGGCCGAGGCCGTGGCGTCGTTTGGATCTATCCATATCCTGGTGAACAACGCCGCGGTCTTCGTGCTGCGCGGCATTGACGCAACCGTGGCCGAGTGGCGCGAGGCCCTCGACGTCAACGTGATGGGCCCGTCGCTCGTCGCCAAGCACGTCGTCCCCGCGATGCGGCGGGCC
This sequence comes from Planctomycetales bacterium, assembly GCA_027452145.1. Classification (GTDB taxonomy): domain Bacteria; phylum Planctomycetota; class Planctomycetia; order Isosphaerales; family Isosphaeraceae; genus JAKAUH01. The sequence continues at coordinate 16,941 of DAIDHB010000530.1, forward strand.
GGCGGCGGGGCGATCGTTAACCTGGGGTCGATCTCGTCGTTCATCGCGCAGCCGAACTTCGTCACGTACAACACCACCAAGGCCGCCATTCTGGGTTTGACCCGTTGCATGGCGATGGACCTGGCCGCGGACAACATCCGGGTCAACGCCGTCTGCCCGGGCGTGGTCTGGACGCAGATCGTCGAGAAGCAGGCGATCGCGATGGGCCTCGACCGCGCCGCCGTGGACGTCCACCCCGAGTGGGCCGGAGCGCAGTTGATCAAGCGGTGTGCCGACCCGCGCGAGATCGCCCATGCGATCCTGTTCCTCGCCTCGGATGAGGCGTCGTTCATCACCGGCGCGCCGCTGATGGTGGACGCCGGATACACCGCGAGGTGAGGCCGAGGCCCGGATCTCTCGCGGGCTCACGGCGAGAGGCGCTTCTCGTACTCGGACGCATGCGGCGTCTTGCCGCACCAGAGCTTCTGGAGCAGCCTCGCCGCGCCGGGGTCGTGCTTCACCAGCTCGGGATAGACGAACGGATAAAAATCGTTGGTGCCGAAGAACGCCTCGGTGGCCTCGGCGAAGTACTCCATCGGATTCGAGGTGGCGTAGCCCTTCTCGCTCTTGCCGTTCATCCGCATGACCGATTTGTACAGGCCGGCCTTCATGGCGCGGTCGTAGGCGCCCTTGACCTCGCGGTTCTCGAAGCCGCCCGGCAGGGACTGGTGGTGATAGGCGTGGGCCAGCTCGTGCAGGACCTGCCAGGGCTGTTCGAGCGACCAAGAGAGGAACCGTCGGGCGTTGGCGACCTCCACGCACCCGGCCTTCTCGGGGTTCTTGCCGATCGCCCGCACGGCGCGGGCGTCGGGATGATAGGCCAGGCAGAGCGGATTCGTGGATTCCTGCGACTCCTCGACCCAGATCCGGACCTTCCGCAGCTTCTTCACGGCCGGGGCGGGAACGCGCCGCTCGACCTCGATCAGGTTGAAGCGCAGGAGGGTCAGCACCTGATCGGCCAGGTCGGAGTGCTCGCGCAGCAGGTCCTTGTTGACCAGCACGGTCCAGCCCTCGACGTCCTTGACCTCGTAGTGGCTGGTGGGAGCAAAGTTCGCCGAGGGTGGATCGTCCGCGACGGCGGGCTCCGTGACGGTCTGACACAGGAGCGCCAGTGCCGGCGCCAGGACAAGGCCCCCGGGCCTCGTGATTCGACGGGACATTGCTGTGGGTCTCCGATGACGAGGGATGAATTCCCTGGGGATGAAGATCGCTCCGATGGTCCAGCATAACCGACTGTCGGCGAACGTGAACTGGCGCGACGGACCGAGATTCCGGCCGGCGATTAGACGAAAACCGGCCCCGGGATCGTCATGAGGGTAAGGAGGTCTTGCATGAACTCATTGCCCTCTTCACCGTCCTGCCCGCAGGAGCGGGCGCTGGGCGTGTGGTTGGACGACCGATCCCGGGATTCGAGGCGAGCGTCCGCGGCAAACTGGCCGAGGTCGCGGGCCGAGCTCGCGGCGATCGTCGGAGAGTGCGCCGACGGGCTCGTCCGGCACGCCTTCCGGCGGCTGGGGAGCCTGGCCGACGCCGAGGATGTCGTCCAGGACGTGCTCGTCCGGGTCTTGACGGGCGGGCCGCGCGACGAGGTCAGCTCGATCCGAGCGTACCTCTATCGCGCCGTCGGTAACGCCTGCACTGATTTCTTGCGGTCGCGAATACGAGAAGAAAGGCGGGTCGACCCGGTCGACCCTGACCGAGTCGCGCTCGACGCCGACGGCCCCGCCGAATGCGCCCAGGCTGTCGAGGAACAGCACCGGATCGAGTCATTGCTCGGCCGCCTGCCGGTCGAGCAGGCCGACGCGGTCCGGCTGCGCGTCCTCGACGGCCTGCGGCTGGACCAGATCGCCGAGGTCCTGGATTGCCCGATCAACACCGTTAGCTCCCGCCTGCGCTACGGATTCCAGAAGCTCCGCGCGGCGGTTGAGAAGGAAGGAGATCGACGATGAATTGCCGAGAAGTACGCGAGTGGATCGACGACCTGCTGCTCCGCGACCCGGACGAACCCGCGCCCCGAGCAGTCGCGCTCCACCTGGCGGAATGCGCGGAATGCGCCCACGAACAGAAGCTCGCCCGGGAGGCGCTCGAGGCGATCACACCGAGCCACGGCGGCGCGGTCGTCGCCTCGGCGCGGCTCAGGGAGCGCGTCCTGGCCGCGATCCCGGCGGATGCCTCGACGGCCTCCGCGAGAATCGCGAACGACCCGCCGCGACCGGCGGCCCCGGCCTGGAGGCGCCGGGCCTCGAGGATGAGGATGTCGATCGCCCTGGCCGCGGCCGGCGTGCTGGCGATGATCCTCTTCCCGATCGGCCTCGGGCTGATTCCCTCGTCGAACGGCGGCGCGGCGAGCCTGCTGTCGCAGGCGGCGGCGGCCGAGTCGCGGCTGTTCGCCGCCGACGAGGTTGTTCACCTCGCCGGTGAGATCGTCGCCGGGCCCGTCGCCGATCCCGAGCTGGCGGCCGTGCGATGGATTCCGCTCGTCGCGGTCGGCACCGACGGCAAAATGCATTTTCAACAGATCAAACTCGGCAACGATGCCGGCGCAACTTACCGGCTCCGCGACGAGTCGTGGTATGACCCCGCGACCCATCGCTTCGCGCATATCCTGACTCTCGACGGCCGGCCGTTGTTTGCCAACGCGTTCGACGGCCGCTCGGTCCACCTGATGGACCGGGACGATCAAGGGCGGCCGCGAATCGAGAGCCGGGCGGTCGATGCGGCGTTCCAGCCTCCGAAGGATCCCTCCGAGTTCCTGGGCGTGCTCACGGTCGCGAGGCCCGTGGAGGACGAGGCCCATCTCTCCAGGCCCGATCTGCTCCATGAGGAGGGCCAGGTGAAACTGGCCGATGGAACTCCCGCGCACGTGGTCCGCATCACGTCCCTCTCCCGTGAGTCGGGCGTCGGCCTCGACGCCGATTGGCGGATCACGATCCGCGACGACAACCACCTGATTGAGTCGATGGAGTTCGTCGCCTCGGGGAAGACGATCTACACGATCCGACGCGCCCAGACCGACGATCGTCGCGAGCCGCGGTACGGGTGGGACCTCGCCGGGATCCGCTCGGCTGTCGAGAAGCACGAAGGCGAACCGAAGCTGCCTGTGCGGACGCTCGCCGACATGATCCGAATGGACGTTACCGTCGACGCGATGGCGAAGGGAGCGGACTACCCGGTTTATGTGCTCGACCGCAATCCTGGCTGGTCAGAGCGCCGTCAGATCGTGGACATCCTCGATCTACCCTCGCCGCCGCACCGCATGTTCGCCGCGATCTATCCGGCGAAGGGCCGGCGGCACGTGATCCTGGTGCAGGCCCACTCCTTCAACACCAACCTGGCGCCACTGACTCGCGAGGGAAAGCTGGTGTATACCGCCCCCTCGGGAGTCAAGGTGTGGAACACCAGGGACGACAAGGCGATGGCGAGGATCCTGCTGTCAAGCATCGGCACGACGAAGGCCATCTTCGCCGACAAGCCCTCGCCCGATTGCACGGGCTACCTGCTCGAGACACCCGACGGCACCTTCCCGGTCCTGGCCGTCAACGGTGTGCTGACCGACGCCGAGCTGCACGGGCTGGCCGATTCCCTGGTGCGTATCCGGCCGAAGTGAGCCGGCCTGGAATCGGTATTCGAGGATTTGACGCCGTATCGTGGGTGGGCCATCCCCGCCGGTTCGAGGCCTCGACCGGTGGGCGATGCCCACCCTACGTCATCAAATGGCCTGGCCGGGACAGGCTCCCGGCATTGCGGGAGGAGCGCCATCTTCTTCCGCAGTCGTCGATCAGTGCGAGTGTCGCCGATCCAGGTGGAAGTCGACGACGAGCGGCAGGTGGTCCGATGCGTCGCGGGCCAGGCGCGAGCGGGCGATGTGCGCGTGGCGGATGTCCATCGCACCGCGGACAAAAGCCTTGTCGAGCGAGGCGACCGGCCAGTAGGCGGGGAACGAGCGGAACCGCCAGCGCGGGGCCGTCACCTGCACGAAGCCGTGCCGGAGGAACGGGCCGCGGGCCAGCGTGTTGAGCCAGTCGTTGAAGTCGCCGACGATGAGGGTCGGCAGGTGCTCGGACTCGCGGAACAGGCTGTGATCGAGCAAATGCCGGACCTGCCAGTGGCGCTCGCGCTCGGCCAGGCCGAGGTGCCAGTGCACCAGGTGGAACGGCCCCTCGGGCGAGTCGACGACCGCGATCTGCGCGCCCCTCGGCTTGCGGCGCTTGCGGCGCAGCGAGACATGGTGGTGACAGCGGAAAGGCCATCGCGACAGCACCAGGTTGCCGTAGCCGCCGTCCTTCAACCGCACGTTGAGCTGATACAGGTGGGCCGCCGCACCCAGGGCCTCGGCCAGCTTGCTGGGCTGGTCGTCGTGGTGCGACCGCGCCACGTGACGATCCACTTCCTGGAGGCAGACGATGTCCGGATCCTGCTCCTCGATCACCCGGACGATCCGCTCGAGACGATAGCGGCGATCCCGGCCGCCGATCCCCTTGTGGATGTTGTAACTGAGGACACGCATAGTTATATCAGTCAACCTGGGACGATTTCCCGCGCGTGCCCGCGGCTTCTGAGGGCGGGACGACCGGCGGCGGACCTTCGGGATCGACGATAACGGACGGCTCGCTCTCGGTCCAGGCCACGTGTTCCTCCAGCCGGGGCGAAGGACCGTCGAGTGCCCCATGCCGGGCCTTCCCCTCGTCGTCCCGCTCGATCGGCCAGTCGAGCGCGGCGACCTTGCGCAGCTCCAGGGCGACCTGCCCGCGGCGGACGCGGGTGATGCCCCGCACGATCAGGGCGTGATGGACCGCCCGGTAGGCGAACCAGTAGCCGATGATGTTGGGACCGGGCAGGATCCACAGGGCCAGCAGCGCGGGCGGGGCCACGATCCCGTTGGCGGCGGTCCAGAGGACGTGGCGCCACCAGCGGTGGTCGAGATACTCGTGCCACAGGCCCAGGACCTGGACCCCGGGCCGTCCGGCGGGGTGGTGGAGCTCGATGCGTCGGGCCGAGCGCAGCCGCGCCAGCATCGCCTCGTCCGGGTGCGCCCAGGAGTGCATCCAGACCCAGACCTTGCGGGCCCAGCGGACCGCACCGACCTCCGAGTGATGCAGGCCGCCCTGAACGCCGCACCACCGATCTCGGAGCCAGGCCCGCCAGCGCGGGAGATCGGCCTGCCGCGAATCGTCGCACTCCTGCTGGTCGTCGGGAGGCTCCGACTCGTCGGCGTAGAAGAAGCAGCGCCGCCCGTCGATCGATAGCAGGTAGATTTTCACGGCTCGATCCATGCCCCCGGCTGGCGCGACGACGGCCGCGCGGCCCCTGTTGCCCCGCTCCATTGTATCAACGGCGGACAACCGGTTTCTCTCCCTCCGCTCGCTCAGCCCAGGCGCTTGCGAAACAGCACGGCACTGACCACCACGGACACCACGCCCATCGCCGAGAGTACCGCGGCGTGCGGCCACAGGTCGGCCCAGCCGGCGCCGCGGAGGATCACGCCGCGCGCCGCGTCGATCATCCAGGTCGTCGGCAGGAGCTGGGAGAGCACCCAGAACGGCCGGGGCATCGAATCGAGCGGAAACACGTAGCCCGACAGGAAGATCGAGGGGAGCACCGTGCCGATCGACATCTGCATCGAGGCATCGCGGGTGGCCGCGCGGGTCGAGATCGCCAGGCCCCATCCGAGCATCCCCAGGAAGAAGGGGAACGCGATCATCATCAGCGTGGCGAAGCTCCCGTGCACGGGCACCCCGAACGCCGTGTTCATCAGGAAGCCGATCCCCGCGAACTCGACCAGGACGAGGCCGAGGTAAGGAAGCAGTTTGCCGATGACCAGCTCGCCGCGGCGGACCGGCGTCATGAACAGTTGCTCGAGCGTCCCCCGCTCCTTCTCGCGAACGATCGCGTTGGCCGACAGCATGATCGCCATCATCTGGCAGAGCACGACCATCAGGCCCGGGATGAAGAAGTTGGCCGAGCGGGTGTCAGGGTTGAACAGCACGCGCGTCCGGGCCTCGACCGGCATGCCTCGGCCTTGCATCAGCCGCTCGAGCGACTCCGACAGCGCAATCGCGTTGCCCACGTTCACGGCCTCGGCGGCGACGCTCGACTCCGAGCCGTCGACGAGGATCAGCACCTGGCCGGTCCGTCCCGATTGCACCCGCCTCGAGTACGCCTCGGGGACCTTGATCCCGATCCGAGCCCGGCCCGAGACCAGCGCGCCGACCAGTTCACGGTCGGTGAAGACCTCGCCGATGATAAGGAAGTCCTCGGAGTTGGTGAATCTCCGGAGCAGCGTGCGGCTCTCCTGCGTTCGGGCCTCGTCGAAGACGACCGTGCGTACATGCCGCACGTTGGTGTCGATCGCATAGCCGAGCAGGAACAGCTCGAGCACCGGGATGAACAGGGCGAAGAACAGCGTGGTCGGATCCCGGACGATGTGCAGCAGCTCCTTGCGGGCCACCGCGTGGAGCCGGCGCAGGCCGCCGCCCCCGCCGATCATGACGACTCTCCCGCGGCGGGCCGCCCGGGGTCGTCATGCTCGCGGGCGCGGGCCAGCGCGACGAAGACGTCCTCGAGGCTCGGCGAGGTGGCGCGGATCTCGGCGCCCGGCAATTCCTCGGCCAGGGCGCGGTCGGACAGCGAGGCGTCGACAATGGCACGCACGGCCCGGCCGAAGATGGTCGCCTGGTGGACGCCCGCGCGATGGCGCAGGACGGTCAGCGCGGCGGACGGGTCGTCGGAAATGACCTCGATGCGGCGCGCGCCGGGGGGCGTCACGCCGGGCCATCGCGTCAGCTCCAGCGGCGTGCCGACCGCCAGCAGCTTCCCCAGGTACAGGTAGCCGACCCGCCCGCACCGCTCGGCCTCGTCCATGTAGTGCGTCGTGACGAACAGCGTCACGTCCTCGGCGGCGAGCTGGAACAGGAGGTCCCACAGGTCGCGGCGCGCCACGGGATCGATGCCGGCCGTCGGCTCGTCGAGGAAGACCAGGCGGGGCGAGTGCAGCAGCGCGCAGGCCAGCGCCAGGCGCTGCTTCCACCCGCCCGAGAGCTGGCTCCCGCGCTTGGCCAGGTGCGGCGCCAGTCCGAGGCGGTCGATCAGCTCGGCCTGCCGCGCCCGGGCCCGCGAGGCCGAGAGGCCGTAGACCCCCGAGTAGAAATCGAGGTTCTCGCGCGCCGTGAGGTCCTCGTAGAGCGCGAACTTCTGCGACATGTACCCGATGGCCGATCGCACGGCCTCCGACTCGCGCGTGGCGTCGCGGCCGAGGACCGTCGCCGAGCCGCCGGCCAGCGGGATCAGCCCGCAGAGGGCGCGGATGAGCGTCGTCTTGCCCGAACCGTTGGGCCCGAGCAGGCCGAAGACCTCGCCGTGGCCGACGGCCAGGCTCACGCCGTCGACCGCGGTCAGCCGGCCGAACCGGATCGTGACCTCGCGGGCGTCGATGACCGGCGGAACGGCGGGAGGCGGGGCAGTCATCCGCGCCTCCCGGAATCCGAACGCGCCGGAATCGCCTCGAGCGGCACCGTGACCACGGCGGCCATCCCCGACTTGAACACGCCGTGCGCGTCCTCCACGCGGACCTTGGCCGAGAAGACCTGGTGCCGCCGCTCGTCGACGCTCTGGATGTTCCGCGGCGTGAACTCGCTCTCGTGCGCGATCTGGGCGAACCGGCCGTGGAACCGGACGCCCGGGTGCGAGTCGACCGTGACCTCGACCGCCTCGCCGAGCCGGATTCGCCCCAGCTCGGTCTCGGGGATGAAGACCTTGACCCACAGGTCGTCGGCCTGGAGCACGCGGACGACCGCCTGGCCGGCGGCGACGAGGTCTCCCTGGCGTACCGAGACCACGTCGACCACCGCCTTGCTCGGAGCGTGGACCACCGCCTCGGCCAGGTTGGCCTCGACCTCGCGGAGCCGCGCGCGCGTTTGCTCGACCTGGGCCTCGAGCGCGGCGATATCCTCGGCCCGCGTGCCGGCCTTGAGCAGGTCGAGGTTGGCGCGGGCCTGGTCGAGCAGCGCGGCGGCCTCGGCGACCTCCTCGGGCCGGTTCCCTTTTGAGACCAGGTCGTAGTGCGCCCGCGACGCCGCGGCGCGGCCGCGGGCCCGGTCGAAGTCGGCACGGGCCGAGTCCACCTGGCCCTGCGTCGCGCTGTTGCGGCGCAACAGGGCCTCGTACCGCCCGAAATTCTCCTCGGCGAGCTTCAGGTCGGCCTCGGCGCTGAGCCAGTCGCTCCGCGCCTCACGGATCTCTTCCTCGCGGTAGCCGTGCTTGAGCCGATCGTGCCGGGCCGATGCCGCCGCGACGGCCGCGGCCGCCGCGGCGATCTCCTCGCGCCTCGGACCGTTGCGAGCCTTCTCGAGCTCGGCCAGGTCGGACCGCAGCTTCGCCCGCCACTGCGATCGCTGGGCTTCCAGCTCGGGCACGTCCAGCGTCACCAGCGGCGCGCCCGGCTCGACGCGGTCCCCCTCCAGGACGTGGACCCCCCGCACCCGGCCGCCCACCTTCGAGCCCAGCCGGACCTCCTGCACCTCGACCACGCCGGGCAGGATGAGGTTCTTCGGCGAGCGATCGTATCCCGGCAGCCACTCGCGCGGGATGAGCTCATAGCCCGCGACCGCCGCCGCCGACAGCACGATCAGGACCGCCGCGATTACGGCCAGCCGGCGCCCTCGGGATGGGCCTTTCGAGTTCGTCCCGGCGCGCGGCCCAACGTCCTGCATCGTCCCGGCCACCGGCATCGTGAGCCTCCGCGTCCCTACTCTCACCGGCGCCGGCCCCGCCCGGCCATCCCATCCCTGCCGTCTAACCTACTCGAACCCGCCCCGGGCCACAACTTCGGCTCACGGCGCGGGCTCGGCCTTCTTCTTCAGCGCGTCGCGCCCCTTCTCCTCGATCTTGCGTACCTGCTCCTCGGCCTGGTGCAGCCCCTCGCGCGCCTCCTTGACGACCTCCTGCCCGGCGCGGCGGAGCTTCTCGCGCGCAGTCGGGGCCGACTGGATCGCGGGGTCGATCACCGGAATGAATGCATAGGCCAGGATCACGAGCACGATCGGCGCGCACGACGTCAGCAGCCGACGGAACGTCCCCTTGAACTTGTCCCAGTGCCGGCTGATGAAGAAGATCGCATAGGGCGGGAAGAAGAACATCAGGCCGTGGACCGGCCCCTCCTTGAACGGCCGGACGAAGAGCGCCAGGAGATCGGTCCAGAACCGGCCGAAGTTGACGAGCACCACGACGACCGCGCCGGTGTGGATCAGCGGCCGGTTGCCGATGGCGATGGCGAAGACGATCAGGATCAGGAACGGGATCGAGATCAGGTAGCCCCAGTCGTCGACGAAGCGGAGCGCGCGAAGGATGCCGCCCACGGCCCTGCGCCACCCGGTGAAGAGGAAGTTCGCCGGCCGCGACCCGCGGGCCCAGCGGAAGAAGCGGCTGTCCAGCTCCTCGGCGAGCTGATAGCCGCGCGGGTCGCGTCGGTATTCCTCCAGCTCGCGCAGCCCGCGCTGAACCTCGGGCGACGCCAGCGACCTGTCGTCGGGATGCGCGTCCTCGCGGAGCAGCTCGAAGTGCGAGGGCTCCTCGTCGACGTGGACGTGCCGGTGCAATTGCCGGGGCTCGGCGAGGACCGGAGGTGGCGGGGGAACGAAAGGCGCGGCCGGGACCGCGGCCTCGGGCCGTTCCTCCGGCGGACTCAGGCGGAACGGGGCGTCGCCGGACGGACCGGCGGCGGACCCGGCCGGGGCGTGGGCGTCCGCATGCTTCGGCTGCCCCGCTGCGCCCGTTTGGGGCAGGGGAGGCGGCTGGAGATGCGCCTCGTCGGCCCGAGGGATGCGCATCACGTGGCCGCAGTTGCCGCACCGGCCCTTGCGGCCCTGCATGTTCGCGTCGACCAGGATCCGCTTCCCGCACTGCTCGCAGGTGAACAGCATCAGCATGGCGACCTCGCCTCCCCCTGGCGGCACAACGACCGGCGACGACCATCGGATAGGCCATCCCAGCATACAACATCGGCGCCCCGTTGACGCAAGCCAGGAGGACCATAGCCGCCCGGATGCTGATGCACAGGGCGGCGAATGTCAACCCCGCCGCAGCGCACGGCCGGGCTTGGCGCCAGTCGGCTCGCCGTCCTGGAGCACGATCGTGCCGTTGACGATCACATGATCGACGCCCTCGGCCAGCGCGCGGCCGTCGGAATAGGTCGCCCGGTCGATCACGGTCGCCGGGTCGAAGACCGCGATGTCGGCGACATAGCCGGTGCGGATCAACCCCCGATCGGTCAGCCGGAACCGCCGCGCGGCGTGAGTGGCCAGGTGAGTGATCGCGTCGGCCCAGGTGTAATCGCCGAGTTCGCGCGTGTAGTGTCCCAGATATCGGGCAAAAGCGCCCCAGCCGCGCGGGTGCGGGAATCCGCCGCGGAAGATGCCGTCCGAGCCGGCCATGTGCGCCGGGTGCTTCAGCACGGCGCGGATGTCGGCCTCGGTCCGGCTGCCGGGGCGGAACGCCACCACGCCCACCTCCATCCCCGACGCCACCAGGACGTCGCAGATGAACGTGCCCGGGCTGAGACCGGCCTGCTCGGCGGCCGCCGCGACGCTCAGCCCCTCGGCCCACCGCCAGGACTCGGCGGCCACCATCGCGATGTTCACCCGGTCGAGCGGGATCGTCAGGCCACCGGCGAACCACTCCGACTCCAGCCGCGAGCGGACGGCCCCATCGCGAAGGCGCTCGAGCGTCGGCTCGATCCCGCCCGCCTGCACCCAGCCGGGCAGCGTCATCATGCCCAGGATCGAGCTGCTCGCGACATAAGGATACGTGTCATACGTCACGTCGAGCCCGCTCGCGCGGGCCTGGTCGATCAGGGGCAGCAAGATCTCGGCCGGACCGTTGTAGTGCGAGACGTGCGCGGCTGCGCCGGACGATCGCGCGATCTCGCAGACCTCGCGCATCCCGACCGGCGCGTTCCGGTCGTAGCCGCGCATGTGAGTGACATACACCCCGTTCTCCGCCGCGATCGCCTCGCACAACGCCGAGATCTCGCGGGCGTCGGCATACAGGCTGGGGATGTAATCGAGCCCGGTCGAGAGCCCGATCGCGCCGGCGTCCATCCCCTCGCGGACCAGGCGCTGCATCGCGGCGAGCTCGTCATCCGTCGCCGGCCGCTGGTCCAGGCCCATGACCTCCATCCGGACGTTGCCGTTCGGAATCAGGTAGGCGACGTTGAGCGCGGTCGTCCGGTCGAAGCGCGACAGGTACTCGTCGATCGTCCGCCAGTCGTAGCCCAGCCCCGGCGGGTTGCCGTTGAACCCGGCCGTGTAGCGCCTCATGTAGTCGAGCGTGGCCGGCGACGCCGGGGCGAACGAGCTGCCGTCCTGGCCGATGATATAGGTCGTCACCCCCTGCCGCAACGCGGGCAGGTGAATCGGATCGGCCAGGAGCATCAGGTCGCCGTGGACATGGGCGTCGATGAAGCCGGGGACGACATAACGGCCGGTCGCATCTAGCACCCGAGGGGCCTGCGCCCCGTCGAGCCGGCCGACCTCGGCGATCATCGATTCGAGCAGTCCCACGTCGGCGCGGAACGGCGGGCCGCCGGTGCCGTCGATCACCCAGCCGCCCTTGATGATGAGGTCGAACATTCAGTCGTCGTCCTTCGGGGGTCGGGGAATGAAACGCCGGCGGGAGAATCAGCCTGATCGCTTGCGCCTCGGCGTCGCAGGCGGTTCCTTCGGCAGCTTTTCGACGGCCTTGATGACGGGCGTCTGGGGCGTGTCGCCGCTCCGCCAGAGATACCAGCTCGCGATCGAGCGATACGGCCGCCAGTGCTCGGCCAGGGCGTGGCATTCGCTCGGCCGGGGCAGCTCGGCCAGGCCGTGGCGATCCCGAATCCCCGCGCGGACGCCCAAGTCGCCGGCCGGCAGGACATCGGGGCGGTTGAGCGCGAAGATCAGGAACATCTCGGCCGTCCAGACGCCGATCCCCTTGATCGAGACCAGGGCCTCGGTGATCCGGGCGTCCTCCCACGAGCCGTCCATCTCATCGAGAGGCACGGCGCCCGAGGCGACCGCCTCGGCCAGGTTCAGCACGTACCGTGCCTTGACGCCGGAGAGCCCGACGCCCCGCAACACGTCCTCACCCAGCTCGATCAGCCGCTCGGGCCGATGCGGCTCGCCGCCGATCTCGACGAGTCGGTTATGGATCGACGCGGCGGCTTTTGACGAAATCTGCTGCCCGATGATCGCGCGGACGAGCGTGCCGAACCGGTCGAGCTTCGGCTCGAGCCGGCAAGGTCCCACGCGGTCGATGATCGCGCGCAGGTGCGGATCCACCCGGCGCAGGTGCCGCACCGCCGCGGCCCAGCGTTTCGCGGGAGTGACGTCGACGACAGACACCGATCCGGCGGCCCGACCCCGCGGCGGCCGGCGGCGGGACGATTGATCCATCAGCGGAATCCCGGTAGGAATCACTGCTTCGGAGGGCGATTCACGGACGTACATGCTACGCCCGACCGGCCGGCGGGGCAAGGCGAGTTCGCTGGGGCGAGCGGCTTTGCCCGCCGATCGGAAGGAATGATGATGGACCGGGCTGACAGAACGTCAGAATCTGCAGCCTACCGGAGTCACGGGGGCGTATGCCAGCCGTCCCGCTGCTTGAGTCACCTTCACCCTGCCGGTCGAGCTGCGGGAACTGGCGAGGGCCCATCAGTGCGCCGTCTACGGGGCGCTGTTCGAGGCGTCGAGCCAGGCGCTGCGCGCCGTCGCGGCGGACCCGAGGCACCTGGGCACGGATCGGCTGGGGTTCTTCGGCGTGCTGCACACCTGGGGCCGAACGCTGGAGTATCACCCTCACGTCCATTATCACGCCGGCATGAAAGTAGGTCGGGCAGTCTTGCCCGACGGGATCGAAGCGATCGTCGGGCAGCTCGTCGGGCGGGGGCCGGCATGAAAGTAGGTCGGGCAGTCTTGCCCGACGGGGGTGAGCGTCGGACAAGACTGCCCGACCTACTTGAAG